>NZ_RXIU01000290.1 GCF_004217665.1 Candidatus Magnetaquicoccus inordinatus | reverse complement strand
TTTTTGCCATAACTTCATTAAATAATAGTCCAGTGGGCCAACCAAACTGTTTTGACAGGTGGCAAGGCAATCCATAATCGCCAGTTTGCCTGCGACGCCTGTGGGGTATGCGGTTGCGAAGCAATGGTCGCTCGCGCATCTTGTAAAAGCACCGCCAAGCAACAGCAAAATCTCAGGTAGTCCGTCACTGATTCCTGTCAAGGTCAGTGTCTCTCCCGGGATTATGCAATCATTTTGAGTAGTCAACGCAGCTTTGTTGGTCCACTAGAGTTTATTTGCATACTGTTTATTTGCTCTTGGAGAAATGCGATGGGTGAAGCTGTCAGAGGATTGATTATGGTTTTAGCTTTGTCCTGTAGTGCTACCGTTGCCGCAGCAGATCCGCCGTCCACTTTTCGCGACCCGGTTACGGGGATGGAGCTGGTCAATGTTCCGGGTGGCACTTTTTCCATGGGCTGCAATCTGGAGTGGAATGATCGCTGTTTTGATAATGAAAAACCGGCCCATGAGGTGACACTTTCCGCTTTTCGTATTGGTCGCAGTGAGGTAACGCAAGAGCAGTGGCGCAAGGTAATGGGTGAGGATCCTGCCGATTTGAGTGCCAAGGATTGCGGTGGAGATTGCCCGGTAGATAGTGTCGCCTGGGATGATGTGCAGGAGTTTATCAAAAAGCTCAACAGCATGGGTGAGCATAAATATCGCTTACCCACAGAGGCAGAGTGGGAATATGCCTGCCGCTCTGGTGGCAAAGAGGAGATCTATTCGGGTGCCAACACGGCAGATACGGTGGCATGGTATAATGACAACAGCAAAAGAGAACTGCATCCGGTGGGCAAGCGGTCGGCCAACGGTTTTGCTGTGTCGGATATGAGTGGCAATGTGTGGGAGTGGGTACAGGATATTTATGGCGCCTATGCAGCCGCTGCTGCCACAGATCCAGTAGTAGAGAGTGGTGGCAGTGATCGAATTTTTCGTGGCGGCTATTTTGGCAGCGTGTCGCGACACTTGCGTTGTACCATGCGCAATCGCGGCAGCAGCTCCATGAAGGTCAACGCCATCGGCTTTCGTTTGGCTATGACACCATAATTTTATCGTAACTATTCAGGTTTGTACTGGCTCGCCAGCTCTACCCCCATGGGGATGCTGAGCGGATTGGCGTAAAAATACGCGCCAATCCGCTCAGCTTGCTTCCATTAGGCGCGCTGCGCCGACGCAAGAAGCGCGTCGGCTTAGTTTGAAAAGCGCGCCAAAGGCAAAAGATTACAAGCAAAATCCCAGGGATTCCATCCCTGGACCCGGCCAGGGAGGTGCCCTCCCTGAACCCGCAGTTGTTTTTGGGTACTGAATAGTTGCAAGATTAAAAGCAAAATCCCAGGGATTCCATACCTGGACCCGGCCACTGAGATGCCTCCCTGGACCCGCAATTGTTTTGGGTGGGGTATAGTTACATTTTATCCAGAATATTGAGCTCTTGAGAACAATCTCAGCCCATCAAGTGCACAATTTGCTTATTGCACAAATGCAGCAATTGCTCTGTAGTACAAAAAGGAGCAAACAGTGTCAAACCAGTCTTACCCATGCCCTGCTTGCTGAGTATGTTGACAGTCACCCGGTAGGCACGAACTGCCTGCGGCTTGCGCTGCAACTGTTGATAGGACTCCGCCAAATAATAGTGTGCCAGCCAATTGTGCGGATTGAGAAAACTGACCTCCTTGAATTGCTGTAACGCCTCCTCATGCTCCCCTCCCCGCTTGGCCATAATCCCTAATAACATCCGCGCCTCAATATGCCAAGGTTGGCTCACCAATATCCGCCGACATAAATCCTTTGCCTCTGCAAAACGCTGCAACTCCAACAACAACCCCGCCTGCAAAGATTGCGCATCCACATTTTCTACAATATTTTCACTGTTTATGCAACGCTCCACCAGTTGCAACGCCTGGGCATAGTTCTGCTGCTGGGCTAACACCAATGCGTTTTGCAAACTATTTTCTAACTCTGCACCTGTTACAGATTTGTTACTGTTACGATGTTCCGCTACAGAAACAAGGTTGCTTCCCGCCCTCCTGGCGCTTGCATCGGCCGCGACAGCTCTGCTGTTCTCCGGCAACAAGCCAGCAGATATGGCTTTGCCCTTTAACCTGCCTGGCACTGTTTGTTCCTCCGTTGAATGGGAGGGGAATATGCCTGAATCCCCTGGCGCAAACCGCTTTGTTGTCGGTAGTTTCTGGCGCAGCTTGTTTAATTGACTGAATTGTTTATTCAATCTCCCCAATGCTTGATGGGAGGTGGGCGCCTCTTTTTGAAAGAAAAACAGCCCATCCTCCTCTAATAAATGAAAAATTCCAAAATCATGCAACATACTCTCTACCGAACTGACCACAACATAGCCCGGCGGTTGCAAAAGCGAAGCAAAATTGGCAAAAATCGCCCGGCGAGCAGGCTCCTCAAAATATATAGAAACATTGCGATAAAATATTATATCTGCCTGTATTGCCAGTCTGAGCATATCCTGGCGATTGAGAATGTTGCAATTGTGAAAAGTAACTAATTTTCTATAATTTTCATTCAGTTGATAGCGCTGGTCATGCAGACGGGTAAAATGCTTTTGCAAAAAATCATGGCCATTGCCACGAAAAGAGTTGCGACCATAAATCGCCTCTTTGGCAATGGCCAATGCTTTCACATCCACATCAATGCCGATAATACGAACAAAATGTCCCAAGGTTTGGGCAAATTTATCATACAAAGCTATAGCCAGAGAGTATGGCTCCTCACCAGTTGCGCAACCGGCACTCAAAATCACTATCTCCTGACGCTGTTTGCTGCTGTGGATCAACTCTGGAAGCAGACGATTGACTACAAAATGAATCTGCGCCGGTTCACGCATAAAATAGGTCTCATTGACCGTCAACAGACTGATCAGATTTTCCCGCTCCTGGCTCTGCTGCTCCAAAATCTCTGCATAACTGCTTGCCTGCTGCAGGCTTAAAGCGCCCATACGCTCCTCAACCGCCCGCTGCAAATTTTTTTTGCGCTCCCCTTGAAAGGTCAATCCAGAATGCTGCTCAACCAACTGTTCGATACGTGGCAAAATCATTTACCCACCTGTCTGCTCTCCACCACGCCAAGCAACTGCTCGATACTTGGCAAAATCATTGTAACTATCCACCATCCAAAACAACTGCGGGTCCAGGGAGGGCACCTCCCTGGCCGGGTCCAGGGATGGAATCCCTGGGATTTTGTTTTTAATCTTCTGCTTTTGGCGCGCCTTTCACAACAAGCCGACGCGCTTTTTGCGTCGGCGCGGCGCGCCTAATGGAAGCAAGCTGTGCGGATTGGCGCGCCTTTTTGCGCCAATCCGCACAGCATCCCCATGGGG
>NZ_RXIU01000029.1:4379-24551 GCF_004217665.1 Candidatus Magnetaquicoccus inordinatus | reverse complement strand
CTGACCCAACTGGCAGAATCACCGCGAAAACGTAAGCGACAAATGGCTGTATCGGGGAAAACATGTTAGCGCATATGGGGAGGTGCCCTCCCTGGACCCGCAATGGTTTTTGGTGGTGAATAGTTACAAAACAGCGTCTATTCAGCCCCTAAGCAACGTTTTCGATCACCTCCAACAATTTTTTCTTGCCGATGGGTTTGGCCAGGAACAGAGTACAGCCTGCATCCAGGCTGTGTTGACTCTCTTCGGCGAAGGCATGGGCGGTCAAGGCGACAATAGGGAGGGGAGGGCGTCCCTGCTCCTCTTCCCAGCGGCGAATGCTGCGTGTGGCCGTATAACCATCCATAATCGGCATCTGCACATCCATAAAGAGCAAATCGAGAGGGGGATCAGCCTGTTTGACCATATTGAGCGCCTCTTCGCCATTGCTGGCAAAAAAGAGGATATGGGGAGTCTGTTTCAGATAGGCTTGCAGCAGCACCTGGTTATCTTCTGAGTCATCGGCAATCAGGATCTTTTTGCTGCTGCTGACTGTTTTGTCGCTGGTGGTGGCAGGGGTTTCGACAGGGGTGCTGCTTGGTGGTGCAGCCTGGCGCAGGGGCAGAAAGATGTGAAAGCTGCTGCCCACGCCGAGCTTGCTCTCCACGCGCATCGAGCCACCCATCAACTCCACCAGTTTGCGCGATATGGTGAGTCCCAGGCCAGTACCGCCATAGCGGCGACTGATTCCGGCATCAGCTTGCGAGAAGGCAGCAAAGATCTGTTCCAACTGATTGGCAGGGATGCCAATACCGGTATCGGTTACCAGGAGATGCAGTCGTGGCACGGGCTCGAGGGTACAGGAGGCGGTCAAGGTGATCTCACCCTTTTCGGTAAACTTGATGGCGTTGCCGAGCAGATTAAAGAGAATCTGGTTCAAACGCGGACCATCCAGCAGCAGCCACTCAGGCAGTTTTGCATCCCACCGGCAGGAGAGCTGTAGCGCTTTGCTGTCGGCCAAAACCCGCAGCAAATCGGTCAACTCCTGGAGTTGTTTTTGCAGCAATAACGGCTCATCCTGAATGCGCAGATGTCCCGCTTCAATTTTGGAGAGATCAAGGATTTGATTGATCAAGGCCAGCAGATTGGCTCCTGAGCTGCGCAGACGTTGCACAAATTGCTGTTGTTCCGGGTTGAGCGGACTCTCTTGCAGCAGTTCAGTCATGCCGATCACCACATTCATGGGGGTGCGGATCTCATGGCTCATGGCGGAGAGGAAGGCGCTTTTACTTTGATTGGCGGCCTCTGCAGCCTCTTTGGCTTGAAGAAGCTCCTGTTCGATGCGTTTGCGTTCGGTCACCTCTCGTTGCAGCTTGCGGTTCCAGAAGAGCACAAAGCCGGTTATCAACAACAAGGTTGCTCCCAGGGGCAGACCCCAGGTCAGAAGAGTGACCAGATCCAGGCCAAATTGTACCTGGACCGCCAACCAGGCATTTTCGATGGCGGCTTTATCCCGCGTACTCAAAGCCTGGAGACCTTTATCCAGGATGATGGCCAATTCCGGCCAATCCTTGCGCACGGCCATGGAGAGTTCAAAAGTATACTGGGTGGGGGCGGCAATCTTGATATTGATCAGACGACGATTGCGGATTTCATAGGTGATAGCCCCCAGATTATCGACCACAGCATCCAGATGACCGCGTTCCAGGGCAAGGAGCCCCGAAGCCAAGGAGTCGAGCAATACCAATGGAATGTCAGGATACTCTTTGCTCAGTCGTTCGTGGGTGATATAGCCCTTGACCACACCCACTTTGCGACCGGCCAGGTCGGTCAGGCCGGCGATGGAGTGATTGTTGTTTTTGGTGGCGATGACCACCGGAAAGGAGATATAGGGCTTGGTAAAATGAAGAAACTGTTCACGTTCTGCGGAGCGGGCCACTGCCGGGAGCAGATCGATCTCCCCAATGCGCACTTTTTCCAATACCTGGGCCCAGGTCAACCCCAATACGGGTTGGATCTCTATGCCCAACCATGCAGCGAGGGATTCAATATAGCTGGCGCTGATGCCACTGAACAATTTTTTTTCATCGAGGAAGGCAAAGGGGGGCCAGGAAAAGTCGTCACCGAGGCGGATATGGTGGTGTTGGGTGAGCCAATGCCGTTCTGTTGCGCTCAAGTTGATAGGGGAGGAAGAGGAGATGTCAGGGGTATGGGTCGCGCCGGCAACGGGCCACAACAGCAGCAAGAGAGCAAAGAGGAGAGAGAGGGGTCGCTGCATAGGGAGGTTCCTGGGGAAATTCTGTTCTTCCAAAAACAGAAACGGCAGCATTATAGCACATATTTATCTTGAGATACAGTGCTTAAGCGTGCAAAAAAGTGCCGAACTCTTGCATATTCTTTTTTATGACTCTATCAGGCATGCTTGGTTCAGAGTTGTTTTGTGATGCGTGTACTGGTTGAGTGCAGAATAAAATATTATCTTGCTTGTGCCATTGGTTAAGCCAAGCAGTCGCTGCGGTCGCTTCTGGTGTTTTTGACGGCTACCAAAAATAGCGCAGTTGCATAGAGGGATTGGAGAGCAGGGGGAGTGGTACTCTATTGGAGCAGTTGGAGAGTCTGCACTCTGCCACTAGGGACAGAGTGCAGAAAAAGCCGTGATGGCACCAATCAAGTACCGGGTTCCAGCAGAGCGCGCAGCTCACGGGTGAGGGGAATTTTATAATCCTGTGAGCCAATGACTACCCCACCTTTGACCATGACCAATTGGGTATTGACATACAACATGCTTGGTGTGGCGACATAACTGCCGACCAGAACGGCAGAAGCGTTATGGAACTCGGCAATCTTTTCCAGTTCCCGCGAAAGGAGAAATTGCCCCTCTCCCTCCCCTTTAACCAGACGCACACTCTTGCGCAACTTGATCTCAACCACCGAAAAACCGGCCTGAGTCAGGCGCGAAGAGACCTGCTGGGCCAGCATGCGTCCCATGGCCGAAGATTGTTCCAGGTTTTTGTCATCGACAAAGCTGGCTGGAAGGATGGTCTGCCGGGGTTTAAGTTTTTCCCGTGATTGGGCAACCAGGCTGTCGGCAGCCAAATAACTGGCCTCCTCCAGGCCCAAATGACGTTGCTCACCGACTGGCTGGGAAACCAAGGGATAGTCTGGATGTTGGGCCATGCAGCCGGTCAACATGAGGGCGCCAGCAAGCAGCAAAGCCCACTTGCGCAAAGGAGCTGTTGCGGTACGATTCATCATTTATCTACCACCTCCATATTGGTTCCCCCACCTAGACTCATCAACAAATCACGGGCATTTTCACCCAGGGGCAGGCGCAGATCGGCAGAGGCCAGCACGTGACGGGTTTTAATCTCGACAATCTTTACCGTAAAATCGAGCAGACTGCGCGACTCGGTATAGCTGCCAACCACAGCCGCATAGGCACGATTTTCCTGGAACAGTTTATCGATATCGCGCGATAACATGAACTCTCCATGCTCTTTGCGGATGGAAAACTCTTTGCGCAACTTTGGTTCCAGAACGGTATAGCCATGTTGGGTGATGCGCGAGGAGACATGGTCGGCCATCACCATGCCCATCTCCGAGCTGAGATCCATATTGCTGCGGTTGACAAAAGTAGCTACCAACAGCGGATGATGATATCCCAATGGAGGATGGTTTTTGCGCAATTCAGCCACCAAACCATCGGCCAGCATATAACCAACCCGTATCAAGTCGGCTTCACCATTGGCGGCGGCAGGAACTTCCAAAAAGGAGGATCCAGGTTGCGGCTCCAGGTTCAATGCGGAGGAGAGTGTGCCGGCAGCAGCGGGGAGCGCTGCAACCGTCAAACCCATCGCCAACGCGAGCGGAGCCAAGGCGGAGAGTGCAAATCTGAGTGGATGGATATTCATCAGCTTATTCATGAAATCTCTTTTTCCGATGGCAACAGGATTAAACGAAAGAGTCCTTGATATTGGCTTGGTCATGCGCCACTTTGCGACTGATCATGCCGGCGGTAACGAGTTCCTGCAAAGATTGTTCCAAGGTTTGCATACCCACTTGACGCCCAGTCTGCATGGCAGAATACACCTGGGCAAGTTTGTTTTCACGGATCAAATTGCGAATAGCGGGGGTGGCCATCAAGATTTCGTAGGCGGCAACACGACCACCGTTGCTTTTAGGCAGCAGTTGTTGGGAGACAATCGCCTGCAGTGAAGTAGAGAGCATGCTGCGAATCATCTCTTTTTCTGCTGCCGGGAAGACATCGATAATGCGATTGATGGTCGAAGAGGCAGAGGTGGTATGCAGAGTTGCAAGGACCAAATGGCCGGTTTCTGCCGCCGTCAAGGCCAGACGAATGGTCTCCAGATCACGCATTTCCCCAATCATGATCACATCGGGATCGGCGCGCAGAGCCGAGCGCAGCGCGGCAGCAAAGCTGAGGCTGTTTTGGCCAATCTCCCGTTGTGTGATTAATCCATCTTGCTCTTTATGAACAAATTCAATGGGATCTTCCAAGGTCAGGATATGTGCTGAATCCACTCTGTTTCTGAGCTCAATCATGGCAGCCAAGGTGGTCGATTTGCCCGATCCGCTTGGACCAGTCAGCAACACCAAGCCACGCGCCATGCGCGAAAGCTGAGTCAATATTTCCGGTGCTTTTATCTGGTTCAGAGTAGGGATTTCTTTAGGGATAACCCTGAAAGCCAGCGCGATGCCGCGTTGTTGATGAAAAACATGGACGCGAAAACGGCCTGACTCAGGGTTGGAAAAAGAAAAATCAACCTCCTGAAGGGCAGCGCATTTTTTGCTTTGCGTCTCATTCATGAGGCTGTTGGCAAACGCAAGCAGTTGATTGTGTTCAAATGGAGGGATATCGGAGAGCAGGCGCATCTTGCCGTCAAGGCGGAACATGGGTTTCATCCCTGCCGATAAATGCAGATCAGAAGCTCCAAAGTTAACCATAACGGTCAGTAATTTTGCAAAATCCATCGAGGCAATTCCCTGGTACCACCTGTTGCAGCCATTTAATCGCATTTCCACTACCAACCGTCACAAGATACGCATTTTTTCGCGAATTGGCAAAAGGTTCTTTTTGAGCTCTGTTTTAGGAGAGAAAAATCTGTTAATCTGTGACCGAAAAGCCGGATAATCGGTGGAATTGCTTGCTGAAATGGTTCGGCTGGCTCATTAGTGAACACTTTCATTGTCAATAAAGGAGAACTCATGGCACTGGATAGCAATAAGGCCAAAGCTTTGGATGCGGCCATCGCCCAGATTGAACGGCAGTGCGGAAAAGGTTCCATCATGCGGATGAGTCCGGATGCG
This sequence comes from Candidatus Magnetaquicoccus inordinatus, assembly GCF_004217665.1. Taxonomy (GTDB): domain Bacteria; phylum Pseudomonadota; class Magnetococcia; order Magnetococcales; family Magnetaquicoccaceae; genus Magnetaquicoccus; species Magnetaquicoccus inordinatus. Next base: position 19,244 of record NZ_RXIU01000029.1, on the reverse strand, counting down.
GTGCAGTCGGTACCGGTTGTTTCCACTGGTTCATTGGGTTTGGACATGGCTTTGGGGATTGGTGGCTTGCCCAGGGGGCGGGTGATCGAAATCTTTGGCCCGGAATCATCTGGTAAAACGACTCTCGCCCTGCATGTGGCTGCTGAAGCGCAAAAGTTGGGTGGAGTAGCCGCATTCGTTGATGCCGAACATGCCATGGATCCCAGCTATGCCCGCCATTTAGGGGTGGATGTCGATCAATTGTTGATCTCGCAGCCGGATACGGGAGAGCAGGCGCTGGAGATTGTCGATATGCTGGTGCGTTCCGGGGCGGTGGATCTGGTGGTGGTGGACTCGGTGGCGGCTCTCACCCCCAAAGCCGAGATTGAAGGAGATATGGGTGATTCGCATGTGGGGCTGCAGGCCCGTTTGATGTCACATGCCTTGCGTAAATTGACCGGCTCCATCTCCCGTTCCAATGCCATTGTTTTGTTTATCAACCAGATTCGCATGAAAATTGGTGTCTCTTTTGGCAATCCTGAGACCACCACCGGCGGCAATGCCCTCAAATTTTATGCTTCGGTGCGTTTGGATATTCGCCGGGTAGGATCACTCAAAGACAAGGAAGAGGTGGTAGGTAACCGTACCAAGGTCAAAGTGGTGAAAAACAAGATGGCTCCACCGTTCCGCAGTGCCGAGTTTGACATCGATTATGGTACTGGCATCTCGATAGCCGGCGAGATTTTGGATCTGGCCGTCGAGTCGCGTCTGGTGGAAAAATCCGGTGCCTGGTATGCCCGCAATGGCGAACGCATTGCCCAGGGGCGGGAAAATGCCAAAAAATATTTGTCGGAAAATCATGCCATGCTCTACGAACTGGAGGATCAACTGCGTGCAGCCAATGGTATGCCCGCCAAGGATCGCAGTGGCGGCACGGCAGGAAACGCGGTCTCCTTCACCACGCCGGTGATGAAAAGCGGTAAAGGGGGCGGGCGCTCCTATGGCAGCGGTCGCAGAGGTGCGGAAGTGGAGGTGGAAAACGATATGGAGTTTGAGGATCTCTCATGAACATGGCAGATGCCGCCATGCTGACTGATGTGCCGATTCGTCTGGAGTTGGAGAGCCGCTATCTGGCCTATGCGCTCTCCACCATCATCAGCCGTTCTTTGCCGGATGTACGCGATGGGTTGAAACCGGTGCATCGGCGCATCTTGTTTGCCATGCGCGGATTGCACCTGGATCCTGGTTCGGCCTATAAAAAATCGGCGCGGGTGGTAGGCGATGTCATCGGTAAATACCATCCGCATGGTGATCAGGCCTCTTATGAAGCCATGGTGCGTTTGGCGCAAGAGTTTGCAGTACGCTATCCGTTGGTGGATGGACAGGGCAACTTTGGCAATGTGGATGGCGACAGTGCTGCCGCCATGCGTTATACCGAGGCGCGCCTGACGCGAGTAGCCAGTGCTCTGCTGGAGGATTTGGATCGGGAAACAGTTGATTTTATCGATACCTATGATGGATCTTCCCGCGAACCATTGGTGTTGCCGGCCCGATTTCCCAATTTGTTGGCCAACGGTTCGACCGGTATTGCCGTAGGGATGTCAACAGCGATTCCGCCGCACAATGTCGGAGAGATTGTCGATGCCTGCCGTCTGCTGATTGCCAATCCCCAGGTGGAGATTGGCGAATTGATGCGTGTTTTGCCTGGACCGGACTTTCCTTCTGGAGGGGTGTTGATGGCCACGGAAGAGGAGCGTCTGGAGCTTTATCAAACCGGCAAGGGGAGTTTGCGCTTGCGCAGTCGCTGGTTCAAAGAGGAGGTGCCCTATGAAAAAGGGGGGCCACGCGGCGCTTGGCGTCTGATCATTAGTGAAATTCCTTATCAAGTCAGCAAATCCCGTCTGATTGAACGCATTGCCCAACTGATTTTGGGCAAGCAATCTCCCTTTTTGGCTGATGTGCGCGATGAATCGGATAGTGCCATCCGTATTGTTCTGGAGCCGCAATCGAGCCGACTCGATCCCGAGCGGATCATGGCCTATCTGTTCAAGAATACCGATTTGGAGGTACGGGTTGCGGTCAACCTGAATGTGATTACCGCCAGCACCCGGCCACAGGTGTTAAACTTGAAAGGGTTGTTGCGAGCCTGGTTGGATCATCGCTATGAGGTGTGGAGCCGGCGCAGCCAGCATGAGTTGGCTGGAATCAAGGGGCGACTGCATCTTTTGGCGGCCTATCTGTTGGTGCATTTGAATATTGATGAGGTGGTGGCCATCATCAAGGAGCATGATGAACCGGCACCGGTATTGATGAGTCGTTTTGCCTTGGATGCCGAGCAGGCCGAGGCGGTATTAAATTTACGTTTGCGAGCGTTGCGCCGTTTGGAGGAGATGCACATCCGTCGCGAAATGGCCGAAAAAGAGGCGCGGGCGGAATATTTGCGCGCTTTGTTGGCGGACGAGCAATTATTGTGGCAGGCCATTGATGAGGAGTTGCAACAGACCAGGAAAGAGTTTGCCGATCCGCGACGCACTGAGCTGACTTTGCCGCCGCAAGAGCCGGTCCTCAAGCCGGAAGAGATGACTTTGCGCGAACCGTTGACGGTGATTTTGTCGAGCAAGGGGTGGGTGAAGGCGATTCGTGGCTATGAAGATCCTGATATCAGCAAGTTGCGTTTCAAGGGGGATGATACGCTGCTGCAGACGATTCGCGCCTATACCACCGATACCATCTCTTTTGTCAGCCGCTCTGGTAAACTTTTTTCCATTCTGGCGGATCGTCTGCCGGCAGGAAAGGGGTTTGGCGAACCGTTGACGGTGTTGTTTGATATGGAGGGGATGGATCCGGTAGTGTGGGCGATGGTGGTGGAGAGTCAACGGGAATATTTGGTGGCAACCCGTTTGAGTCAAGGATTTCGGATCAAAGGCAGTGATTTGTTATCGACCCATCGGGCCGGAAAGCAGGTGATCCAGTTCAAAGAGGAGGATCAATTGCTGCACATTCGCCCGGTGTTGGGGAGCATGGTGGCAGCGATGACGCCGCGCATGTTGTTGATCTGTGCGTTGCAGGAGTTTCCGTTGTTGCCACGGGGCAAGGGGGTACGGATTCAGCGTTTGGCACGTGCGGAGTGGCTGGTGGATGTGATCACCTTTAATCCTGAGGAGGGGGTGGTTTTGGACTCCGGCAAGCGACAGAAGCGTTTGAATGATCTGCAGGCTTGGTTGGGGAGTCGGGCCAATCGGGGAGGGTTGCTGCCCTATGGTTTTTTGAGTGGGGCAACCTTTGTCGGACATGGAGGGGCATCCATGATGTATCGGGAGGAGCCGTTACCGACGGTGACGGTGGAATTGCCATTGGAGGGGGTAGACTAGCGGAAGTTCGAGGGCGGGATGATGGCCAATAATCTATTCGCAGTAATTGTAGCCGCTTGTGTGGTATTGGTGGTAGTGGCGGCCTATTTATGGTGGCGGCATCGCCACCATCAGCAGCATCATTATCCTCATGAAGCCCATGGAGAGCGGAGCCGCCATCGCCCGTTTTTGCGGGAGCGGGCGATGGCGCGGCGCACTGCGTCGAGTCGCAAGCGTGCTGCAGTAACGCAGGTTGCCGGACATGAGGCGGAGCCCTATCCCAGTGGTCAGTCGGTGACAGGGATGGTTCCCGATAGCCCTGTATTGGCAAAGGTGGCTCCACAAAAGAGTGCGGAAGAGAAAGGGGTGGTGCAGCGGCTTCATGAGTTGGCTGAGCATGGGGATATGGAGGCACAATTTACGCTTGCCCGTTTGTACCACAAGGGGGAGCAGGATGTGCTACGCGATGATGAGCAGGCATTAAAATGGTTGCGCATGGCAGCCGATCAGGGGCATCCGATGGCGCAGCTTAATCTGGGGCGCATCTATTACAGCGGCAAGCATTTGGAGCGCAATGATCTGGAGGCGATTCACTGGTTCAGTCGTTCGGCCTATCAGGGCAATGCGTTGGCGCGCTTTGAGTTGGGGGCGATGTATTTGGAGGGAAGAGGGGTTGGGCAATCCTATGCCGAGGCGTTGCACTGGTTTCGCATGGCAGCGGAACAGGGGGAGCCTCGGGCACAGTTTAATTTGGGTTTGATGTTTCACAGTGGACGTGGTGTACAGCGTGATCCGGGAGCCGCTCTGCATTGGAGCCGCAAAGCGGCGGAGCAGGGGGATGCGCGAGCACAAAATTTATTAGGATTGTTTTACAAACAGGGTGTGGGGACAGAGGTGGATTTGGCGGAGGCGGTCAAATGGTATCGTCTGGCGGCAGAGCAGGGCAATAGTGCAGCGCAGTTTAGCATGGGGGTGATGTTTGAAAAGGGGGAGGGTGTCGAGCGTGATGAGGAGGAGGCGATACGCTATTATTTGCGTGCGGCGGTGCAGGGCGAGGTGATGGCGCAGTTTAATTTGGGGGTGATGTATGCCAAGGGACGAGGTGTAGCCAAGGATTTGGTGCAGGCCTATGTTTGGTTGAATCGGGCGGCACAACGCGAACAGAATTTAGCGCGATTTTGTACGTTGGTGACCAAACAGATGAGCCCCGAGCAGGTTGCCCAGGCCGACGAAATGGTGCGCAACGGGCGGCCAAGATAGGGAAGAGTATTTTTGTATTGGTATGAATTTATAGCAGATTTTTGCATATGGCATATTCAACAGTAACAAAAATTGTATTTCAAGAATTATGTATATAAATTGTTTGTTTTTTGATGTGGAGCAAAAATTTTAGCTAACGAAATGTAACTCCTTGCTGATGCGAATGAGGTGTGATACATAAATTTATGATTTGTGTATTTGTTGGTTATTGCAAGTTTCCGTAATTCGTTCGACTTCGGTGGTGCCCTATATTGACCTAACTGGTAGAGCAGGAAACGAAATCCACTCCTGAACAGTCCATACATGGCCGGGGCAAGGCCCGCAGCCATAGATGGTGTTCTGGCACGCCATCTCCCGTGATCCTGAATGCGGAGTGTGCGTACTGGCCAGCAGAAATTATTACTGTATGATACAAAATAAGTCATTGCATTGTGAGTATCCCAATCTTTTGAAAAACGGTAACTCTTGCGGGTTTTTCTGGCATTCTGACCACGGTCAGTGGTGTTGAGTCGCTCGACAAATGAGGTGTTGATAAAAAGGCTGACGATCGAACGTGCCAACCACAGGACCAGTAATTCTATAGTACCAAATACAACGGTCCTCTTGACCTTCACAACCCGCCCCTTCTTGCGGGTTTTTCTGACCGTTGCATAACATAAATCTTTTGGTATTTTACGCTTAGGTTTTGGTGGACGGCCAATTCCAGGCTTTTTTGGCTGCGCGATATCTTTTCCATAAGCCTGTGCTATTGCCGTCTGGTAGGGAGCATGCTCATCGGAGGTGAGCAGCAAATCCGTCCTGCCTCCTGTACGTTGTTTTACCTCATCGACAACTTGACAGCAGTGTTTCGCAGTACGTTTCCCAGGGACAACTACCAACAACAAACGACTCTCAGGGTCGATCGCTGTGTGATCCCAATTGTCACCATGTTCCTCCTCTTCTAGATCACAGTGTTCCTCTTTTTCAAACACAAAAGACCATTTTTCATCAAATTGCACTTCCCGTGTCAGAGGGGGAAAAAGCAACCATCTCGTTGTGCATCGAGAGTGCGTGTTTTCCGCTTAATCTTGCCAAGCGAATCACGGTGCTTTGATGGACATGCACCAGACGAGAGGTCTGACGCACACCAACACCCTCTCTCAGATGTTCCACGACAGAAATCGCTTTTTCTTCGGGGATGCGACTGTGTTCAAGTACACTTCCTTTCCTCTCAGAAAAATACTTCCCGCATGTTTCGCAATGCAACCCGCGAATTTTTTTGGAATGCCCGCTCCACCCATGCCAACGCAAATTGCCCTTGGCGCGGACACCAAAATCAGAACACTCTGGGTTGCGGCAACAAAATGCTTCAATCTGGTGCATTTTCCCACCTCCACTGGCATGAAATTCATCTGCACTCATCATGCGCTTATTAATGCCAGTAAGATTTGCAAAAACTTCCATGCAATCAGTGGTTAGGTCAATGCGAGGCACCACCCAATTCTGCATCTCCCCGCTTGGTTTGGAAAGCAACTCTTCCCTATTTGGCATGGCAAGCGCATTTGCCAATTTCCTCACTGTTGCCACAAGCGAAACTGTGCATGTCGGGCGTCCGCCCTCCCAAAGAGTGCCCCTTCGGGGCACAAATCTGTGCGGCGTGCGCGAATGCTTAAGCATTCGCTTTTGTGAAACGCCGCACATTACCAGCAGTGCTTTGCCCTGCACCCACCAGGAGGAGATAATCTCCGCCTGGACCTCCATAATAGTTTCCTGATTTTTAAATGCGATTGCCCTGCCATATTTGGTTTGTTAATGCCGTTGCACCTTTGTTACAAAAAAAGCAAGTCGCAAAAACAGCCCAGTCACAAAAAAACTTGGAGGCTTTCGCCTCCAAGTGTGTACTGCACAAACAGCAACGGCTGTATAGTCTGCAAAACAGCATTAGACGCTGTAATACATCTCAAACTCAACCGGGTGCGGGGTATGCTCGGTGCGATAGACCTCTTCCATTTTCAATTTGATCCAGGCATCGATCAGATCATCACTGAACACATCACCCTTTTTCAGATATTCGCGATCGGCATCCAACGCAGACAAAGCTTCACGCAAGGATCCGCAGACTGTGGGGATCAGTTGCAGCTCTTCCGGCGGCAGATCATAGAGATTTTTATCCATGGGAGCGCCCGGATCGATAGCGTTCTCGATTCCGTCCAAACCGGCCATCAACAAAGCAGCAAAGGCGAGGTAGGGGTTGGAGGCGGGATCGGGGAAGCGGATCTCGCAACGTTTGCCCTTGGGCGAGGAGGAGGCGGGAATACGAATACTCGCCGAACGGTTGCGGGCGGAGTGGGCCAACAACACCGGTGCCTCAAAACCTGGAATCAAACGTTTGTAGGAGTTGGTGGTGCAGTTGGTAAAAGCATTCAAGGAGCGGGCATGCTTTTTGATGCCACCAATGAAATGCAGGGCCATGTCAGAGAGATCGGCATAACGATTGCCGGCAAACATGGGCTTGCCATTTTTCCACAAGGACATGTGCACGTGCATGCCAGAGCCATTGTCACCACCCATCGGTTTGGGCATGAAGGTGACAGTTTTACCGGCGCTGTGTGCGACATTGTGCACGACATATTTATATTTTTGGATATTGTCGGCCATGGTCAACAGGTCGGAGAACTGCATGTCGATCTCGCACTGACCGGCAGTCGCCACCTCATGATGATGAAATTCGATGATGATGCCCATCTCTTCCATCAGCATGGACATTTCCGAACGCAGATCCTGGAAGGAGTCTACCGGAGGTACTGGGAAATAGCCGCCTTTGACGCCTGGGCGATGACCGGTATTGCCCTCTTCATAATCGGTATCGGTGTTCCAGCTTCCCTCTTCCGAATCGATAACCGACAACACGCTGTTGATGCTGACTTTGTAACGAACGGAATCGAAGATAAAAAATTCCGCTTCCGGTCCGCAAAAGCAGGTATCGGCGACACCGCTGAATTGCAGATAAGCGCCGGCCCGTTTGGCCACGGCCCGGGGATCGCGGCTGTAGCCTTCACCGGTGAAGGGATCGACCACATCGCAAATCAGGATCAGGGTGGTGGCATCGGTAAAGGGATCCAAAGTTGCCGTGCTGGCATCCGGTTTGAAAACCATGTCTGATTGGTGAATTTCGCACCAACCGGCGATTGATGAGCCGTCAAAACCGAAACCGCTTTCAAAGACCTCTTCGGTCAAGCGACGAGCTGGAGTGGTGATATGTTGCCATTTGCCACGAAAATCGGTAAACCGAAAGTCAACAAACTTGACATCGTGCTCCTCAATCATGGCCAAAGCCTTACGAATCGCATCCTGGTCTGACATGCCCAATTCCTCTTCTGCTGCTAATGATGAATAGAAAAACGTCCAAATTTATAGATTGTAACCCTTCTCGTCGTGGAACACCAGGTCCAATCCTTCGGTCTCCTCTTCCGAAGAGACCCGCAAACCGATAGTGGCGTCAATTGCTTTGCAGATCACATAGGTCAGGCCGCCACTCCATACGGTGGTTGCCAACACTCCGAGCAATTGTACCCACAGTTGCCCGCCCATGGTAGCGGTTGGCGTGCTGTAGCCCAAGCCGCCCATCAATGGTGCTGCCAGGAGAGCTGTCATCAAGGTTCCGATCACACCTCCCACGCCGTGCACCGGTGAGACATCCAGTGAATCGTCAATTTGCAATTTACGTTTCACAAACTGTGTGGCCAAATAGCAGACCACACCGGCCACGATGCCAATCAACATGGCACCGATTGGGGTAATAAATCCAGAAGCAGGTGTCACGGTGCCCAGACCGGCCACCATGCCGGTAACGATACCCAAAATACTGGGCTTGCCATGGCGAATCCACTCCATGGACATCCAGGCCAGCGAACCGGCGGCGGCAGCGGTATGGGTAGAGAGCAGGGCCATTCCAGCCGAACCATTGGCTGCCAGGGCGCTTCCGGCGTTAAAGCCAAACCAGCCGACCCACAACATGGCCGCACCGGTAAAGACCATGGTCATGTTGTGCGGCAACATCAAGGTTTGCGGAAAACCTCGCCGCTTGCCCAAAACAACGGCTGCGACCAGGGCTGCAATACCGGCATTGACATGGACCACCGCCCCTCCGGCAAAATCCATAAAGCCCAGTTTGGACAGCCAGCCGCCCCCCCAGACCCAATGACAGACCGGAGCATAGACAAAAATCAACCATAAGACCGAAAACCACAGCACAGCCGAAAATTTCATTCTTTCGGCAAAGCCACCGATCACCAGTGCCGGGGTGATGATGGCAAAGGTCATCTGGAATGCGGAGAAGACAGTTTCCGGAATGCCATTGCTGACTGTATCGACGCCGACGCCAGCAAGAAAGCTTTTTTCCAGGCCGCCAATCCAATCTTGCAGCACACCACCGTCACCAAAGGCCAGGCTGTAGACAAAGCCAAACCAGAGTACCGAGACCAGACAGGTGATGGCAAAGCATTGCATGAAGATGGAAAGCACATTTTTGGTGCGAACGATGCCCCCGTAAAAAAGTGCCAACCCTGGCAAGGTCATAAACAGAACCAAGGCAGTGGAGGTCAACATCCAGGCGGTATTGGCCGGATTGACTGTCTCGTCGGCGCCCCAGGCCACAGCGGGCAGCAACAGAGCTGCGGCCCATAAAACAGATCTGCTTCCCTTCATCTCCCCTCTACTCCCTTTCACTTCACGATAAACTGGCAAAAATTTACTCTGGACAAACTGTCAAAGATTCGCTGCCTGCTTACAAGAAATACGCCATGATGATTTTATTGGTTTAACTTGTAGTAATTATTATATATTTTTCTGTTTGTCCAGCATTTGATTTTCAGTAAAAGCATAAAAACAAGGCAAGAAGATTGTATTTTAAGCAGTGTCTGCATATTTTTTAAGCATGCTGCTGAGTAGATTACTTGCTTCCAGGGGGGGAAATTATTCGCCTCCTCTTGCGAGATGGCACTATTAACCCTATATTTTCGCTTGATGTCGGAACCAATCCATACATGTGAATCAGGAACTCATCATGCAGGAAACTATGATTGAAATCACTGGCCTGAGCCGCTTTTACGGTCCAACCAAAGCGTTGGATGCGATCAGCTTGCAGGTGCAGCGTGGCGAAGTGATGGGATTTTTAGGTCCCAATGGCGCCGGAAAAACCACAGCCATGCGTATTTTGGCTGGTATCCTTTCTCCCAGCGAAGGCAGCGTGCGCATTGCAGGACTGGACATGATTGCCAATCCAGTCGAGGCGCGAGCCAAAATTGGCTTTTTGCCTGAATCGCCGCCGATTTATGGCGAGATGACCGTGCGTGAATATTTGCACTATTTGGCTGCTTTGCGTCGTGTTGATGCCGATCATCTCTCCTCTGCCGTGGCGCAGGCGATGGATCGTTGCGGCTTGACCCATGTGGCCGATCGCCTGTTGCGCAACCTTTCCAAAGGCTATCAACAACGCGCCGGTATTGCCCAAGCCATCGTGCACAGCCCCGAAGTGGTAATTCTGGATGAACCAACCGTGGGGCTGGATCCCATTCAAATCCGCGAAATACGTCAGTTGATTCGTGACTTGGGGGGGGAGCATTCGGTGCTGCTGTCAACCCATATTCTGCCAGAGGTGCGCATGACCTGTAATCGGGTCGCTGTGATCAACCAAGGGCGCATCGTCGCAGATGATACCCTGGAGGGGCTGGAACAGAAGGCTGCCAGCAAAGCGGCATTTTTTATGCGTTGGTTGTGTCCTCCCGATCTGGCTGTTTTGCAAAACATTCCTGGGGTGGCACAGGTGCGTGCCAAGGAAGGAGGATGGATGATTACACCCATCGCTGACCAGGATCCCATTCCAGAACTGCTGCAACAATCGGTGGCGCAAGGATGGGATTTGCGTGAACTGTTGCCGGCCAGCAACTCTTTGGAAGAGATCTTCCTCCATCTGACCACCCGCGAAGAGGATTCCCTCTCCCCCGTCAACAGCCAGGAGGAGTCTGTATGAGAGCCATCCTGATTATTGCCAGTCGGGAACTGCGCAGCATGTTTCTGTCGCCTCTGGCGTGGACCCTATTGGCGGTATTGTTCGCCATCTCTGCCTACATGTTTATGGCAGCAGTTTTTAACTATCAAATCAAACTGGTGCAGTTTCAGGCCTATGGCGAGATCGGTAAACTCTCCTTGACCGATTGGACCATCTCGCCGATGTTGGGCAATGCTGCAGTCTTGTTGCTGCTGATTATGCCCATGGTTACCATGCGTTTGTTTGCTGACGAAAAACGTCGCGGTACCTGGACTGCACTTGCCTCTTCTCCGCTCTCTTCGATGGAGATCATTCTCGGCAAATATCTTGGCCTGCTCTATTTTTTAGCCATCACGGTTCTTTTGCTGGCCCTGCCGCCGCTCCTGCTCTTTCTGTTCGGCAAGCCCGATCCGGGACAGACGGTGTCGGGACTGCTTGGCCTGTTTTTGCTCTCCGCTGCTTTTGGAGCGGTTGGTCTGGCAACCTCCAGTGCTACGGATAACCCGGTTGTTGCTGCGTTGAGCGCTTTTGGGGTGTTGCTGCTGCTGTGGGTTGCCTCCTGGATGGGCGAAGCAGGAGGATCGGCTTTGGGAAGTGTGTTGAGCTATCTCTCTATCACCAATCATTACCAAAACTTTTTGACCGGGGTGATCAGCAGTACCGATTTGGTCTATTTTCTCTTGCTGGCTGCCGTTGGTCTGCTGTTTGCCCGGCAACGCTTGGCTGCGGAACGGATCCAGGGCTGAGGGAAGGAAACAGTGATGAATATGAATCGTGTTACCCGTACCAATTTGCGTCTGCAAAGCGCCTCTCTGGGGTTGATTCTCTTTTTGCTGGTGTTGTTGCTGGCCTATGCCAGCCATCGCTATCCTCTGCGTTGGGACTGGACGACCGCCCAGCGCAACTCCTTGGCCGAACAATCCATCAAAGCCATTAAAGCCTTCGACAAAGGAATCAACGCCACAGTTTATGTCCAGGAACAGGGCGAGCAAAGAACACATTTGCAAAATTTGTTGGAAAAATATCGCGCCGCCAATCCTGAACTGCAGGTTCGTTTTGTCGATCCCGATTTGGATCCCTCCGCAGCACGGCAAGCCGATGTGGCCATGTATGGCACGATTGTTTTTCGGGCGGGTGATAAAACGGAAAAGCTGACCGAATCCAATGAGGAGTCGGTCACCAATGCTTTGATTCGTCTCTCCAAGGGGGGGAGCAAAACCATCCGTTTTATCAGCGGTCATGGTGAGCACTCCTTCTCTGACAAAGCCGAACCGATCCCGGAACGCAAAAGCTTAAGCGGCGGTGCGGAACGCCTTGCCTATAGCAAAGCGGTCTCGCTGTTGAAAGGGGAAGGCTATCAGGTTTTGCCGATCAATCTGGCCGAAAGCGAAAAGATACCGGAGGGTACCGTTGCGCTGGTACTGGCAGGAGCGCGCAGCACGCTGCTTCCGGTCGAGGTGGAGCGTTTGCAACAGTGGTGGGAAGCGGGTGGTCGTCTGCTCTTTTTGCATGGTGCACCGGTGCGTACTGGTCTGGAAGAGTGGATGAAAAAGTTGGGTATCACCATGCTGGAAGGTTTGGTGGTCGATCCGGTTGCCCGTCTGTTTGGTGGAGGGGTCACCACCCCTTTGGTAAACCAATATGATGGAGATCATCCGATTACCCGCAATTTGCAGGCGGCCTCATTCTTTCCAGAGGCGCGGGGATTGCGTTTGGAGGAGGGTAAAGGGGATGACAAGGCAATGCCCTCCGCTGCCTCCTCTGCCGTGCGTCTGCTGTCAGGTGCCGAACGGGGCTGGTTGAAAGTTGGTTATAACCGTGGTGGCGATAACGCCGATACCGCTGCTCTGGAATTTAACCCCAATGTGGACCAACGGGGGCCCATTTTGTTGGGTGTGACTCTGCAGCAGGAGAAAAAGCGTTTGGTGGTGGTGGGCAACTCCAACTTTGCTGCCGATGCCTATGTGGGTTTTTCCGGCAATACCGATCTCTTTTTGAATATGGTGCGCTGGTTGGCTGAAGATGAAAATTTTATTGCCATCAAGGCCAAAGAGGTGACCGATTCCGGATTGGTCCTCTCCCAGGAGGGTGGATTGTTGCTGTTTGGTGGTTTAGTGCTGACAGTGCCGCTTGCTTTACTGTTGCTTGGCTTTACCATCTGGAGAAAACGTAAAAACCTGTAATCATCAAGAGGTTGCCATGTCTGAATCCTCTTCCATGGCCAAGGGGTGGCGGATACAAATTGCCCTGTTGCTGTTATTGCTCAGTGGGGCAGCTCTGCTGTGGTGGCTGGAACTAAGGGAAACACAACGCACGGCCGAGGAAAAAAGTTCTCGTCTGATTGGTAAGTTTGCGCCCAACAGCGTCAAAAAGGTGCAGTTTTGGCGACCGGCGCGGGAAAAAGGCAAAGAGGGCAATGCCTTGACCATCGTGCGCAACGAACTGCCCAAAGAAGCAGGCTCTCTGCCTTCCAGTCGCTGGCAGATCCAGTTGCCAGAGCGTGTGCGCACCAGTGATGCGGCGGTGGAACAATTATTGGCCATTCTGAGCGAAAGCTATGAGCAAAAGGTAACCGACAAGGTCACTGATCCAGCCGCTTTTGGTCTGGATAGCCCTGTGGCGGTGCTGACGGCCTATAATGAGGCAGAACAAGCTGTTCAAATCAGTTTGGGGATGAGTGCTCCTGCCAGTCGAAAACGCTATATCCAGATTGGTGTGGATGGTCCGGTTGTGTTGGTGCCCCCGAAACTGGTCGATGGCCTGATGCAGCAGCAGGATGGATTTCGCGATAAACATCTGTTTGCCAGACAGATGGCTTCCGGAATTGAAAAATTTACCCGTGAACGTCCCAATGAACGTTTGGAGTTAAACAAGAAAGATAAACAGTGGTGGCTGCTCTCTCCCATTCAGGATATGGCTTCGGAAAATCGGGTCAACCATCTGTTGGAGACTCTGACACAAGCGCAAGGCAATAGTTTTGTCGCCTTGCCGGCCGACGAAACAACCGCAGTGGCAGAGGATTGGTTGCTGACGCTGCACTTTTCCGACCAACAAGAACGGGTGCGTCTGCAACGACGGGATAACCGTTTGTTGGCTTGGCGGGCTGGTGAGCCGGATGCCATGGTTTTGGATGCCCATTTGGCTGAGGAGTTAAACAAACCGGCCATGGAGTTGATAGCCTTGCGTCCGCTGGAGCAGGGTGTGCAAATCAAAAAATTGGAAATTTCCCATCGTGGCAAGTCACAAAATGCCAGCAAACAGGGTGAGGAGTGGGAAAAACCGGTTTGGAAGGGGATAGAAGAGGTGTTGACTCGCGATGCCTGGCGTGGTGTCAAAGCCAAAGATCGCGGCGAACCTTGGCTGCAGATTGTGGTTCGACAGGATGAACGACACTGGCAGATTCCCTTCTGGAAAGAGGGAGAATCCCTCTTTCTGGCCCCAGCCAATCGTTCTTTGCAACTGGAATTGACCCACTATCAGGCCAAATCGTTTCTGGATACCATCAAAGCTCTTTTCCCGGAAGAATAAGCCCTGCCAACCTGCCTGGGCAATTGCCTTGTCGCACACTCGTGCACAGGCAATTGCCCACTTTCCGGCAGAATAAGTCGCGCCAACCTGCCCGGCCATTGCCTTGTTGCACACTTGCACGCAGGCAATGGCTCTCTTTATGATGCGCTAATTTTTGCTTGCATAAAAAATTGGTATGGTTTTTGTTAATGGTATGCCCATAGGATATGTGCCATTCTGTTGCGCCGCTCCTTGAGCGTTTCCAGTGCCTGTTATTGAGAAAAATTTGATCTTTACGCTCTTTTTTGCGTAGGAGAATAAGGGGCATATTTGTTATGCTTAAAAGCTAACAGTTCCAGGGGAGTGGGTGTTGGTGCACAAGCCACGCCTCTTGCCGGGCTGCTGTTGTGTCGGTTTTCACTACATATGTAAACAATTTTTACGGTTTTGTGTAACCAGATCAGTCAAAAGGGATAGAATATCATGGCTTCTTATACCGGTTCATCGAGCACTTTGGCAGCAGTGACTGATCTGGCGGCCAACAATTCACCTGCAACCAACACGGATGATATTCTCAACGGTGTAAGCACCGCCATACTCAACGGCTTGCAATCCTCTGCCCTGAGCACAGCAACTATCGCCCAACTGGATTATCTCAGCTCTTTGCAATTGACCAGCCTGGCTGATACCCAGCTCAATGGCTTGACCTCGCTGCAATTGCGCTCCCTGGTCGCGACACAG
>NZ_RXIU01000029.1:0-3792 GCF_004217665.1 Candidatus Magnetaquicoccus inordinatus | reverse complement strand
GCTGAATTCTGATCTGTCAGCAGGTGGTTCGATGCTCTCCACCATTATCCATGAGGTGGGGCATGCTCTGGGGCTCAAACATCCTTTTGAAGCGACCAGTCTCAGCGATTTGGACTATGCTGCGCAGGATAATAACCAATATACCATCATGTCCTATACCGACCATCCCTATTCGGGATTGATCAAAGCCACCCAGACAGTCAATGGCAATAGTACCTCTGTCAGTTCCAGTACAGTAAAACTGCAGGCCGAGACCCCTCAGTTATTCGATCTCGCGGTCTTGCAGGCCATTTATGGCGCCAATTCAACCAGCAATTCAGGCAATACCACCTGGACGATACCGAGTGATCGTCCTGTTATTGAAACCATTTGGGATGCGGGCGGTGTGGATACGCTTGATGCCTCGGCCTTTGCCAGCAACTGTGTGATTGATCTTACTCCCGGTCATTTTTCCTCCATTGGCAAGTTTGGCTTTCTGGATAGAAGCAGTGGGGTGTGGAGTGAACAGGTGCCTTCCTGGTACAGCGCTCTCTATGACGACACACCGAGTTATGGAACAAATAATATAGCGATTGCCTATGGTTGTGTGTTGGAAAATGCCAGTGGAGGCAGTGGCAATGATACTCTAACCGGCAACGCTACGGCCAATGTTCTGCATGGCAATCAGGGCAATGATACCCTGACGGGAGATTGGTGGGACTCTCTTTATGGTGATGCGGGCGATGATACCATCAATGTGAGCTCCGCCCATTTTGCCTTGGCCGATGGTGGTAGTGGTACCGATACTTTGGCAATCTCTGCAGCCGGTGTCACCCTGGATTTGACAGGAAATAGCAGCACGCTTTCGGCGATTGAGGCGATCAATCTGACCGGTAGTGGAAATAATACCCTGATTTTGAATGCAAATGCTGTACAAACTGTTGCGGATAGTGGCGTTTTGACTATTGAAGGAAATAGTGGTGATTCAGTTCAGGATAGCAGAAGCTGGGTAGATGGTGGAACCATCAATAGCTACCATTATTATGTAGAATCGGGAGCGGTAATACGTGTCGCCTCTGCTGTAACAATAGGTATGAACGTGCTTGATCCTGGATTAGATCTGACCGGTATCACCAGCGCGCAAATTGCTGCTTTGGTGGAAACGCAGTTGGATCTGCTCACCCTTGGGCAATTGGCTGCGCTTACCTCTGTGCAGTTGAGCGGTTTGAGTTCCAGCCAACTCTCTTCGCTGGCCAATACCCAACTGGATGGATTGCTTTCCAGCCAGTTGATTGGGATGAGCAGCAACCAGATGTTGGGTCTAACGGCCAATCAGTTGAGTGGATTAGCGGCTACCCAATTAAACGGTTTGAGCTCTGTGCAGCTCTCTTTTCTGAGCGATGTGCAACTGAATGGAGCCTCCTCCGAACAAATCGGCAGTTTGGCCAACAGCCAATTAGATGCTCTTGGTTCCCTGCAGTTGAGCTCCCTGGCAGGAACACAATTGATTGTTCTCACCTCCCTGCAGTTGGCCAATCTGGCCGATAGCCAGTTGAATGGCTTGAGCTCGGCAGTTTTGGGGATCTTTTCCGATGCAACCTTGAATGGTTTGACCTCGGGTCAGTGGAGCCAGTTGGCCGATAGCCAACTGGCCGGGTTGACCTCGGCGCAGATTCGTGGTTTGGCCAATACGCAAGCCGATGCTTTGCGCTCTTCGACCCTGTCAGTGATGAGCAATCAGCAATTGAGTGGTTTATCATCGCTTGGTTTGATGAGTTTGGCTCATAGCCAACTGGATGGCTTGACCTCCGCGCAGTTGTCCAGTTTGCCCGATATAACCTTGAATGGTTTGACTGCCGGTCAATGGAGCCAATTGGCTGATAGCCAACTGGCCGGTTTGACCTCGGCGCAGATTTCTGGTTTGGCCAATACGCAAGCCGATGCTTTGCGCTCTTCGACTCTGTCAGTGATGAGCAATCAGCAATTGAGTGGTTTATCATCACTCGCCTTGATGAGTTTGGCGAATACACAGCTCAATGGACTGACCTCCGCACAGTTGGCCAATTTGGCCGATATGACTTTGAACGGTTTGACTTCCGGTCAATGGAGCCAATTGGCTGACAGCCAACTGGCCGGTTTGACCTCGGCACAGATTCGTGGCTTGGCCAATACGCAGGCCGACGCCTTGCGCTCATCCACCTTGTCACTGATGAGCAACGTGCAGTTGAATGGTTTGACATCTCTCGCCATGATGAGTTTGGCCAATTCACAACTGGATGGATTGACCTCAGGGCAGTTGGCCAACCTGGCTGATAGTCAGCTTATGGGGTTGACATCCAATCAATTGAGTGCACTTGCCAGTACGCAAATGGCTGGGTTGCCATCAGAGCGACTGCAAACGCTCTATAACAATCAAATGCTTGGCTTGAATAGCCAACAGATTGCTGCTTTGACCTCAACGCAACTACAGAATTTGGGGAGCGCACATCTGGCCTCCATGAGCAGTTCACAACTGCTTGGTTTTAACCGTACCCAACTGGCAGCTTTGACCTCTACCCAATTGAGTGGTTTGCAAGGCAGTCAGATTGCCAACCTGACGACCAACCAAATTTTGGGTTTTATTCCAGAGCAGATTGCCCATTTGGGTAGTTCCCAGCTTGTTGCTTTGACTGCTACCCAGATCAAAAGCTTAACTGTTTCCCAACTGCTTGCCTTGAGTGAGACGCAGATGCAAGATCTGACCGCCACGCAAATTGCTGCTCTTACCCTCAATCAGTTTAGTGGTTTGACGGCGACCCAACTTGCCGGATTGCAGGCATCTGATTTTGCTTTGCTTACCCCGACGCAAATCGCCAGCTTAAGCAGCACGCAAATTGCCGGTTTTGTGCCCTCACAAATGGATGATTTGCCCACCAATCTGCTGCAGGCGATGAGTGCCACACAGATCAAAGGGCTGAGTGCCTCTCTGGTGCAAGCTTTGGGAACAACACAGATGCAGGCATTGAGCAGTGGTCAACTGGCCGCACTCTCTGCTACCCAAATGCAGGCTCTGACCTCCCTGCAGTTGGCATTATTAAGCTCTTCCCAGATCAAGGGTTTCAACAGCCAGCAAATGGCTGCCCTTTCCAGCACGCAAATGGTGGGTTTGGGTGCAGTGCTGATGGCTGTTCTCTCGCAAGATCAACTCAAAGGCTGGAGCAGTACACAACTGGCCGATTTGACCTTAAGCCAAATTGCCGGGTTGCAAAGTGCACAAATTGCTGTTTTGAACAGCAGCCAAATGGGTGGATTGACAAGCACCCAAATGCAGGCGTTTTCCACTAGTCAGTTGGCTGGTTTGAATAAAACTCAACTTGCCGGGTTGAACATGTCACAAATGGCTGGATTGATGGCTTCACATATTGCCGCTTTGAACAGTGCGCAACTGAGTGGTTTATCTTCCAGCCAATTGGCCAATCTGAGTGCAACGCAACTCAATGCTCTCCAAATCAATGTCTTGAAGAGCCTGGCCACTTCACAAGTAGCCGGTTTGACTCCCACCCAGATGGTCGCTTTGCAATCTTCGCAAGTTGCAGCGTTTACTGCGACCCAGTTGGCAGCTCTGACCACCACCCAGTTGGCCAATATTGAGGCTGCGGATCTGGCAGCACTCAGTTCGGGACAAATCACCACCTTAAGCTCGTTGCAATTGAGTGGTCTGCAAGCAGGGCAGATCGATGATCTGCCAGCGGAGGTACTGCGGGCCCTCAACATTTCGCAAATCAAGGGTCTTGGTGCAAACTTGTTGGCCTCATTGAACAGCGCGCAGTTGCA
>NZ_RXIU01000289.1 GCF_004217665.1 Candidatus Magnetaquicoccus inordinatus | reverse complement strand
TTAGGTGTCAGTAAGACGGCTTCCGATGAGGAGATCAAGAAGGCATACCGAAAACTAACCAAGAAATATCACCCTGACCTCAATGCCGGCAGCAAGGAAGCGGAAAAGAAGTTTAAGGAACTGGGTGAAGCCTACGAGTTGATTAGCAACAAAGAAGCTCGCGAAAAACATGAATTCTCAAAGCAGGAGAGCGCTCATTCCCGCCAGCCGAATCCACCTCAAGATGAACGGCCGTTCTATCATCAAACTCAAACCGGGAATAGCCGATATGGCTCCATTTATGAAGGAAATTATGAGGATATTTTTGAGTCACTCTTTCGAGGACAGTCAAAAGCAGGCAACACCACCACACAGAGCGAAATCGGCTCTGACACGTTGTATGCGCTTGAAGTGAGCATTGAGGAGGTCCTCCAAGGTTCGACAAAGGAGATCATGCTCCCTAATGGCAAACAGTTGATCGTAAAAATCCCCAAAGGAATCACCGCAGGAACGAAACTGAGATTCAAGGGCCAAGGGGCCCCAGGGGTGAAGCAAAACGGCAATGCGTATGTCGAAATTCATTACAAGTCGTCTAAGCGCTTCAAAATTGAGGGGAACGATGTGGTGTCGGAGCTGCCGATAAGTTTGGGCGAGGCGATCCATGGCGCGGAACTTGAGTTTATGACAGTCGGTGGGCTGATTAACCTCAAAATTCCGGCGGGCGTGAATACCGGAACCAAACTTAAAATAAAGGGAAAAGGACTTCCCGGTGACGACAAGAAAACCCGAGGCAACCAATATATTGTTTTGAAGGTGATGCTGCCTTCGAAGATTCCCCCAGAACTGAGTCGGTTTATCAATCAATGCGAGAAGGATCACCCCTATAATCCGCGATCCGAGGAGGGATAAGCGATGTCACGCTATGAAATTCATGAGATTATCAAACTCTATCAGTTGGACGAGAACTTTGTTCGAGTTTGCATCGATAACCAGTGGATTATTCCGGCGGATGTCGAAGGCGGTGTCTTGGATCAAGAGGACTTGAGCCGGTTACTCCTCATTAATGACCTGCGATTCTCGATGGACATTAACGAAGAAGCCATTCCGGTTATTATGCAGTTGCTGGATCAGATTTACTGGCTGAAGAAGCAGCTTTCTTAATCGGGAGCGAAATCCTAACCACTGTTTTGATGCCAGGTTCACTTCTCACCTGAATCATCCCCTCATGCAAATGGATAATTTGCTGGCAAACGGCTAGGCCAAGCCCTGTCCCCTTTGACTTGGTGCTGAAAAAGGGAGCAAAAACCCGTTCGATGTTTTCCGGACTTATCCCTGAACCGTTATCTTGAATATGAATTCGCACATAGCCGGCCTCGACATCCGTGGATACAACGATCTTTCCGCCTGTTGCGGGACGTGCATCCAACGCATTTTCGAGAATATTGCTCATGACCTCCTTCAACTGATAAGGATCGGCATCAATCATCAACTGTTTTGTTGCCGAGAGCCGCTTGATGCAAGACACATTGTGTTGCGTGACGGCCACGTGCTCGAAGGGTTCAAAACACTCAAGAATCACGTGATTGATTCGCACCGCTTCATATTGTGGGGATTGAATACGGGCATAGGATAGCAGATTATTGATGATGCGATCGCTCTCGATGACTTTGTCTTCGATGGTTTTGAGGTGCTTATCCAACTGTGGATTATTCGCTTTTCGTTTGATATTGTAAGCAGCAATGCTCATGGCTGAAAGCGGATTTCGCAGTTCATGGGCAACAATGGCTGCCAGCGTACCGATTTCCTCAAGATGTTTGGCGCGATCAGACGTTTTCTGCGCTTCCAGTAGCTCGGCAGTTGATCGCTTGAGCTGTAGTGTTCGCTCTGAGACAATCAGCTCCATTTCGTCTCTTGAAATGGTGATTTTTTTGAGATCTTCGGCCATTCTGTTAAAGGCGTGAGAAAGTTGTCCAAATTCATCTATTCCGTACGCCCCTACGGTATGGTTGAAATTTCCGCTCCCAATGATGCGGACATCTTTTGAGAGTTGATCGATGGGGCGAACAATCGCCTGTGTAATTGAAAACGCCAAGGCAATCACAAGCAATAGGGTAATGCCCAGAATGAAAATCACGATTTGTTGGAGGTTTCTAATTTCGGCAAAAGCCTCATGGGTGTCGATCTTTGAGACCATGCCCCAGCCAAGCAAAGGAAGATATCGCCAGGCTGCAATAACCGGTATGCCCCGATAGTCAAGAAGCTGACCCGAACCGGTTTTCTTTTTGATGGCTTCTTGAATGGGCCCGCCAATTTTATTTCCAATGAGGATCGTCCGATTTAAAGCAGCGCTTGCGTCATGCCGGAGTGGATTGAGATAGACAATATGCTGGCCGATTTGCTTCCCGATCAATGTCTCGCCCGTATGCCCGAGCCCCATTGTGTTTTGCATCAGCTTGTAAATCCGAGCCATGTTGACCTCAAACACAATCGTGCCGATGAATCTGTCATTGAAATCAAAAATGGGGACCCCGATTCGCATTTCTTGTTGATTGGACTCTCGATCGTTGATAAACACATCACTCAGATAGAGACCTTCTTTTTCGTGGGGAAAGCGCATCTGTTCCGGAGCGGCAAGTGGCAGTAAATAGTCGTTTTGGTGCGCTGGATTACTCGAGTATACTTTCTTCCCAGCGGGGTTAACCAGTTGGATATCGTGAATCATTAAAATCGATTGCATCCTCTGCAACTGAGAATCAAGCTTTTTCTTGGCAGATAGGAACATCGGATGATTTGGATGATCTTCAAGCTGTATTAAAATGGGGAGATTGGTTTTGATATTATAGAACTGCTGGGCAACTTTGATATGAGAGATGAGAGAGGAAAATAGCGCCTCAATCGCTGCTGCTTTATAGTATGCGATATTGCTTAGGTCTCTGAGACGAATCGTTTCAATTGTGTGCTTGTATCGATCGAAGGAGATGTATCCCACCATAAGCGCAGGAATCAACGAAAGCAACAGAAACATCACAATGAGCTTTAATCTTAAGGACATAACAGAATGAACATGATTATAGCATTCTCACGTCGAGTGGAAAAAAGCTAGAAATTGGTTGAATAAACCACCTGATAGATGGATTTGATGACGATATCCTATGGGGCATGCCCTTCCTGAATAAAACCAAAATCGTTTGCACGATCGGACCCGCCTCTGCCTCCCCTGAGATCATGCGAAAGATGCTGTATGCAGGAATGAGTATCGCCCGGATCAACTTCGCTCATGGTGATTTTGCCTGGCACAAAGCGGTGATTGATCGACTTCGTCTCGTCGCGTTTGAGGGAGATCAGGCGCTCACGATTATGGCGGATCTCCCCGGGCCTAAGATCAGGATCGGCAAGCTTGCTAAAGAA
>NZ_RXIU01000288.1 GCF_004217665.1 Candidatus Magnetaquicoccus inordinatus | reverse complement strand
ACCGTCTTGTTACTGTGAAACGGGCACGTGGAGGAGTTATTGAAAGAGAAGTTCTTGATGGTGAAGAGATCAAAACTCCGACACAGTTCTATGTAAAAGGTGGGGATTTCTTGATTTCAAAACGTCAGATCGTTCATGGAGCGTGCGGGTTAGTGCCCGACAATTTGGATGGATCGATTGTATCAAACGAATATGCCATATTAGGAACCGATGGGCGTCTTGATCTAAAGTTTTTAAGATATTTGTCTGAAACGATCTATTTTCAGCAAACGTGCTTTCATTCCAGTATAGGTGTTCATATTGAGAAAATGATCTTTAAGGTCGACAGATGGTTGAAGTGGGATTTCAATATTCCTCCTCTTTCTGAACAAATAAGAATCGCCCGCATCCTCTCCACCTGGGACCGGGCCATTGAAATCGTGGAGCGGTTGATCGCCAACAGCAAGGCGCAGAAAAAGGCACTGATGCAGCAGCTTTTGACGGGGAAAAGGCGATTTCCTGGTGATGAGGGGGAATGGGGTCTTGGCTGTTTTGGAGAGGGTATCAGACTGATCTCTGGTCAGCATATTGAAGCAAGTAATGTTAATTCAGACAGAAAAGGTGTTCCTTATCTGACTGGACCAGCAGACTTTCCCAATGGGTATCTAGTGATTTCCAAGTATACAGATACTCCCAAGGTGCTTTGCGATGATGGTGATATATTAATAACAGTGAAAGGATCTGGCACAGGCAAGTCAATTCTGTCAAATTCAACATATTGTATTAGCCGTCAATTGATGGCCGTTCGCGCTACAAGCTTTGATCGTATTTTTGCATTTTATGTTCTCCAATCCAGAGTTGGCATTTTTGAGGATGCAGCAAGTGGGTTAATACCAGGAATATCAAGGGATGATGTACTGAGCTTTCGTGTGATTATTCCTCCGAAGGCATCTCAGAAATTGATTGGAAGGGTTCTTTCTGCATGTGACCAGGAGACAGTGAAGCTGGAGCAACAAGTTGATGCTCTTAGACGCCAGAAAAAAGCCCTCATGCAACAACTCCTCACCGGCAAAAGGCGGGTGAAGGTGGACGAGGAAGCCGCATGATGGCCAGCAAACACACCCCACCGGCGCAGCACTGCGAACACAAACACTCTTTTTGCCCTTTTCCGTTCTCCGCCTTGGCGAGCGGTGCAGTACCGCACGCCCGAACCGGTTCAGACCAATGGATGGATTGTCAAAATCTCAAAACAAGCCTCGCAAACTTCCCTCACCCCGTATATACTGAACCCAACTTAACCGCCACGCCTATACCTTGGATTAGTCCTTGGCACGCGCAACCTTGGCGGTTTTTTGTTGCTCATTGCTTGATGCGGTCCCATGAGCGGATCCTGCTCGCAGTTGTTCCTTGGAGGGTATCATGAAATTAACAAAAATCACCCTGGAGAACTTCCGACGATTCGAGAAACTGGAACTTGTGTTGGAAGGATCTGCCCATATTCTGCTTATCGGCAATAACGGTGCTGGCAAGAGCTCCATCCTGGAGGCTGTAACCAAGGGGTTGAGTTGGTTGGTGGCGCGTATCAACCGGGAAAAAGGCAACGGAAGTACCCTGGATGACGGCCAAATTCGTAATGGTCAAAATGAGGCGGTGATCATGTTGGAGGTCAAAGACCAGGAGCATACTTTCCACTGGTCTCTGGCAAAGACGCGCAAAGGCCGCAAAAAAACTCGGGAAAGCCAACTTGCCAACATGACTGCTCTGGCAGAGCATTTCCGTACCGCATTGACGAACAATGCGCAAAATGCCTCTCTTCCGTTGATTGCCTATTATCCGGTGGAGCGCGTGGTTCTGGATGTTCCCATACGAACGCGCAGCCTCCACACTTTTGCGCAAGTGGATGGATATGACAACGCACTGCAACAGGGCGTGGACTTTAGGCGTTTCTTTGAATGGTTCCGGGAACGAGAGGACACCGAGAACGAATCTTCAACCAACCTGAACGATCAGATATTGAATCTGCTTGCCAACCTGAGGGGTGGTGATCCGGCTCTTTTGTGGCAGGAATTGGACAGGCTGCGTTCTTCGCCCAAGGATCGGCAATTGACGGCTGTGCGCAGTGCCATCGCCGCTTTTATGCCAGGTTTCGATAATTTGCGTATTCAGAGACGGCCCAGACTATTGATGATGATCGACAAGGATGGTCTTTCGTTCGACGTCGGTCAACTCTCCCAGGGGGAAAAATCCCTGATCGCCCTGGTTGGGGATATTGCACGCCGTTTGGCCATGATGAACCCTGCCATGATTAACCCATTGGAGGGAGAGGGTATTGTCATGATTGACGAGGTGGATCTGCACCTGCATCCCAAATGGCAACGCACCATTTTGGGCAATTTGGCCAGAACTTTTCCCAACGTGCAGTTCATACTGACTACCCATTCACCCATTATCATCAGCCAGGAGAAAAATGCGCGCAGTTTCATGCTTGCTGAAAACAAGATAAGTTCCATCGGTGACATCTATGGCATGGATGTTAACCAGGTTTTGTTGCAAGAGATGGATACGGACATTCGTAACCCTGTGGTCCAAGAAAAAATAGATCAGTTGTTGGAAACGATCCAGGATGGCAATATGGCTCAAGCCAAAGATCTGTTGACAGAAATGGAAAGAGAGCTTCCGGCAGATCATTTGGAACTGTCCAAGGCGCGACTGCTCTTGAGGAGACTGGAATTGCGCCGTCAGGGTTCCAAAGGGGAAAGTTCATGAGATGGATTCGCAAGGGTGACCCTCCTCCTGAATTGGCACATTGGCACCGTCATCACTCTTCTGGCACTGTTTATGACGATCTGGAGCATTCTGAAGAGGGAAAAGAGGTTCGACTTGCCATCCGCCAAGCTGCGCTTGGGGAACAACGCTGCCTGTGTGCCTATTGCAGTGAACGCATTGATGTTGAAACCAGCCACAATGAGCATGTGATCCCACAAGCAACAGCTCCCAATCGTACCCTTGATTTCGCCAATATAGTGGCATCCTGCAACAGGAGAGGGCAATGCGGAGGTTCTCATGGAAGCCAAAGATTGCCATTGACCCCGCTGGATCCCGCTTGTGAACATGAATTGATGTATCTCCTTTCTGGACGTGTGACAGGAACGACCGACAATGCCCAGGAGAGCATCCGGATTCTTAATCTGGATGGCCGCAGCCAGCGTAATAGACGAAAGCAGATGGTGGAAACTTTGATTTTTCTTGAAAGAATCCAACCGGAAGAGTTGACCCTGCTTGATGACGAGTTGCTTGCAATCATCCTGGATGATATGCAAACAGAAAAAGAGGGTTGTCTGCTTCCTTATGCGCCTGTCTTGGCCAATATTATCCGCCAACTCTTGGCCAATTGACATGACCGCTACTCCCGAAACCAGAGAGCAATACA
>NZ_RXIU01000287.1 GCF_004217665.1 Candidatus Magnetaquicoccus inordinatus | reverse complement strand
AATTCTACCAAAATTGACGAGGAGGGCACCCCCGTTGAGGTTTCCTACACCACCTCGGCAGGCTACAACATCCAGGCACTGGTTGGTTCTGGGGAGGAGTACCGGGTGGTTTTTGCCGGAAAAAACTTTGCCCGCAACGGCAAGGGACTGAAGGTGGTGATGTATCGTGTCGTCTTTTCTCCCACCAAGGAACTGGGCCTGATCAGCGACGAGTTTGCCAAGCTGACCCTGACAGCCAAGGTGCTGTCCGACGACACCAAGACCGGCACCGACATCAGCGCCTTCTGCCAAATAGACATGGAAGCCGTCTGATGAGTACCCCTCCACACGAAGGTGTAAGGAAAATATGGCGGATTCAAGGCGCAAATGCAGCGTGTGCATATTCCCTTTTTTGTGATGTGGCAGTGCGTTGGACTCGACCCATCATGGGGAATCTCAAAAACACTGCCATCATCAGGCAGGCTCAAGCGAGTTCGTCACCATATCTGCCTTCCACTCGCCGTTGTCATCACGACAATGACTCACCTGGACTCCCCATCCTCACCGTCACGCCTGCGGGTCTGCGGTTACTGGACTCGACCCGAAGGGAATCCAGCAACAGGCTGAATGCTCAGTGGCCAGACTGAGTTTCAGCCAGTTGTTGGGATGGTAGCCAGCCGGAGCGTTGCGGTCAAAGGTTCTTATTTTTGTTTGTAAATTTTTTCTGAACATAAATATTCCTGCCAGAATCAATAGAGAGGCTGTTTGATGAGTATTCCCCCACACGAAGGTGTTACGGTGCACTTTGCAGGTGGCGATTGGGTGGTTCCGGCCTTGAGCTTGGGACAATTGAAAAAATTGATGCCCCATTTCCAGAACCTGCAGGGTGGCCAGTTTTCCATTGAGCAGATTGACAGTGCGCTTCAAGTGATCCATGCCGCACTCTCCCGCAACTATCCGCAGCTCCAGTTGGAGGATGTCGAAGATCTGGTGGATCTGGCCACTGTGCCCATTCTGATGGAGGCCATCATGCGAGCCTCCGGGTTGGTGCGCCCGGGGGAAGTGAAGGCGGGGTAGAGGAACTGCACTGGGACGAGATTTATGCCCACGTCATCGCCTCGACTGGCTGGACTTGGGAGTATATCGACGACTGTCTCACTCTGCCCCGCCTGATGGCTCTCAACCAATATTGGGCCAAGCACCCTCCAGTTCACTGGCTGATTGCCCGCTATCTCGGACTCTGATCAACCCACAGCAATGGATGAAAAAAATGCGCATCACAAAATCAGTCGACCTGGGAGCAGGTCGGACAGTGATCCTGCATGAGCTGCGCCCCAAGGATGTGTTGAAGTTCCTGCGCAGCATCTCCCAGGATCTGAAAAACACCGATTTGTTCACCCTGCTGACCGAGCGCCTTCCCCAGATGCTCATCCTTCTGGAGGGAGAAAACATTGTCCCGCCTGCAGGCGAGACACTGGAGGATCTTTCCCTCTCTGAATGTGAGCAGGTGTGGATGGTGTTCCGGGAGATGCACCCCCTGCTGTTTTTGATGGCCGGTGAGATGCTCAAAACCGCTCTGCTGGCCAATTTCCAGACAGGTGCATGACTATGGCCAACACCCTGGAATTTTTCCTGCGCATGAATGTGGAGCAGTTCGTCCGGGCCACGGCTCAGGTGCAACAGGAGTTCAACAAAACCCTCTCTGGACTGACCGGTGCGGCGGCTGCCGAGGGTGCCAAGTTGGGCAGCGCCATGGCTGGACTGGCGGATATTGAGCGATTGAAACAGGTGCGCCAGCAATTGGTGGATACCCATCAATCGCTTCGTTCTGCCCAGCTGGCCATGGCAGACTATGCCCGGCAGATTACCGAGGCCAATGCGCCTTTGGAGAAAATGAAAGCCGATTTGCTTGGCGCAAAGGCATCCTTTGCGGCATTTGTTGAGGAGGAAAAGGCCTCGGCAGCCGCCACCGCGCAGTTTCGTGAAAAAGTGCAGACGCTGGCTGCACAATTCCGACAGACTACCAACCCAACAGCCGAGATGGCGCGGGAGTTGGCAACAGCCCGTGCTGAATTGAAACGCATGCAGGATGAGAGTACCGGCCTTGGCACGGTGGTCAAACGGACGATGGCAGACATCAACCGGTTGACTGCCGAGATTGAAAAAACTCCCGGTGCCACCGACAAGATGACCAAAGGGTTCCAGGCTGCCCAGGCCGAAGTTACCCGTTTGACTGATGCCCAGCAGGCTGCCCGCTTGGCGGTGCAACAAAGTGCTGCTGGGTTGTCGGCGGCTGGTATCAGTGTGCGTACCCTCTCATCCGAGGAGGAGCGTCTGCGCAGCAACCTGCAACAATCCACCGAACGACTGCAGGAGCATGCCCGTGTCATGAGCCTGTTCGCCCAACTGGGTGTACGCCCGGTGCGGGAGGTGCAGGAAGAGATTCAGAAGCTGAAAAATGCCTACCAGCAGCTTGCCGCCTCCGGCCAGGCATCGAGCAGAGATCTGGTGCGAGCCAATGAGCAACTCAAGGTGAAAACTGCCGAGTTGCAGAGAGAAATCTCTGGCAGCGGCAACTCCATGCACAGCGTGGCGACAGCAGCAGGGACTTTGCTTGCGGCCATGTACTCCCTGCATCAGGTGTCCACCAGCACGTTGAACAAATTTGCTGAGTTTGACACGGTGATGCGCCGGGTGGATGTGGCGATGGAGAGTTCCGGCGAGCAGAGCAAGGCGTTGCGGGGTTATGCCGAGGAGATGGGAAAAAGCACCACCTTTTCGGCCAAGAGCGCAGCGGACGGGTTGCTGGTGCTGGCCACTGCAGGCATGAAGGCCGATGATGCCATGCAGGCCCTGCCTACCGTGATGCACATGGCCACGGTGGCAGCGGGCGAGAGTGCCGGTGGCATTGCCGATATCAAAGGGTCGGCGGACACCCTGCTGACCATCATGAACTCGTCCGGCTTCAAGACCAACAATCTCACTGCCATCAGTGATGTGATCGTGCAAACGGCTCAGTCGTCGATGACGACAGTGAATGCCGTTGGCGAGTCGTTGAAACGGTCTGCCGCCACAGCCAAATCCGCCGGTATCGATTTTTTGGATCTGGCGGCGGTGATCGGCGTGATGGCCGATGGTGGTTATCGCGGGGAGCGAGCAGGTACTGCCTTGGCAACCTCTCTGCAGAGAATGCTGAACCCAAGCCGACAGATGCAGGAGGTAATGGATCGGCTGGGATTGGTCTTTCAGTCCAGTCCGGGCAAGCTGATCCCCCTGGTTGACATTTTTAACCCATGTTTAACATGCTACAAAATTTTTCAAGCAATATCAGTGTATTGTGATGCTATTTTTTCGCAAGTGGCACTACAAAGTTGATGCCTTGGCCATTTTTTGATCAAGCAATCATCTTTTTTACTCCACCGGGGTTGGGATCGATGGCAAGAGCTTGGTAAATCAACTTCTGGTTTGGTTCTGCTTTTGTCGCTTTGCGCACGTGCAAGACCCTGTCGTCAACCCACCGGAAAGTGGCGGTTATGCGGCACTGGCC
>NZ_RXIU01000286.1 GCF_004217665.1 Candidatus Magnetaquicoccus inordinatus | reverse complement strand
GTTGCACTTTTTCCTGTAATCCTAAATACCTCGTCTTGTGGTTTTTTACCACAAGCGCACTTAGGCATTGAAATGCCTTTTTTGAAAACCCTGGAACTTTAATGACAAACTTCAGTTGCTATTTGGTGCAAAAAACTTACAATGAAGCTGGTAATTATAGCTAAACACACACAAATATAATACAATAGGGTGAGATAAAAAAATGGGTGGTTGGAAAAATGTATTCGAGCGATTTTCGGAAAAAAGTATTAAGCGCAATGAGAGAGGAAGGTTTAAGCGTGCGTGCAACGGCAACACGATTTAAAATAAACAAAGGCACGTTGATGAAGTGGAAGCATGGAATTCTTCCAAAAACCACTAGAAACAAGCCCGCTACAAAGATTGATATGGAGGCGTTGAAATCAGACATAGAAGCTTATCCGGACGCATTTCAATATGAGCGAGCAGAGCGATTAGGCTGTGGAAGAGGTTGCATCTACCATGCCTTGAAACGATTAGGTGTGACCTATAAAAAAAACCCTAAAACATCCGAAAGCGGATCCCGAAAAACGATCTGTCTATTGCCAAAAGATTAAAAAACATCAGGATACATCTCGTCCTATCGTGTATATCGATGAGAGTGGATTCAGTCATGATATGCCCAGAACTCATGGATATTCAACAAAAGGACAGCGGTGTTATGGGACTCATGATTGGGGAGCGAAAGGACGAACCAATGCCATAGGGGCCTTGATTGGAGCAACGCTGTTAACGGTGAGTTTGTTTGAATCAACGATTAATTCAGACGTCTTTACTGCATGGGTGCAGCAAGATCTGATTCCTAAATTGCCTGAACAAAGTGTGGTTGTGATGGATAATGCAACCTTTCATAAGCAATCAGAGATGCAGGACTCTTTAGCAGCGGCAGGGCATACTCTGCTATATTTACCCCCATATTCTCCAGATCTCAACCCCATCGAAAAGAAATGGGCTCAGACTAAATCCATTCGACGCAAATTAAGGTGTTCCATTGATCGCTTGTTCCAACGCCCACTGATGTGTTAATATTACGCGTGATTGGCTATAATTAACGGAGTTTGCTATGAGAATATCTAAAATTATTACAAGTTTTATGTTTGCGGTTATAACGAATGTAAGCGCGTCATCTTTGTTTGATAAGTCTGATGTGGCTAATATTAAGCTACCATCATCCTTCGTGGAGAATGGTGTAATATATACAACTCCAGCCTTACAGGGAATGCAATCAAGTGGAATATCTTTTAAAGAATTGCGCGATCTTGTAGAAAAACACTTGCCTGAAGCTAGAGATAACAAAAGTCTCAGATACGAGAACATTCAAATGTTATTTTCTGAAGATAGCGAGGGAAGTATTAAATTAAACTCTGTATTTAGGTGGTATTAATGAAAAAATATCTTTTGGTACTCAATTTCATGACGTTGATATCAGCAACCATGGCTTCAGATATGACTTCATCAGATGATGTCTGCCTACTTTCATGTGCCCGGCCACTCGCTGGCAAAGCATACTTCGAACATTGTTACGTCATGTTAACAAAGGGAGACCAAGTCCTAGACTCTAGGGGGTACTTTGGAGATGTAGGTTCGATCAGAGAGCCCGCTCCAGGACTTTTTCAAGGAAAGTGTGAGGAGGTAAAGCGTCGAGTTACTATGAGAGAGTGGCAAAAAGTAACCGAAACATTTGATAAACAAAAAGCATCGGATTATAGTGCTACTTCGCACAACTGCTGCTCGGTAACTTTAGAAGCTATTTTAGAAGCTCTCGGAGAAAAGGGAATCCCAGATAACGCTATATCTGCTAACAGTGGAATTGGTACAAGGAAAAAATGTTAGTAACCTTCTCGTTAAAATTAGGGTAAACAAAACACCTCATATTTAGAAAAAACCAGGTAAAACTAAAATCGATTTTAAGCCGCATATTTTAAACGTACGCGGCATTTTCTTTTTTTGGCTACCTTCGGATATAAAAACCATTTAGGTGCCTCCAGGGGTTCTTAAAATTGAAATAGCGACGTGTTTATACTCCAACCCTCTGCCGAGAATCGAAAATCTAAAATTTCGGACGATGGTCGTTTCCTGTTCCGTGACTCGTTTCAAACTCCCCTCTGCCGAGAATCGAAAATCTAAAATTTCGGACGATATCCACAGGGTTATCCCTTTAGTACAACCTTTAGTAAGAAAATATATTTATATATTTTCCCCTTTTGTAGCTTCTCAAAACCCGCATATCTAGCGGCTAAAACACACGCAAGGATAACATTTTTGTCGTTTAAACAATAACAAATTTGTCGTTAAAAGATAACAAATTTGTAGCACTTTCCACAGGGCATATATAACAAAACCGTACCACCAAAAATATGTATATTTTTGCGATATTTGCCCAGAAACACCTTAATTTTGTTGCAATACAAGAAAAAGAGTTATATTTAGTGGTACATATTTGTTATTTTATAAGGATGTTCTACCATGAAGAAAAAAGCATTGTATGAATCTAAGACCCCAAAGGTATATAAATCTACTAGGCTAAATCAGTCTAATTTTGGCGACTTTACCCACACCGACTATCAAGTTTATTTAATGTTATTAAGTAAACTTGGTGGGGTTGATAAACATGGTAAATACCTACAAGCCGAAGAGTTAAAAAGAGAACATACACTTTCAGCAAAAGAGTTTAGTCATGTGTTTAAAACGGCACAAACACACAGTTACTCAGCGTTGAAAAAAGCCGTCAACAAACTCATGAAGACCGATATTACAGTTCCCAGAGAAAACTCGAACTCTTACTTAAGAATAAACGTTTGTTCTCAAGCTGAATATGTTAAAGATGAAGGCAAAATCAATATTAAATTTACGGACGACATAATGCCTTACCTAAAACAGGTAAAAGAACGTTTTATGGTTTACAACCTTGCAGATATTTCTAATTTTAAAAGCATCTATGCAACACGCTTATTTGAATTACTACAAGAGTTCAAAGAAACAGGATGGATGGAAAAGTCTCTAGAGCAACTACGTCATTCTTTTGCCGTTGGGAACCAATATCCTAAATACGCTAATTTCAAAGCAAGAACTATTCTTCCGGCCTGTGAAGAAATTAATAAGCATTACCATATAAAAGTTCGATTTGAAGAGATTAAAGAAGGAAAAAGCGTCGTTGCAATTAGGTTCATTTTTAAGCCAGCAATCGTATTGAGATCTATAAACGAGAGCACAGGGGAGACAAAAACACGATTTACAAAACAAGAGAGAAACGTCGTCGATATTACTCCATCTAAAAAAACCAAAATCACAATAAAGAAATCAAAAGCAGCTCCTCAAAAAAACAAAAAAATTGACGGAATATTTTCATCTTTCATAAATTTTTTTCGCGGAAAATAAATATCATTTTCAACAGTACAAAAGTGATAGCTTGAGCTTATCGAAACCTTGCAAACTTAGGTTTGCAGTTTGCGTATCTTTCCATTTCGCTTCGCTTCATGTTCAATCTAACGTACGTTCCACTTTTGTTTTTGTTTTTTACTCTTCAGTCAGAAAAGGTGATGTAAGGAAAACCATCGTTGCACTTTTTCCTGTAATCCTAAATACCTCG
>NZ_RXIU01000285.1 GCF_004217665.1 Candidatus Magnetaquicoccus inordinatus | reverse complement strand
CCGCACATTACCAGCAGGGCTTTGCCCTGCACCCACCAGGAGGAGATAATCTCCTCCTGGACCTCCCTAATAATTTTCTGGTTTTCAAATGCGATTGCCCTGTCGCTACGAGCTTCATCCCTCGCCAAGCCAAACCTGCATACGTACAATATGAACCTTCAGGAGTATGAATTGGCTGCCAAGACCAATAACGGTAACGGGAAGCGTGCGCTATGAGCCTACAGTTTTTTGATCATCCTGTTTTGAACTCACCCTACGCCTATCCGGCGCAGCATTGGGAGTTGGATCCCGATGGGCAGCCGACCGGTAGTATCATTGCCAAACGGCGTCCTTCTTCCTATATCACGCCGGTTCCCAAGCCATCCCGACGCCGGGGTGATCCCAAGTCGGAACCCACTCTGCTGTTTGATACTCTCTCTACCGCCGAGCAGAGCTATGATACCAATGCCATTCTCAATAAAATCAGGGAGGAGGTGGAGAAGTGGCGGCAGCTTGCTGATCCTGGGCAATGGTTGGTGACTCCTGAGACTGTTCGTTTGCTGCAGCATTGGCGGCACCATCCGTTCCAGGGTATACGGCCATTTTTTTGCCAAGTGGAAGCGGTGGAGACAGCTATCTGGTTGGCAGAGGTTGCCCCGAAGAGGGCTCGCTGGGCTTTGGAGCATATGCAAAGAGCCAATGCCTCCGCCAATCCAGAGCTGTTTCGTATCGCTTTCAAGTTGGCCACGGGAGCAGGCAAAACCACGGTGATGGCCATGCTGATGGCTTGGCAGATAGTCAATGCGCTACGCCATCCCAAAAGCAGACAGTTTAGCCGAGGCTTTTTGCTGATCACCCCCGGTATCACCATCCGTGACCGCTTGCGGGTTTTGCAACCCAATGACCCAGACAGCTATTATCGTGGTCGGGAGTTGGTTCCGAATGAGATGCTGGCCGACCTGGACAAGGCCAAAATTGTCATCACCAACTATCATGCTTTCAAGTTGCGGGAACGGATAGCCATCACCCCGGTCGGTCGTGCTCTGTTGCAGGGGCGTGGTTCGGATTTGAATACGCTGGAGACGGAAGGGCAGATGATCCAGCGGGTGATGCCTGAACTGATGGGTATGAAAAATATTCTGGTTATCAACGACGAAGCCCACCATTGCTATCGCGGCAAAGCGGACAGCAGCGACGAAGGGGAGCTCAAAGGGGATGATCTGACCGAGGCCAAAGAGAACAATGAGGCGGCCAGGCTTTGGATTAGCGGCATCGAAGCTGTCAAACGCATTTTGGGTGTTCCGGTGGTTTATGATCTTTCTGCTACTCCATTTTTTCTGCGTGGTTCCGGTTATGCCGAAGGGACGCTGTTTCCCTGGACGGCGAGCGATTTTTCGCTGATGGATGCCATCGAGTGCGGCATTGTTAAATTGCCCAGAGTGCCGGTGGCCGATAATATTCCCGGAGGCGAGTCGCCCAAGTTTCGCAATCTCTGGGATTATATCGGCAAAAAAATGCCCAAAAAGGGACGTGGAACCTCCGGCAAGATGTTGGATCCCCTCAGTCTGCCGACAGAATTGCAAACTGCTTTGCAAGCTCTCTACGGCCATTATCAAACCACCTTTGCTCTGTGGGAGGGGGCAGGTGTCGCGGTACCCCCTGTCTTTATCGTGGTCTGCAACAATACTTCGACCTCCAAGCTGATCCACGATTATATCGCGGGTTTTAATCAGGAAGGAGAAGAGGGGAGGAGTCACTATGTTCCTGGGCGACTGGAGCTGTTTCGCAATTATGACGAGCATGGCACCCGTTTGCCCAGACCGCGAACCCTGCTGATTGACAGTGCCCAGTTGGATTCTGGCGAGGCATTGGATGCTGAATTTCGCAACATGGCCGCCGATGAGATAGACCGTTTTCGGCGGGAGATGGTTGCCCGCACCGGAGACCGCCAGGCTGCCGACAGCCTGAGCGATGCCGATCTGTTGCGGGAGGTGATGAATACTGTCGGCAAGGCGGGCCAACTGGGGGAGTCTATCCGCTGTGTGGTTTCGGTTTCCATGCTGACAGAGGGGTGGGATGCCAATACCGTGACTCATGTTTTAGGGGTGCGGGCTTTTGGTACCCAGTTGCTTTGCGAACAGGTGGTGGGGCGCGCCTTGCGCCGACAATCCTATGATCTCAACGAGGCCGGACTATTCAATGTCGAATATGCCGATGTGTTGGGAATACCCTTTGATTTTACTGCAAAACCGGTGGTCGTCAAACCGACCCCGCCTCGGGAAACCATTCGTGTGCAGGCGGTGCGACCGGAACGGGATGGGTTGGAAATTCTTTTTCCACGGGTGGAAGGCTATCGGGTAGAGTTGCCCAACGAACTGTTGACGGCGCAGTTTTCTGCCGATTCTGTCTTGATTCTCAGCCCTGACATGGTTGGTCCATCCATTACCCGCAATCAGGGCATTTTGGGTGAAGGGGTGGATTTGACCCTGAAGCATTTGCAGGAGATGCGGCAATCCACGCTGCTTTTTCATCTGGCCAAACATCTGCTCTACAGCAAATATCGCGATCCCGGCGAGGAGCCAAAGCTCTATCTTTTTGGTCAGCTCAAGAGGATTACCCGGCAATGGTTGGAGGGAGGCTATCTGCAATGTATTGGCGGTACCTCTCCGGCCCAATTGCTTTATCAGGAGATTGCCGATCTGGCCTGTGAAAAGATCAAAAGCGCCATCACCGCCTCTCTGCTGGGTGACCGACCGGTCAAGGCGATTCTGGATCCTTACAACCCCACTGGCTCTACCCGTTTTGTCCATTTTACCACCTCCAAAAAGATCCGTTGGAAGAGTTCGCCGCGTCATTGTCATATCAACTGGGTGGTGTGCGACAGCGATTGGGAGGCTGAGTTTTGTCGAGTGGCAGAGGCGCACCCTCTGGTGCGTGCCTATGTGAAAAACCAGGGACTTGGTCTGGAGGTGCCCTATCTTATGGGTTCTGCACGCAAAACATATCTTCCTGATTTTATTGTACAGATCAACGATGGTCGCGATGATCCTCTGCATCTGGTGGTAGAAATCAAGGGCTTTCGGGGTGAGGATGCCAAGGAAAAGAGCAATACCATGCAGGTTTATTGGGTGCCGGGGGTGAACAATCTGGGCAAGTTTGGCCGCTGGGCTTTCGCCGAGTTTACGGCGGTGTTTGAGATACAGGCGGAATTTGCTAAGCTGGTTGCCTCGATTCTGTCTCGATGAGATGAGGAGGAACGGAGATGTTGCAAAGCTATGAAGCCATTTACGATCATGGCCGTTTGACCTGGACCGGGGAGGTGCCATCATGGGCTCAGGAACGGGTAAAGGTTATTGTTACGGTGATAAGTGAACAGGTTGTCACAGATCTGCCGGATAGCGGCGAGAAAGACGGTGATCTGCAACCCATGCGTCGGGATGAATTGCATGACCGCTCGTGTCTGCGTTGACACCAACATTTTTATCTATGCTTTGGGAAAGAGCCGAAAATCGGTCATCAATCCGTTTTGCACGGAGCAGGCATAATGGCAAAAGAATCGAAAAAACAGGTGGAAACCCTGACCCATGACGAGGCCAGCCGCAAACATATTCCCACGGCGGAATATCAGT
>NZ_RXIU01000284.1 GCF_004217665.1 Candidatus Magnetaquicoccus inordinatus | reverse complement strand
GCGAATACCTGGTGCAAGTCTCACTTCGTTCGTCAGATGGCCGGCGGCAACAGCCCGATGTGGTTATTTGTTTGCCAGACGGGAAACAGCTTGTGATCGATGCCAAGGTTTCCCTATCGGCCTATGAGCGTTTGATCGGGATAGATGATCTAGCCCAGAAAGAGTTTGCGATACGGGATCATGTTCGATCGGTTCGGAATCATCTCAAGGGGCTGTCACAGAAAAATTATCCTGCGCTTTACGAAATCAATAGCCCCGATTTTGTGCTGATGTTTATGCCGATCGAGTCGGCTTTCGGCTTGGCGATTCAGACCGATCCGGGGTTGTTTGCAGACGCGTTTGATCAGAATATTTTATTGGTTTGCCCCTCGACGTTGCTCGCTACCCTTCGAATTGTAAGCCATATTTGGAAGCAAGATCATCAGAATAAGAATGCTCTGGAGATAGCCCGTCAAAGTGGGGCTTTGTATGATAAGTTGGTTGGGTTTGTCGAAGACTTTCAGAAAATGGGACATCAACTTCAGTCGGCACACCAAACGTATGAAGAGGGAATGCGAAAACTATCATCTGGGCCGGGTAATGTGTTGGGTAAAGCGGAAAAGATCCGGAAACTGGGCGCGATGTCAACCAAGGTGATGCCGAACGGTATTCTATCGGACGGTATCCTGTCGGATAGTATTCTGCCGAACGAAGGGCCTATTGACGGGGATCGTGATGATCGGATAGTCTAGAAACAATATTGTAATATCAAAATAAGAGGGGGATTTCAAGATGAAAGCAGCAACAATCGGATTGGTAGGGGTATTGGTATTAGGAACAATGGCGTTTTCCGCGAGACCATTAGGATGTGATGATCCCGGAACTCAGCCCAAAGATACGTATGGAATGGAGTATAACTTCAATAACTTGAAGACGCATACGTTTACGTTTAAGCGTGGGATGACGGATCGATATGAGTTAGGATTAGCGGTGTCGCATGTGACGGATGGAAGTACGTTCCCGTATGATTTGGTTTGGGCGAATAAGTACCGCTTTGCGGATAAGCTCGGCGATTTGATTGATTCGGGTGCGGTACTGTCTTTCTCGAAGAACAGTGGCGGTGGGAATGAGACCTATTTGGGGGTGCTGAATTCCGGAACCATTCAAAATGTTCAAGTTAATGCCAATTTGGGCTATAACATGGTGGCTCAAACTTATTATTCTGCTATTGCGTTGGACTATCATGTGTTGCCGGGTGTCGCAGATGTGATTGCGGAGTATACGTCGACCAATGGGGTGAAGGGCTATCAGCTAGGTGGACGCGTGACTCAGGGGAATATTATGCTGGACTTGGCGTTTACGTTTGCACCGGATTCAACGCCGGCCTATCAAGCGACCAATATGGGATTTTGTTACAATTTTTAACCGTTTTCACGCGAGTTAATGTTCTTGTAAAGTAACCCTATCAGCTGTTCTGCGATTTTTTGACCGCTGTGATTTTCGTCGGGGAGTGCCAATCTTTGGATGGTGCTTCCCGGTTTATAGCCCGTTGAGAGCAGGTGTCCGTCATGTCTTGTTATAACCAAACGAGCTGTTTTCCGAATTTGCGTGGTCGGTTTTGATGCCTGGGAAAGCTCTCTAAATTGGTCGAGAAGATTCTGATGCTCAGTTGGATTCAGCTTCCCGGTTCGAAGAAGTCGATTGAGAATTTCCGTTATGTTTTTCACGTGGGCAGTGTAGTGTTTGGCCAATGCTGTTACGATGGACGGAGTGAGTTCGGGTAACGTGGGGATGAGGCTTTCAAGTGAGACCAGGTGCCGCTCTTGCCTTGTTGGGAGATGCTCAATAAGACTTTCAATGATGGTTGTAGTGGGTTGATCGAGCAGGTTGTAATAGGCAAAGAGATGATGTATCTTTTCGCTGTCACGCATGGGTTTCGTGCCGATTTTAGCAAGAATGTCCGTGGCATGTCCCTGATGAGATGAGGGGAAGATAGCGAGAAGTTGGTCGAGTCCGGTGACGGGAATACGATCGATGGCGAGGATCATGACGTCAGGGGTGGGATCTGAAATCTGCGAGAAAGTGGATAGAATGTCGGTTTTTTTGCAATCGCGTATGGTGAGGAGCTGGGCCTCTGAGTCTGAGGTGTTTTCCAGTCTTTGAAATAATAGAAACAGCACTGTACGTGACTTTTGTTCGCTGGCCTTTTTCATGGCCATTCTCAACAACGAATCGGATGCGTCGGGAAAGCTCTCCATGAGAAGGAATAGCTCATCTTCTGAGCAGAGGTTGATTTGATGCTGAATGAACGACTCCGTGATCGGAGAGTAGGGCGAGGTGAGTAAGGTGTGAACCTGCTGTATCATGCCGATGCCCAGAAGCCGATGAAGTTGAATGGCGTGTTCTAGTCCTGCGATGACCACGGTGTCGTTGGGTTGCTTTAGTTCCATAAGGAACTGTGTGACCTCTTGAGCTGTTTTCGAGAGTTGAAGTGCACCAAGATATTGTGCATTTCGCCAGGAGTTGAGCCATTCTTGGAGCTTCTGAAGAGGTGCGGGGCTGTCTGAAATCAGTTTTCTCTGATACATATTTAGGTATATATTTTCAAAACAAAGAGGCTATCCACTATATCCCTGAAGCCAGGAAAGAATTGGATTCTCTCTCATCGAGAGGGATTCAGAGCCTCTCTGAGAGGATAGGGGTACCGCACTGATCATCGCAACATGCTTGCCCCCATTTGCTTGTTGCAATACTGATCGCATCGCTGCGTAGGCTTGTGCAACGTGAGGGTGGGGAGACTGGTCTTTGCCTGTTTCGATGTTTGCTGCTAGTTCAGCGGTATACTCCATAAAGCCTACTTCAAACTGCCGCGCTGCTTCTCTTCGATCTCCAGCCATTACGGCATGATGCATTTTGACCATGTGCGATGCGGCATAATCCGTTGGGAAGGCGTTTCTGTCACCAGACTGCATCGCGTGTTTATATTTCGTGAACAGTGATTCCATTTTCTGGCCATATCCGCTGTTTTTGTTCTGTTGCCAAGCCGGGAGTAGTTTCTGGACGGTGAAGGCGTGGAAGCTCTCATGGGCGATGGTGTGGGCGGTACGTTCTCCGGAATAGTCTTGGTGAAAATCTGCTGAATCGAGAAATATCTTTGCTTGGTTCTGTCGTCTAACGGGATCATACCAACCTTGAATGCCTCCTACGCCATCTGCATGCTCGACAGAAATAGCTTGAACCGATTCTCGTTGTTCTTTGGGCAATTGTGCCAAAACCTGTTGTGCTTTGTTTTCTGCATGATTGGGTGAAGTCGGATCGGCGGGAATGAGTTTTCTTGGCTTGATGGCAATTCCATCGGGTCGAATGACGATGGTGATGGGCTGATCGTATGTTCTAAAGATTTCTAGAAGATGCAAGATCATTGCGAGCTGATTGATCTCACGGATCAATCGTTCAATCTCTTGTGCTTCCTGAAGGCGACGATCTTGCGCAGCTTGTTGTGTTCTTGCTCCACCCATTACAACTATGTCAGTCATGTGAATCTCCCGCCCAATAATTGTTTACCCAATAAAAATATATCGACGGGATATCGCACCAATCCCAGGAAGATATATGCGATTATCAGTACGGAAATTCAATTTTCTGATATATGCTGTAGGGCTTGATAATAAAGGGATTCAGCTTTTTTGACGAAGCG
>NZ_RXIU01000283.1 GCF_004217665.1 Candidatus Magnetaquicoccus inordinatus | reverse complement strand
CTCCTGAAAAATGTGTTTTCTGGGATGGTCTCACCTCTCAAAATAAATGGATACCCTGGGGAGAAATGGACGCTTACAAGCGAGATCATTTCCGTAGCGACATTCTCAAAATCATCTATCGATCCTTTGCCCTGGCGAATCAGTGCTGCCAGCGCATAGGTGGAGGAGAGTGTGCGTGCCAGATATTGATCGATTTGCCGTGCCATTCGTTCTGCAGTGCGTTGTGCCAAGGCCATTTTTGTATGTTTGCTATCCAATTCAAACAACACGACCACAATAGAGGCCAGCAGAGCAACGACGGCTCCGAGGGAGACGGCAATGAGCGTGGGCGAATTTTTATTGGAAAGGGATAGGTTCATGGTTGGTTTATCGCAATATATGTCATCAATCAGCGAAAAATTGCCGAAAATGTTACCGAGACAGTTCCGTGTGTTTTTGATTCTTTTTCATTATTTGCAAGATATGTTTTTGGCCTGTTTGCCAATGACGGCGTGCTATAGTCTACAGTAAGCATGATTTTTTGCTTCCCACATCTTTCTGGACTAACCGTGCTTACCATTTTCTCGAATAATGCGCCTATCCATGAGTCAAACAAAAAAGACTAACAGAGGAAATGGGAGCTTGTAAAAGGAGAATATGCTCTGGTTGCTGCAAAAGCGCAATTGTATGCTTTAATAAATTTAGAGAGTAATATATAACTATTGCCTGAACATGTAGAGTAAATATTTATTTATATTATCAGAAATTAACAAGATATAACATTTTTTTGAAAACATGATAATCTAATATTGTTTATATGTAAGTTGGTGAAAGGGGTGTGTCTGTTGATAATTTTTTGATTATTATCAATAAAATCTTATAAAATGGTACATCCTCACTGTCGGAAAGAGCAAAAAATATTTATTGAACCAGATATTAACCAACAGTTAACCAATTCTTAATCATCGCTCGGATAGACTGCAGGCTTCCAACAACCAATTGGGAGTGGCCTGTGGCTGAAATTATCGCGACTCTTCGGAAAGCATGGTTGAAATTTTTCAATAATTTCAATATTAAAGCAAGTAGAGAGAATCTCCTGTTGCCAGAGAATCTGCGTGGCAACCCTTCCCCTGTCATTGTTTTGGTTGATCTCTTTTCCCGCCACTCCGCAGTCACTCATCGCGCTTTTTATCTGGCGAAGGAGTTGTCGGCAGATCTGATTTTTGTGAGCCTGTTTGAGCATCTGCCTGATCCTCCGGGACAACGCCTGCGCACGCCAGCCGAGCACTATCGGCACATTGAAGAAGAGCTGTTAAACCTTTTGCAACAGCATGTGCGGCAGTTTACAGAAAGGCCGATTCCCTGTTTTGTCTTGAGTGGTCCAGCAAATGATGCCTTGGCAGAGTTGGCCAAAAGTGAGGGAGTCAATCGTATTGTGACCGATTTGCCAGGAGCCAGGGTCATACACAATCATTGGCTGCCCTGTTTCCAGGATCTCAGCCGATTGCCTTGGCAACTGGATGTGGTGGCTGAGGAGAGTCTGCCCTGGTAAGCAGGTTTGGCGATAGGGGAGCTGGGAGTCTGTGTTGTTTGCTGTGTCTCTGCCCCATGCACCAGTACCACGTCTGGTTCATGGGGCAGATCTTCTGTTATACGGCACTGCCCAGGGAGTGGTTGATCGGTAGTGGGGCAGGCAAAAGAGGTTGATCGCTGCTGTCCAGACCAAGGCGTTGATAGATGGTGGTCAGGGCTGCATCCTCGGTGGCAAAGATTGCCTCGTCACCGCCGACTTTGCTAAACAATCCGGTGTTGCGCATCACATCCAGTACCTGTCTTTTTAGACCGGAGAAGATGAGAACAATGCCATTACCCTGCAGTCTGGAGTAGAGATGGGCCAGAAACTCTTCACCCGTGGCATCCAGAGAGTTGATGCCATCTCCTACTACCAGGACATAACGGGCTTGCGGTTTGGCAGCCAGGGCAGACAAAAAGGAGTCCTCAAAATAGGAGACATTGGCAAAAAAGAGCTGTCCATCCAGACGAATGACGATGATGCGTTCGTCTGTGGGCAAATTGGGATGGATTTTGGTATCGCGCAACGTGCCATCTCCATGGCGTCCCAGAATGGCAACCCGTGGCCGCATCACCCGGTACAGATAAAAGAGAATAGCCAATCCTGCACCAACCAGAATACCCTTGTCCAGGTGTGGGGCAAAGGCCAAGGTGGCACAAAAAGAGACCACTGCGGCAATACCGTCATGACGATGTGCCAACCAGGCATGATGAATGGCTTTGAAGTTGATCAGGCCCACCACAGCCATCATGATCACCGCCGCCAAAACCGATTGTGGCAGGTGGTAGAGCAGAGGGGTCAAAAAGAGCAGGGTGAGCAATACCAGTATGCTGGTAAAGACCGAAGAGATGCCTGATTGTGCTCCGGCGCTAAAATTGACTGCCGAACGGGAAAAGGAGCCCGAAACAGGATAGGCTTGACTCAAGCTGCCAAGCACATTGGCCAAACCTTGACCGATCAACTCTTGATTGGCATCCAAACGTTCTTTGGCGTGTGCGGCCATCGCTTTGGCAATCGATATTGCTTCCATGAAGCCAACCAGAGCGATGACCAAGGCATTGCTCAGTAACGCCGATAACATCTCCAGAGAAACTGTGGGTAACCGCAAATTGGGCAACCCCTCTGGGATGGTGCCGACAATAGCTCCACCCATACCTTTGAATTGAAAATACCAACTGCAAACGGTGGTGAGAAAGACGGCAATCAAGACATTTGGCCATTTGGGTCGATATTTGCGCAACAACATCATGATGGTAAAGGCGCTGATTCCAAACAGCAGAGTTAACGGATGCAGTTGTTTGATCTGTTGCAGCATTATCCAAACATCCCACAGAAAATGTTCGCTGCGTCCCATGGGCAGGCCAAATATTTTCGACAGTTGCGACAATCCAATAATCAACGCTGCTGCATTGGTAAAGCCGATGATGACCGGGTGCGAAAGAAAGTTGATCACCACGCCCAGGCGAAAAACACCCAAAACAATTTGGATAATGCCGACCAACAGGGAGAGCATAATTGCCAAAGCGATATAGGCTTCACTGCCACTGGGTGCCAAAGGGGTGAGCGTTGAGGCGGTCAACAGCGAGACCACGGCAACTGGTCCAGTGGCCAATTGTTTTGAGGATCCAAACAAGGCGCCGATAATCACCGGCAGGAAAGAGGCATAGAGTCCATAATGAGTGGGTAGACCGGCCAGTTGGGCGTATGCCATCGATTGCGGAATCAGTACCAAGGCAACGGTGGTTCCGGCGACAAAATCGGCACGCAATCCGGATACACTTAAGGGAAACCATTGTAAAAAAGGAAAAAATCTTATTAGAGTCGTTGCGTTCATTCCTGATACCCATGAGATGCACAACCGTCTGCTGGCAGACAAAAGCTTCCCGTGCATTGTACGAAAGGGAGGCTTGGCCAATACGGAATGCAAAGGCTTTGACAATAAACATGCCAAGAATATTATCGTTATATTTCAAATCTTTACGCTGCATTTTTTCAGAGGGGGTACTGCTGCTGCATGGTATGGATGAGCGGCATGGAGGCTATCTTACTGAAAATATGAAGATTATATTGTAAAATGGGAGGTGTTGCAGAATGAAAACGCCTATTGCAATTTGCAATAGGCAGCGAAGCGAAGCAAACAGGGAGCGGCATCT
>NZ_RXIU01000282.1 GCF_004217665.1 Candidatus Magnetaquicoccus inordinatus | reverse complement strand
ACGATTTTTCAGCACGACGGAACGGCGTAGCCTTGTTTAGTCCACCGGCATAGCCGGTGGCTTACCTGTTGGAGTTACGTAATCTTTTGCCTTTGGCGCGCTTTACACACGAAGCCGACGCGCCTTTTGCGTCGGCGCAGCGCCGCAAATATTTACATACTCATTTACTTGCAAATTGCTATCAGATCTCACGCCAACTCCATGCGTCTCCTCATTTTTGCCAAAGCCCCCTCTCCCGGCCTAGCCAAAACCCGCCTGCAGCCCATTTTGGGGGCAGAAAAAACGGCTGCATTGGCTCATTTGATGTTGCAGCACACTCTGGCTGCTGCCCTGGAGGCCAATCTGGGAGAGGTTGAATTGCTGCTCGAACCCGCCTACCCCGCCCCACCATGGCCACAAATGGCATTCCCAAAGCAGGTGCGCCTCTCTGCACAAGGTCCAGGAAATTTAGGAGAGCGAATGGCTCGTGCAGCCCAACGCGCTCCTGGAGCAATGCTCTTGCTCGGAACCGATTGCCTGGAGATGCACAGTCACTTACTGCAAGAGGCAGCCCAACTGCTGCGTCAACATCAGGCCGTACTCTATCCCACCCATGATGGTGGATATGCCCTGCTCGGCCTGCAACAATGCGCCCCCAATCTCTTTTCCGATATACCCTGGAGCACATCTGCCGTCGCCGCTATCACACTCTCCCGCCTGCAACAACTACAGTGGTGCTTCCATGTTGGTACAACTTTGCATGATCTGGACACCCCGGAAGATCTGCTTCAACTCATCGCATCCCACCCCAGCTCCCAACCCCTCTAT
This sequence comes from Candidatus Magnetaquicoccus inordinatus, assembly GCF_004217665.1. GTDB lineage: Bacteria > Pseudomonadota > Magnetococcia > Magnetococcales > Magnetaquicoccaceae > Magnetaquicoccus > Magnetaquicoccus inordinatus. The sequence continues at coordinate 2,902 of NZ_RXIU01000282.1, read as the reverse complement.
GCAGCTCGCAGCTTGGCAACCAGCATACGTTCATGGCTTGGCACAGCCATAAACTGACTGCACGAGTCTCACGCAAGAAATATGGTTGTATTCAATCAACCGCTCTTGCAAAAAGTAAAAGCCATTTTTATACTTGCGATATTTTTACTATCTTCATTTTCCCCTCAACTCTCTTTCATGCAAAAGAGGGATAATGATGAATTGGGATACACTCTAAACACACATCTTGCAATAGCCAGGGTATCTTGAAAGCACACTATATACCTATAGCCAACACAATGAGGGAGGGAAAACAGCAATGGCTCAAAACCTTATCGTCTGCTCAGACGGTACCGGCAATAAAGGGGGTTATGGGGCAGACAGCAATGTCTTCAAAATATATCAATATCTCGATCTCCGCGAAAAACCACATCTGAGCGATGCACAACCTCCCAACAACAGACAACAAAAGGCCATCTATGACCATGGGGTCGGTACCAGCAACTTTGCTCCCTTAAAGGCACTGGGTGGGGCAATCGGTTTGGGATTCAAAAAAAATGTCCTGGATGGCTATAATTTTCTCTGCCGCCACTATAAAAAAGATGACCATATCTATCTGTTCGGCTTCAGTCGCGGCGCCGCAACCGTGCGCGCCCTCGCCGGTCTTATCCAAACCTGTGGCCTGATCGACTGCACCAACCCAGATATGTTATCCAAACCAATTGATGCTCTGCTGCAGGAAGCCTATACACTCTATCGGCAATACCAGGATGACCCACTGCACAATAAACTCGCAGATTGGCGCAGCACGCATCCTGTTCACTGTTTTCACAATGGTGAAAATATTATCCATTTTATGGGCATCTGGGATACCGTCTCCGCCCTGGGCTTCCCGGAAAAGATGGGACAGGGCATGGGGCTTTTGTTCGACGGATTGAATGGATTGCTGAAAAAAATCGGCTGGATCAAACATCGCTACCAAGCCGATCTGGCCGTCAAACAGGTGTTTCACGCCTTGGCCATCGATGACAACCGCGTCGCCTTTATGCCACAAATCTGGAATGAACAGACCCAATGCCGACAGAACATGCCGAAAATTGAACAGGTTTGGTTTGCCGGTTGCCACTCGAATGTCGGAGGCGGCTATCCGCGCGCTGGTCTCTCCAACGTCGCACTCTATTGGATGATGCGCTGGGCGGAATCACAAGGACTGCAATTCAGCGACAATGCTGTGGCAACAGTGCGTGCACAGGCCAATGTCGATGATATTCTCTACAACCCCAGAGATGGCTTTGCCGCTCTATTTCGCTACTCGGCCCGAGATGTGGAAGAGCTCTGTTATGCGCCCGGTTCCAACAGTAAAAATGGCAAAATCACTGCGGGTAATATCAAAATTCATGACTCCGTCCTGCAACGCATGCGCGATGACATCCTGCAAGATTCCGGCGACCCCTTTGGCTACGCCCCTCCTTTCCTGCCAGAACAGTTCAAAATTGTCTCTGAGGCAGCGCAAGTGAGTGCAAACAGCAAACCGAATGACCCCTTTATTGCAGAATGCCGACAGGTCTCCTCTGTTACAGAACGGGTCGATTTGCGTAAAAAACTGCTCAAAATTGAAGGGAAAAGGCGCCTGCTCTTCTTCTTTTTTGGCTGGCTTGTCGGCTTTCTGGCTCTGTTCACTTGGTCACTGTGGCAAAATATTCCCCATAGCATGAGTTTCAGCAACTCAGATTGGCAAGCCTTCCCCTACAGCCTCTTGCAACATGTTGCTGAAGTCTTCTCCTATCTGCTGCCAGGAATGTTCAAACCCGTCATTTATTATATACTGGTGGGACATGCAGAATTGCTTTTATTGTTAACAGTCGTTGCTGGAGTCATGCTCTCTCTGAAAAAAAGGTTGGCCAAAAAATCGGCTCGCTTTGCAGTAGAAATGCGCACACTTATCCTCAACCACAAACCCTGCCCTCAGAGTGCTCCCGATGCAAGCCAACAAACAAAGCCGACGGTCTGGTTTGATCACCGCAAAGGCTCTTGTCAGCAAACAGTGCGCACGATCTGTGGCTGGCTGTTTTTCCTGGTCGCCAGCATCTGGTTTATCGGCAATATGGCCTTTGCCCTGACCATCCATGAGCGCATGCCAACAGACAAAACCCGCTCCTTGTCCGCATCCGACTCTGCTAAAACCATTGCGGTATTTCCAAAACAATATTGGAATGCAAGCGGCATCAAACTGGAACAGGGAGTACACTATCAGATCGAACTGGATAAAAATTCATACTGGTATGATGAGAGCCAACAAGCCAATGCCTGGGGCTGGCTGAATTGGCAGAATGCCGGATGGCACCTCAAAATAGCTGCCCATCTGTGGGCGCGTGTTCCTGAACAACCACTCTTTCTCTTAATGGCCACCATCAAAGAGAGCAATTGTCAGCAACAAATCGGCAGATCCTGTGGCAGCAAAACCATTTCACTTGCTCCAGACCCAGAAACTGCCTGCAATGCCGATAAAGATTCAGGCAAAGTAACCTATAACTTTATTGCCCCCATCACCGGCGACCTCTTTACCTTTGCCAATGATCTGCCCTTTTTGTACGGTAATAACGGTACAAAAGCTCTGCACTTTACCATCCGCCGCCTGCCAGCCGAATAAGAACAACCTCTGATCGCAGGGCGATCGCATTTGAAAACCAAAAAATTATTATGGAGGTCCAGGAGGAGATTATCTCCTCCTGGTGGGTGCAGGGCAAAGCCCCATAAGTGTTAACCTATTTACTGTAAGCTAGATTCTGTGCTATGCTTCGGTCACTATGACTAAGCCAATCGCACTGACGGATGAAAACTGGGACTTCGTTCTCTCTATGTTTCCCACTGGTTGGGAATCGCTCGCCTGGGCAACGAAGGCGGTTCAGCATTTCAGGGGGGG
>NZ_RXIU01000281.1 GCF_004217665.1 Candidatus Magnetaquicoccus inordinatus | reverse complement strand
ATTGCCTCGCAGCGTCTGAAAAATACCCCTTACGATCTGGTGGTGACCGATATCAATATGCCGGTGATGGATGGCTTAGAGTTGGCAAAAGAGATTCCCAGTACCCTCAATGCCGACACACCAATCATTGCGACAACATCGTTCATCTCTTCTGATTTGGTCACCCGCTGCGTCCGTGCCGGTATGGTGGGCTGTGTGCCCTCCACAGACAAGTTCCGGCTACTGAACATGTTGGCAACCTTGAAACGGGTGTAACAGACCTGATTTTTGGCATACTTTGCGGAGTAATCACCCATGCTGGTCAGTACCTTTCACTTGGGAAACATCTATATCGGAGTCGATATTTTGTTGGTACGGGAGATCAACCGTTCCATGGAATATACCCCGATTCCTGGTTCACCGAATTATATTCGTGGAATGTTGAATATTCGTGGTCGCATCATTACGCTCTTTGACCTGAAACGACGCTTTTCCTGGACACGGGAAGAGGTGGCGCGTCAGGAGGGCAAGGAACCATTGAAGCAATACAATGTGATCATGAAAACGCATCATGAAGTGATGCGCATCAGCCGACGACTGGCAGACACACAGTGCACCTGGGAAGATCCTGTTGGCTTGGTTGTCGATCGTTTGGGTGATGTGCGTAATGTTCCCGATGATCATATTTTACCGCCGCCAGCCAACTTGAAAGGTATTTCTGCACCCTTCATCAGAGGCGTGGTACGCATTGAAAAAGAGTTGTTGGTTATTCTGAATATTGCCAAAATTTTTGGTACGGATGAACATCCAAGCAGCTCTTCTTCTGTAGATGGATAGCATTTTGTTGCCCGCTACGCATGATCTACTGTTTAGCCGGTTGATCGTATTTCCACGGATTTGGATATGACAACAGCTCCCCTTCGGGTGATGGTGGTTGACGACACCACGACCTACCGCATGATTGTCCGTCAATCTGCCGAGGCAGTGCCTGGGGTAGAGGTGGTTGATTTTGCTGCAAACGGTCGTATTGCCTTGGATAAACTGGGCCGCATACCGGTTGATGTGGTCTTGCTGGATGTGGAAATGCCGGAGATGAATGGCCTGGATACGCTGCATCATATCACGGCCCATTATCCGCATGTGACGGTAGTGATGGTCAGCGGTGCCTCGCACACCAATGCAGATATTGTGGTGGAGTGTTTGAACTCTGGAGCTTTTGATTTTGTGACCAAGCCGTTGGAGAGCGATATGGATCGCTCGAAAGGGGCATTGCTGGCCAGTTTGCGTCCGATATTATCCTTATTGGCGCGACGGGGAAGACGATCTCCTGGTCAGGGAGTTATGGCAGCGGCAGCGCCTGGTTTGGCTTCGGCAACAGCGTCGCGTGCACCAACCTCCTCTTTATCTACACGCAGCGCCTTGCCGACAGCGAGTGAAGCGCCGGCAGTTGTGGAAAATCGTGACCGGAGTTGGCCTTCTCTCACCTCTTTTGCCAAAAGTCCGACGCCAGCGCTCAATGATCCTCCACCTCCGCGGACCATGGCCCCGTTGCGTCCGCAACGAGTGGCGACGGCACGGCCCCTGCCAGAAAAGGAGATACGTCCGGTAAGCGCTGTTGCTACCAGCGCTGCTGGTGCTTGGGATAAAAAGCCCTCTTTGTTGCTGATTGGCTCCTCTACAGGAGGACCAGCCGCTTTGACCCGTGTGTTGAGTGCTATTCCGCCAGGGTTACCCATTCCCACCATGATAGTGCAACACATGCCACCCATGTTTACTGTGTCTCTGGCGGCACAGTTGGCACGCTCCACCGGTCATAATGTTTTGGAAGCTGCTCACGATCAAGAGGTGGAACCTGGAAAGATTTTGTTGGCCCCTGGAGGTCGCCATTTGTCGGTCAAACGGCAAGGAAGTATTCTCAAGACAGTGTTGAACGATGGTCCAAAAGTGAATGGTTGTCGCCCGGCAGTGGATGTTTTATTCATGTCGGTCATGGCCTCTTTTTCCGAACCGGTCCTGGCAGTGATTCTGACCGGTATGGGCAATGATGGGGCCAACGGTGTCAAAGGCTTGAAACGATCAGGAAAAACCTATTGCCTGACCCAATCAAGAGAAAGTTGTGTGGTTTATGGTATGCCTCGTGTCGTGGAGGAGATGGGTCTCTCTGATGAGTCCATCCCTCTGGAACAAATGGGTGCAAAAATTTCTGAATTGTGTCGATAAGGGAGGATCTGTCATTGGGCGTGTTGACAGCCGTTTCTCCAGAAGAGTTTCAATGGATCAAGCAGTTCATGCGTGAACACAGCGGCGTGGATCTGCAGACGGGCAAAGAATATTTTGTGGAAAACCGACTTGCCCCTCTGTTGGCTCCGAACGGTTGCCAAAATTTCGGCCAGTTTTTTCAAAAATTGGCTCGCGATAACGGCACCTTGCGCACCAAGGTTGTGGATGCCTTGACTACCCATGAAACGCTTTGGTTCCGGGATGACTCATTCTTTTCTGCTTTGGCAGATGAGATATTGCCGCGCCTGGTCAGCAAATCCAGGCAGCAAAAAATCCGCATATGGTCGGCAGCGGCAGCCACTGGACAAGAGGCCTATTCGGTAGCGATGCTCATGGATGCCGCTGGCCGCAAACTGGATCCCAACTTTGACATCGGCAAAGTGCAGATCCTGGGAACCGATATTTCTGCCTCCTCTCTGGTGGCGGCGCGCCAAGGTCGATATAATCATTTGGCGATTTCACGGGGAATGCGCCCTGGCTTTTTGGAAAGCTATTTCAAACGCGAAGGGGATATTTATGAGGTAGTGCCCTCCATTCGCAAAGCGGTTAAGTTTGAACAATTTAATTTAAAAGATGATTTTACCCCACTTGGCAAATTTGATTTGATTCTCTGTCGCAATGTTTTGATCTACTTTGCCGATGATCTGAAACGGCAAATTTGTGTGCGCATGCGTTCTGCATTGAATCGACCGGATGGATATTTTGCCATTGGCGCCTCAGAATCTTTGATGGGACTGGAAGCCGGTTTCAAACAAATTACCGTTGGGCGTGCCGTGTTGTACCAACCTATGCTGTGATTGCCGGGTGTTAATGTGGATTTTTTCTTGACTTGCCTGGTAAAAAGGTTACTCTAATTCGGTTTAGAGAAGGCATGCGAGCATCGGATGCCTGTCGTTATATTCCGTCCCGCATGGACGTCTAACATGTTACCAAGGAGATAGTAATGCGTGTGCTGATTGTTGATGATTCCAGTGTGATGCGCAAAATCGTTGCTCGCGGTTTGCGTCAGGCCGGATTTGAAATTGATGACATCGTCGAGGCGGGTAACGGTCAAGAGGGGTTGGATGTACTTAACAGCGGCGTTGCCGTAGATTTGATTCTCTCTGACTGGAACATGCCGATCATGGACGGCCTGACCTTCGTGAAAAGTGTGCGCAGCGGTCCCCATGCCATTCAATCTATTCCGATCGTCATGGTCACCACCGAAGGTGGCGAAAGCAAAGTGGAAGCAGCCGATTCTGCCGGGGCCAATGGCCATATCAAAAAGCCATTTACCTCTGAGATGCTGCAGGAAGTTTTGACCAAATTTATGAAATAAGGTCATTACCGCTTCCGTTATTATTGGCGCCCATGCGTCAAGGCACAGATCGACCGTCCGAACAGGCAGATAGAACATGGAAATTCCTGATCAGATAGCCAAAAAGGCCAGACAGTTTTTCCTGAGCTTCTTCCA
>NZ_RXIU01000280.1 GCF_004217665.1 Candidatus Magnetaquicoccus inordinatus | reverse complement strand
CAGGGATTCCATCCCTGGACCCGGCCAGGGAGGTGCCCTCCCTGGACCCGCAATAGTTTTGGGTGGTGAACAGTTACCTCTGTTTTTTATTTTTCCATCGGTTAGCCAAACGATAACACCAGGCCAGAGGGGTTGCTGCATGATAATGATACAAACGGATTGTGGCATAGGCATGGTTGGCCCATTTGGCCTTGTAGGGCTCTTCCCCGGTGAGAAAATTCAGACGATGAATCCCGCCTTCTGCTATTAAACCCGCAATAAAATGATACAGATGCACTTTGCCTGGACTATAGCGCCCCCACTCCTGGTGAAACACCGTACTAAAAAAATCGATCTCCCCCCCGCGTGCAAAGGCAATGATCATATTGATCACTTCATCCCCAGCCAACAACAGAGAGATCCGGCTGCCTGTGTGCAGAGTCTCCTGCAGATAGGCAAACCACAGGGCAACCTTGGCCTCTTGGGCGCCATATTGATAGTGGTTGCGAAAAAAGCTCTCGGCTGTACGCAATCCCTCGGTATCGACCACTGAGAGCAGTCGCAGCGGACAGATACGCTGCAAACGATTGACTTCATAACGCAAACTCTTGCGCGAAGAGGCACTGAAGCGCTCCTGCAGGATTCTCTCCATGCCACCATCAGCGGGCAGATCCAACACATAATTGAGCCGATGGCGACTGACCTGCCACGCATGCTGGCAAAACAGCTCTTCGGTCTGCTGGATCTCCTGCCCCGGCAGATGCAACGCTGGCAGATAACCATAACTCCACAAATATTGTAGCTTTTGCAACTCCTGCAGCAATAAGGAGAAAATCTCCTGCCAATCGCCAATACAGGAGCGGCGCAAAAAAGGCAGTGTATAATCGGAATATTCCTGCCCGATTCCCTGCAACCGATAACCCAACTTGCGCCGACTCAACAGCAACGGCCACCAACCCACCACCGCTCCCAAATCATTGCGAATCAAGAGGAGCAAAAGTCGTGAGCCCCGTTTTGCCTCCAACTGTTGCCAACAGAGTCGCACCCATGGCAAGCTGTTGTTATAATATAAAAAAGGCTCCTCTGCCGACACCAAGGCACTGGTTTCCGCCAGCAACTGCGCCACTCTTTCCCCCGCATCAACCCGCTCAATCCGGTAAGCCATCACTCCCCACTCCGCCCCTGCATAAAGCCACTCCTCAGGAGTCGCTTGCACTCCTCCCCTTGACATGGAGAGCCATTAATGGAAGCCTGAAGAGCGGGGCTGTCCATGGCGCCTCCCTGTCATTGATATAAACATATTAACGCAAGATAATGAAATCACTATAACTCAGGCATAACGGTGCAACAATGTTCGACGACAAAGTTATTTTCATCACCGGCGGAACCGGATCATTTGGTCGTAAATGCGTGCAGATGTTGTTGCAAAACCATCGCCCGCAAAAGGTGATCATCTTCTCCAGGGATGAGCTGAAGCAGTTTGAAATGCAGCAGGAGCTGAATGCACCCTGCCTGCGCTATTTTATCGGTGATGTGCGCGATTGCGAACGTTTGAAACAGGGTATGGCCGGGGTTGATCTGGTCATCCATGCCGCAGCGCTCAAACAGGTGCCTGCCATGGAATATAATCCCATGGAGTGTGTAAAAACCAATATCAATGGTGCAGAAAATGTCATTGCTGCCGCCATTTATAATGGTGTCAAACGGGTGATCGCCCTCTCCACCGACAAGGCAGCCAATCCCATCAACCTCTATGGTGCCACCAAATTGGTTTCCGATAAACTGTTTGTTGCCGCCAATAACATCGCCGGACGCCATGCCACCCGCTTTGCCGTGGTCCGTTATGGCAATGTGATCGGCTCGCGTGGCTCGGTGATCCCCTTTTTCCGTAAACTGCTGGCAGAGGGGTGTTCCGAACTGCCCGTTACCGATCCCCATATGACCCGCTTTTGGATCACCCTGGAGCAGGGTGTGGCCTTTGTGCTGCGCTGTTTTCAACGCATGCAAGGGGGAGAGCTTTTTGTCCCCAAACTGCCCTCCGTAGGTATCCTGGATCTTGCGGAAGCGATGGCACCCGGCATGGCCACCAAAATTATCGGTATTCGCTCCGGGGAAAAACTGCATGAGGTGATGTGCCCCCAGGATGACTCCCATCTGACTCTGGAGTTTCCCGATCACTATCTGATTCAACCGGCTATTAAATTTGTTGATCTGGTCGATTATACAGTGAACAAACTTGGCGAAACCGGCAAAGCGGTCCCGGCAGGATTTGAATACAACTCGCGCAGCAATCCGCAACAGCTCAGCTTGCCAGAACTGAAAAAACTTTTGGAACAGGCATGAAACCGATTCCCTACGGCAGACAAAATATCACTTCTGCCGATTGGCAGGCAGTACATTCTGTCCTGGAGGGTGATTGGCTCACCCAAGGACCGCATATCGCTGCCTTTGAAGAGCAACTGGCCCACTATTGCGGCGCGCGCCACGCGGTCGCCGTCAGCCATGGCACCGCCGCTTTGCAACTGGTCTGTCAGGCTCTGCAACTGCAACCCGGAGAGCAGTTGTGGACCTCACCTCTGACCTTTGCCGCCTCTGCCAATTGTGCCCACTATTGCGGTGCCCAGGCAGGCTTTGTGGATATCGATCGCCAAAGTTATAATCTGTCAGTCACGGCCCTGCAACAGCGTCTGCAACTGGCCGCCGAGCAGGGCAAACTACCCCGTATCCTGATTCCTGTGCACTTTGCCGGCCTCTCCTGCGCCATGGAGGAGATTGCTCGCCTCGTCAAACCCTATGGAATCACTATAGTCGAGGATGCCTGCCATGCCCTGGGTGGCCGCTATCAAAACCAACCCATCGGAAGCTGCCTCTATTCCGCTGCCACAGTGTTCAGCTTTCATCCGGTCAAATCGATCACCACCGGAGAGGGTGGGGCTATTGTGACCAACTCCACCGAACTCTACCAGCGCCTGCTGCTCTTGCGCAGCCACGGCATCACCCGCATCCCGGAGCAGATGGAACAGGCTGCGCATGGTCCCTGGTTCTATGATCAGGTGGCCTGGAGCTATAATTATCGCCTCACCGACCTGCAGGCTGCCCTGGGCAGCAGTCAACTGCAACGACTGGATCTGTTTATCAGCAAGCGCAGAGCCTTGGCCAAAGAGTATGATCGCCTCCTCTCCCACCTGCCACTGCTGCTGCCGCCGCAGGGCAATGGCCAGGAAGCGGCCCATCATCTCTATGTGATCCGTCTGCAAGACTCCTGGGTGGATAAACGTCTGGCCCTTTTTGAATGGTTGCGCAGCCAAGGAGTCGGCGTCAATGTCCACTATCTGCCGGTACACCTGTTGTCGGCCTATCGGCAATTGGGCTTCAAGGAGGGGGATTTTCCCCATGCGGAGTGGTATTATCAGGGCGCCCTGACCTTGCCTCTCTATCCTGATCTGCGTCCAGTCGAGCAACAGAGAGTGGTTTCATTATTAGAACAGTTTTTTAGTAAATAACATGCCGTAGAGCATGTCCGCTAACCACCGCGTGCTGCGGCGTGCGCGCCTGCTGCCGTTTGTTTATACGTAACTATTCAGCACCCCAATCAACTGCGAGTCCAGGGTGAGCACCTCCCTGGTGGAGTCCAGAGGCAAAGCCTCTGGGATTTTGTTTTAATCTTTTGTAACTATTCACCACCCAACACAACTGCGGGTCCAGGGAGGGCACCTCCCTGGCCGGGTCCAGGGATGGAATC
>NZ_RXIU01000028.1:17012-24623 GCF_004217665.1 Candidatus Magnetaquicoccus inordinatus | reverse complement strand
GGAGGTTATCGACAACACATAATATTCACCGCTATCCAGATCATGCCGGCTGAGATACTCTTTGGCCATGAGCAGCGGAAAGGCAGTGGCTATCAAGAGCAACCATTTCATGGCGCGTGCCAAGTAATCATCAACAAAATGGCCACCCATGGTCACTGAAGGCGATGTGCTGGCCAGTCCCGCCAGGATGACCGCTGCCAGGACAATACCGCTTAAGGCCATCAAACCGATGACACTACGGGACTCCTTAGCAGACCAGGCGCTCATCAGCAACAGCCCCATTGCCACCAGAGAGAGTAAAATCTCCGGGGAGAGCAGAACCAAGTTCATTTCCGGTATTTGCACAGCCATATCCCTGAATGCTCCACTGCTGATCTCGTGACCCCTACTGCCCAACAACAACCCAGTTGTTGTGGACGACTAAAACATGGCGATGGCGGCAGAACCGGCCTTGATGGTATTGGCCTGGATCAAAAGCTGTTCCACCGATGCATGCATCATTTTCAAGAATGGTGCAGGATAAAAACCAATCCACAGCACAAGAATCAATAATGGGACAAAAAGAGCAACTTCCCGTTTATTCATATCCTGCAGGGCTGCCACCTCATCGTTGGCAACCACACCAAACAACACCTTCTTGAACATCCAAAGCATATATGCAGCACCAAAAACCAATCCGGTAGCCGCCACCACAGCAACCCCCTTATTGGCCAAATAGGCGCCAAGTAAAATCAAAAACTCACCGATAAAACCGTTGGTACCAGGCAATCCGACCGAGGCCATGGTAAATACCATAAAGATAACAGCATAGACTGGCATACGATGGGCAATGCCTCCAAAGCGGGCAATCTCTCTGGTGTGCATACGATCATAGATCACGCCGACCAAAAGAAAGAGGGCCCCAGAGACCACACCATGGTTGACCATTTGCAAAATACCACCTTCAATACCTTGCTGATTATAGGTAAAGAGGCCAATCGTCACAAAACCCATATGCGAGACTGAGGAGTAGGCAATCAGCTTTTTCAGATCTTTTTGCATCAGGGCGACCAGAGCAGTATAGACAATCGCCACCAACGACAGACCGAAAATGAAGGGGATAAAAAAGCGTGAAGCGTCGGGCAGAATCGGCAGAGAAAAGCGCAGGAATCCATAGGCACCCATTTTCAACAGGATACCTGCCAGGATCACCGACCCTGCAGTGGGTGCCTCAACATGCGCATCCGGCAACCAGGTATGCACGGGCCACATCGGCACCTTGACAGCAAACGACGAAAAGAGACCGAGGAAGAGCCACACCTGCAGACCAAAGGAGAAGGGAATGCTCATCAAGGTCGGAATGGAGAAGGTACCACCCTTAAAGCCCATCACCAGAATGGCAATCAACATCAAGACCGAACCAGCCAGTGTATACAGAAAAAATTTATAGGCTGCATAGACGCGATTTTTGCCTCCCCAGATACCAATCAACAGAAACATCGGTATCAGCATCGCTTCCCAGAAGATATAGAACAAAATAAAGTCCAAGGCACAAAAAACGCCGATCACAAAGCTTTCCAAGGCCAAAAAGGAGACCATATAGCCTTTGACCTGAGTTTGGATACTCTCCCAGGAGGCCAAAATGCAGAGTGGAGTCAGCAGGGCAGTCAGTAAGACAAAGGGCAGGCTGATGCCATCAACACCCATACGGTAGGTAATACCATAGGCTGGCAACCAGGCGGCTTCTTCCATAAACTGAAAGGCAGCGGTGCTGTTATCAAACCCTTTGAGAATCTGCAAGCTGACAATAAAGGTCAGCAGGCTGGTACCCAGAGCCAAATAACGGATCAGTTTAGGGTTATCTTTAACGGCAAAAAAGATAACCAGTGCACCGACCAAAGGAAGAAATGTAACCAAGCTCAACATTGGCAAATCGTCCCGCTCGCAATGAGGTAATCCGTATCCGGGAGAGGTCCACCGGCACCTCTCGACTTTCCCTGAGATCAGGGATCGTTATTACTTTTAAGTATAAAGTGACACCAAGACCAGCACACCTATCAGCATGGCAAAGGCATAATGATAGACATAACCAGACTGTAGTGCGCGCAATTGATTGGCCCAGTGTTGACAAAGGGCGGCAACACCATTGACACAACCATCAACAATTTTACCGTCGCCAGTGAGCCACAACCCTTCGCCGATCATTTTGGCAGGTTGTACAAAAATCCGATCATAGAGACGGTCAAAATACCAGGCATTCAGCAAAAAGCGATAGGTACCCCGGAAATGATCGGCAATGATACCAGGCAGCGAAGGCAGACGGACATAGAGCAGCCAGGCAAGTCCCAGTCCGATCAAAAACATCAAGAATGGTGCCCATTTCACCCACAAGCTCACATGATGCGCATGTTCCATGGCATCGTGTCCTGGCGCCAGGAAAATAGCCGACTTAAACCAACCCAGATGGGTCATCGATTCGCCCAGCATTCCAGAGAAGAGCGCGCCAACCGCAAGAACCATCAAGGGAACCAGCATCACCCATGGGGATTCATGGGCATGGTCATATTTATGATGGTCGGCAGGATGTCCATGAAAGGTCATAAAAATCAGCCGGAAGGAGTAGAAGGTGGTGAGCACCGCACCAATCATCCCCAAGCTCCAGGCAAAGCTACCGACTGCGGTTTGCGAGGCGTAGGCAGCTTCCAAAATGGCATCCTTGGAATAGAAACCTGCCAGGAATGGAAATCCGGTAAGGGCCAACGTACCGATCATCATCATGGCATAGGTGATGGGAATCTTTTTACGCAAGCCGCCCATCTTACGCATATCCTGTTCATGGTGCATGGAGTGGATCACCGCACCGGCACTCAAGAAGAGCAGCGCTTTGAAGAAGGCATGGGTCATCAGATGGAAAATGGCTGCAGAATAGGCAGATACCCCTGCCGCAAAAAACATATATCCCAATTGTGAGCAGGTCGAGTATGCAATAACCCGCTTGATATCATTTTGTACCAGACCAACGGTTGCCGCAAAGAAGGCAGTGGTCGCGCCAATGATGGTCACCACGGTCAAGGCTGTTTCCGAGAGCTCAAACAGCGGTGAGGAGCGGCAGACCATAAAAACACCCGCAGTCACCATGGTGGCAGCATGAATCAACGCGGAAACCGGAGTTGGACCCTCCATCGCATCTGGCAACCAGGTATGCAGAATAAACTGTGCCGATTTACCCATGGCCCCGATAAAGAGCAACAGGCAGATCAGGGTCATGGTATTGACCGGACCCCAGAAGAGAAAATCGACTGTTTGCGGAAATTGTCCGGTCCCGGCCATGCGAAAGACCGTTGCATAATCCAAGGTATGAAAAACTTGATAGATGGTAAAAATACCAAGGGCAAAGCCAAAGTCGCCAACCCGGTTAACCAAAAAGGCTTTAATCGCAGCGTTGCAAGCAGACTCTTTTTTGAACCAAAAGCCGATCAGCAGATAGGAGGCCAAACCGACACCTTCCCAGCCGAAGAAGAGTTGCAGATAGCTGTCTCCGGTCACCAGCATCAACATGGCAAAGGTAAACAGGGAGAGATAACTGAAAAAACGCGGTTGATCGGGATCTTCAGCCATATAACCCATCGAGTAGATATGGATCAAGGTGGAGATACCAGAGACCACAATCAGCATCACTGCAGTCAAGCGGTCGATCAAGAGACCGAACGAGACCCGGAAATCGCCTGAGACGATCCAGGACCAAACCTCTTGGCGCACAGGATCACCGTTGCCAACGGCAATTTCAAAAAAGGTGATGATGGCCAACAGTGCAGAGAGGGACATCCCGGCAATGGTCACCAAACTGGCCAGTCGGTTACCCAGCCACCGACCAAAAAAGCCGGCGATCATGGAGCCAAACAGAGGTGCCAGAACGATCAATAGATATTTGCTCATAGTTCACATTCCACGGCCAAGTCGGCTCAACCTTTCAGGGTGTCAATCCGTTCCACATCGATGGTCGCCCGATTGCGGAAGAAGGCGACCAAAATAGCCAAACCGATCGCTGCTTCCGCCGCCGCAACCGCCAGGACGAAAAAGGTGAAGATCTGTCCGTTGACATCATTGTTGTAGTGAGAAAAAGCCACAAAGTTGATGTTTACAGACAAAAGAATCAATTCAATACTCATCAAAATGATGATCACGTTGCGCCGGTTGAGAAAGATCCCGAACACACCAGTGGTGAACAAAATGGCACCAAGAACCAAGAAATGATGCAGTGACATTGTCTTAAGCTCCTTCACCAGGTTTCCGATGCACCAGCTCCACCGCTTCGGAGCGTGAACGGGCAATCTGTTGGCTGATATTCTGCCTTTTTGCACCGCTTTTCCGCTCGCGCAGGGTCAAAACCACAGCACCGACCAGGGCCACGAGAAGAATCAGCGAAGCCAGTTCAAACGGATAGAGATGCTGAGTATACAAGGAGCGTCCGATGGCCAATGTATTGGGTATACTGCTGGCAGCGGCTGGAAGGGCATGGCTGTGTGAGAGAACCACAACAAACTCAAGCAAAATGACACCCCCCACTGCCAACCCAAGCGGCAGATGGTTAATCGCTTGCTCTTTCAGTTCATTCAGCTCCATATCCAACATCATCACCACAAACAGGAACAATACCGCTACCGCTCCCATGTAGACCATAACCAACAGCGCGGCCAAAAATTCGGCTTCCAGGAGAACAAACAGTGCAGCGGTGGAGAAGAAGGTCAAAATCAATAACAGCACCGAATGCACCTGATTGCGGCTACTGACCACCCCGATTGCCGCCAGGGCCGTAACGGCCGCAAAAGCGTAGAATATGACATCGACCACCATCATCGGACTCACCTTTTCCCATGCTCCTGAGGATACACCTTCTGCCCCAGTGGACAGTCAATAAACATCTGAATATACAAAAAGATTAACGATAACGGGCATCTGCCAACAAATTGGCATCAATGGACTCTTTCCGCCGCTCATAATTGCCCAGCAGACGCTGCTTGTCAGCAACCAGACCCTCCCGTGTTTCGGCATAGAACTCAAAGTTCTGACTCAGAATAATGGCGTCAACCGGGCAGGCTTCCTGACAATAACCACAGTAGATACATTTGGCCTGATCAATGTCATAGATTTGGGTCAGCCGTTTTTCTGCCGTACTGCTGGGATCGATGGTAATGAAGATGGCCTGTGCCGGACAGACCGCCTCACACAATTTGCAGGCCACGCATCTCTCTTCGCCCTTTTCATCCCGACGCAGTGCATGTTCGCCGCGAAAACGTGGCGACAGAGGCGTTCTCTCTTCAGGATATTGTATCGTTATATTGGGCTTAAAAAAATAGCGCAGGGTGACGGCCAAGCCATCAGCCAGTTCGCGCAAACCAAAGGTCCATACCCACCCTTTTACACCGACACTCATTGCTCTTCCCCGCCGTAAGGGTTGTTCACCCGTTTTTCAACGTTGCCAAGAGGCCCACCCAATCAGCACCCACCTAAACTTTGCCAAACAGATGCAATCCCACTGCCGTCAAAAACACCCAGGTAAGGGAGATGGGCAAAAACACTTTCCAGCCCAGACGCATCAATTGATCATAGCGGTAGCGTGGAAATGTGGCGCGAATCCAGAGAAAGACAAACATCAGAAAACCAGCTTTGAGAGCCAGCCAAATGATGCCAGGAATAAAGGAGAGTAGTCCAATCGGTGGCATCCACCCTCCCAGAAACAGCAAACTGCCTAAGAAACTGATCAAAATCATGTTGGCATATTCACCCAGGAAAAAGAGCCCAAAGCTCATTCCTGAATAGTCGGTAAAATAGCCAGCCACCAATTCAGCCTCTGCCTCAGGCAGATCGAAAGGTGAACGATTGGTCTCTGCCACACCAGAGATAAAGTAGATGACAAACATGGGCAGCAGAGGAATGACATGCCACACCTCCCGTTGCGCCTCGACAATATCCTTCAGGCTCAGACTGCCGCTCAACAGGATGACCGGAACCAGGGTAAAACCGAGCGATACCTCATAGGAGATCATTTGTCCGGCAGAGCGCATGGAACCCAAAAATGCAAAGCGGGAGTTTGATGACCAACCAGACATTAAGACGCCATAAACGCCAATGGAAGAGATGGCCAAAACATAGAGGATGCCGACATTAATGTCTGCCAGAATCAACTCAGGTGAAAAGGGAATAACCGCCCACATCAATAGTGCAGGGACCAAGGTGAGAGCTGGCGCCAGGAAAAAGACTGCACGCTTAGCCCCTTGGGGAATCAACGTCTCTTTGCAAAAGAGTTTGATGGCATCGGCAAAGGGCTGCAAAATTCCCCAAAAGCCCGCGCGGTTGGGACCGTAGCGGACCTGCATGTAGCCGATCACTTTGCGCTCGGCTAAAGTGTAGTAGCTGACCAGGATCATGACCGGCGTGATCAACAGGATAATCTTGATCAACGTCCAGACCAAGGTCCAGACCAACGGCCACCATTGCGGACCCAGTAGCGCCAAACCCTGATTTTGGATGAAAAGATTCAGTTCAGTCATCGTCTTGTCCGGTTACTCACCGTGCGAAAAAGAGTCTCAGGCCATCATCTGGGAAAACATCCCCAGCCATTATGTCTGGAAGTGCATAAACCACTTCCTACTACCGATTACAGCGCTACAAGGCTGACTTGGGCAAATCCACCGTCCCAATTACAGAGATCCTGCATCAAGGCAGCGCTCTGTCCCATATCTCCAAACACCACCCGCGCTGGTACTTTCTCATCCAGACTGGCGATACACTCCAAATGGCGCTCCGCACTGATAATGCGAATCTTTTGCCCGTTGGCGATACCAGCCTTGTTGGCGTCATGCGGATTGATCCGAACACTGCCTAAAGGAGCGCTGCGTCCCAAAGTCAGTTGACTTAAAATGCTGGACTGACGGGCAATGGCATCATCCTGGAAAAAGGGAGGCTCCAAAACCAGTAACACCCCTTCGCCATCTGATGCTCCATTGGCAATGGGCAAACCGGTAGTAACCGGTTTGTGGTCACAAGCCGCCGTCAATTCACCAGCCTCCAAATCATCCAAAGCATAACGATGATCGGCGGTGGCCAGCAGCGATTGCAGAGCTTCGCGCGTATTGTAGGGCAGTGGTTTGGCAAAACGGTCGCTCAAAGCACGAAAAATCCGCCAATCCTCTTTGGCCTGCAGCGGACCCATCACTGCCAAATCACTGCGTTGTGCGCGCCCTTCCAGATTGGTCAGGGTAGCCACTCTTTCAGTGGTCGCCAAACCGGGCAATACCACCGCAGCCTTTTGTGCCGCCGCTGTTTGATAGGCACCCACATAGATCACCAGGGCTTTGGCCAAAGCACTGCGCGCCAAAGCGGTATCGACACCCTCCAGGGTGGGATCACAACCCAGCAAAAACAAAACGCGAATTTCACCATTGGCAGCCGCTTGCAAAATCTGTTGTGCATGGCGGCCATGCCGTTCCACACGGCGATAACCAGGACCGCGATGGGGAACCACACCCAGATCCTGAGCTGCCGCCGCATTACCACGACTGACCACCCGATTGTAGCCGTTCCACTGACTGTTCAACGCCCCCACACGCTCCAGGAGTGCCACTGCCGCAC
>NZ_RXIU01000028.1:7872-16718 GCF_004217665.1 Candidatus Magnetaquicoccus inordinatus | reverse complement strand
AACCGATCAAAAGGATAAGATCTGCTTTGCCCATTTGGCTCAATGGGGTATTCATGGAGAGGTCGGCACGGGTCAGCGGCATCTCATCGGCTGAAAAATCTCGCTGACGCAGACGATGATCCAGATGGGCTGTCCCAACCACGTTGCGCAGAAAATCCTGGAAAGCATAGAGCTCTTCAGCCCCTTGTCCTGCTTCCGAGGCCAAACCGGCCACCTCTTCTGGCTTAAAGTGTTTGAGCAACTCTGCAGCCCGATCCAATGCCGCAGCCCAAGAGGCCGGGACCAACTGATTGCTCTCTTCCGAGCGAATCATCGGCTGTTCCAAACGATTGCGGGTCAAACCATCGTAGGCAAACCGTCCTTTATCACACAACCAGGTTTGATTGATCTCCAGGCAACGACGCGACATCACCCGTTTGACTTCATTATTCAGATGATCGATACGTTGATGACAGCCAACCGCACAGTGTGCACAGATACCGTCGCTCTTCTTCAGCTCCCAGCCTCTGGCTTGGAAATGGAAGGGCTTATTGTTCAGTGCTCCCACTGGACAAATCTCTGCCAAGTTGCCGGTCAGTTCGGAGGAGAGTGGGCGCGAGCTATAGGGACCAACCTGCATATGGTCGCCTCGATAAACCGCTCCCATTTCCGGGGCACCAGCAATCTCATCGGTGAAACGGATGCAGCGGGTGCAGTGAATGCACCGGTTCATCTCTGTTTCCAGCAGCGGACCGAGATCATAATCGTGGGCATGCCGTTTTTGCTCATAATAGCGAGAGCGGTCTGGACCATACTTCATGGCCAAATCCTGCAATGAGCACTCGCCACCCTGGTCGCACACAGGGCAATCCAGTGGATGGTTGATCAGCAAAAACTCCATCACCGCCTGGCGACCCTTGCGTACCATTTCGGAGTCGGTTTTAACCACCATCCCTTCGCTGACTGGCATGGCGCAGGAGACGACCGGCCTGGGCATCTTTTCCACTTCGACCAAGCACATGCGACAGTTTCCGGCAATGGAAAGCTGCGGATGATAGCAAAAATGCGGAATATACACGCCCAGCAGACGGGCTGCCTCCATGATGGTGGCACCGGGCTGAACACTGATTTCCTTCCCGTCGATGATCAGAGTAGGCATCGTTTCGGCTTGCTCCAAAGACCTTTTCTATACAATATGGCTCAGGCCACCATGCAGCGACCATGCTCCACGTGGTATTCAAACTCCTCCCGGAATGCCCGGATTGCCCCTACTACCGGCATGGCGGCGGCATCACCCAAGGCACAGATGGTCTTACCCTGGATATTACCAGCGACGCTCAATAACAGATCGATGTCGCCGCGCACCCCTTTTCCTTGCTCAATACGTTGCATGATCTGCGACAACCAGCCGGTTCCTTCCCGACAGGGTGAACATTGACCGCAGGATTCATGGCGATAAAAACGGGAGAGGCGGGCAATGGCGCGCACAATACAGACGGAACGATCCATCACGATCACCGCTCCCGATCCCAACATGCTGCCAGCTTTACCAATGGCATCATAATCCATGGTAATGGTTTCGCAGACTGTTTTGGTGAAAACCGGAGAAGAAGCCCCTCCCGGAATAACACCCTTCAGATTGTCCCAACCACCACGGACACCGCCCGCATACTCTTCCAACAAAACTTTCAAGGGAATGCCCAGCTCCACCTCATAGTTGCCGGGCTTATTGACATGCCCAGAGACGGCGAACACCTTGGTTCCGGTTGATTTATCTACACCCAGGCTACTGTACCAGGCGCCACCATTCATAATGATGTCGGGCACTGAGGTCAGGGTCTCCACATTATTGATCACTGTGGGACCGCCATAAAGTCCGATGTTGGCGGGAAAGGGTGGTTTCAAGCGCGGTTGACCCTTTTTGCCTTCCAGCGACTCGATCAAACCGGTCTCTTCACCGCAGACATAGGCACCACCGCCACGATGCACCGCCAGATCAAAACGTATTCCGCGACCCATGACATTGTCGCCAAGATAACCGGCTGCATAGGCTTCGTCGATGGCGGCCTGTAGCCGTTCCGCTTCGCGATAAAATTCACCACGAATATAGATATAACCCCGTTCGGCGCGCACCGCATATCCGGCGATAATCATCCCTTCGATCAACTGGTGCGGGACATAGCGCAAAATATCACGATCTTTACAGGTTCCCGGTTCACCCTCATCGGCGTTACAGACCAGATATTTGGCCCGATCATCCTTGGGGATAAAGGACCATTTTAGTCCCGCCGGAAAGCCGGCGCCACCACGCCCACGAATACCCGATCGTTTGACTTCATCAATGATGTCATCTCCCGACAAGGTAAGGGCCTTCTCCAGGGCCTGGTAGCCACCAACTGACTTATAGACCGCCAGGGTATGGCTGTTCTCCAGGTGAATGTGTTTATAGACAATCTTCGTCATGGAGGTTCGCTCGTATTCAGGGCAACTGATCGATGATCTCCGACACCTTGGCCGGGGTCAAATTTTCATAATAGTCATCGTTGATCTGCAGCATCGGGGCATTGACACAGGCCCCCAGACACTCCACCTCACTCAAGGTAAAGCGGCCATCTTTGCTGGATTCGCCGAACGACAACTGCAACTTGTTTTGCAAAGCCCGGACAATCTCATCGGAGGCACACAGCCAGCAGGAGATATTGGTACACACCTGCACATGATAGGTACCGACCGGTTTAAGATTATACATGGTATAAAAGGTAGCCACCTCATATACCCGGATGGGCGGCATTCCCACCACTTCGGCCACATAATCCAGCGCCTCCTGGGAGAGCCAGCCACCGAACTCTTTTTGTGCCAGATGCAGAACCGGCATCACGGCAGAATCACGGCGATCCGCTGGATAGCGTTGAAAGATCACCTCAACCTGGCGCATAGCCTCCTCGGAAAAGCGGGGAGGCACCCCACTGGAACTTTTCTGCAATTCGCTCATGAAACCTGCTTGCCCGTTACTAGGTGGTCAATGTTACCGGTCGATCTCACCGAAGACTATATCGATCGTCCCGACCAAGGTGGTTACATCAGCGAGCATATGTCCCAAGGCCATACGTTTCACGGCCTGCAAATGGTTATAACCCGCTGCCCGAATTTTTACCCGATAGGGTTTGTTTTCGCCATGGGAGATGATATACACCCCGAACTCCCCTTTGGGAGATTCGGTAGCAAGATAGACCTCACCGGGCGGAACCTTGAACCCTTCCGAAAAGAGTTTGAAATGATGAATCAGCGACTCCATGTCGCGCTGCATCTCTTTGCGATATGGCGGTGAAATCTTAAAATCCTCATAGCGCACCGGACCAGGCTTCATCTGCTCCAAACATTGGCGAATAATACGGTTGCTTTGGCGAATCTCATCGACACGCACCAGATAGCGATCATAACTATCGCCATTTTTGCCGACCGGAATATCAAACTCGACCCGATCATAAGCATCATAGGGTTCAGCCTTGCGCAGATCCCAGGCAAAACCGGAGGCACGCAACATAGGTCCGGCAAAGCCCATATCCAGGGCCTCTTGGGGAGTCACCACGCCGATATCCACCAAACGCTGCTTCCAGATGCGGTTATCGGTCAGCAACGTCTCATATTCATCGATTTTGCTGGGAAAAGAGTCGGTAAAATCCTTGATCCGTTCGGCCAACCCTTCCGGCAAATCGCGGGCTACACCACCAGGGCGGAAATAGGCAGCGTGCATGCGCGCTCCTGAGGCCGCCTCATACATATCAAAAATCTCTTCCCGCTCGCGGAAAGCATAGATGAACATGGTCATGGCGCCCACATCAAGACCATGGGCACCCAGGAAAAGCAGGTGGTTCAGAATGCGGGTCAACTCGGCAAAGATCACCCGAATATATTGCGCCCGTTCTGGAGCCTGGATACCAAGCAGTTTTTCAACCGCCAAAACCCAGGTATGCTCTTCAGACATCATGGACATATAGTCCAGGCGATCAAAATAGGGAACACCTTGCAGGTAGGTTTTATGCTCCAGCAGCTTTTCGGTGCCACGGTGCAGAAAGCCGATATGGGGATCGGCTCGTTCTACCACTTCGCCATCCAGATCCAGCAGCAGACGCAACACGCCATGTGCTGCCGGATGCTGCGGACCAAAGTTGACGGTATAGTTCTGAAACTCCTTCTGTTCAGTCATCGCCACCACTCTCTACGCCGGATTGACTGGATAGGGCTCCCGGTTGGGATGCACCATCTGAATCGGTTGACGAATCACCCGTTTCTGTGCCGGGTCATAGCGCACTTCACTCAGGCCGCTCAACGGATAATCTTTGCGCAAGGGGAAGCCTTCAAAATCATAATCGGTGAGCAGGCGACGCAGATCGGGGTGACCGGTAAAGAGGATACCGAACATCTCATAAGCCTCCCGTTCAAACCAGTCGGCACACCACCATACTGAGGTCACGGAGGGCACGGGTGTCTGCTCATCGACAGCCAGCTTGACACGCAAGCGATGATTTTTATGAACGGACAGCAATTGATAGACAATCTCAAAGGCTTTTTCCCGTTCTGGATAGTGCACACCGGCCAGATCGATCATCTGTTTGCAATCCAGTTGGGGATCATCGCGCAACAAAAGCATAGTTGCCACCAAGGTTTCTGGTGTCACATGCAGCACGACAGCATCGGGCAGACGTTGCCGTTCAATATGGGCTAAGCGTTCGGCGAGCAATTGCTCCAAATGATCCAATTTTTCCATGATCAGGTCCGCACGTTCCGGGTTTGGGTCACACCATTGACACCCCAACCGCTGTAGACAGTATGGGTGCGATGGATTTTTTTATGCAGTTGCAGAATGCCATAGAGAAAAGCCTCTGCGGTGGGCGGGCATCCGGGGATAAAGATATCCACAGGGACAATTGTGTCACAGCCACGCACCACGGAATAGCCATGGTGATAATAGCCGCCGCCGTTGGCACAGGAACCCATGGAGATCACCCAACGGGGTTCCGGCATTTGGTCATAAAGTTTGCGCAAGGCGGGAGCCATTTTATGGGTCAGGGTTCCGGCCACAATCATGACATCCGACTGGCGTGGTGAGCCGCGAAAGACGATACCAAAACGGTCCAAATCATAACGACTGGCCCCGGCATGCATCATCTCCACTGCACAACAGGCCAAACCGAAGGTCATCGGCCACATGGAGCAGGTGCGGGCCCAGTTGACCAATTTATCGGCGGAAGCCAGCAGATATCCGCGCTCTGCCACCTCTTGCCGAACCTCTTCGATCACTCCCATTCCAGAGCTCCTTTTTTCCAAATGTAGGCATATCCGACCAGAAGCACGAAGAGGAAGAGAAACATCTCCACCAAGCCGGTCAGACCAATATCTTTAAATGCTACTGCCCAGGGGAACAAAAAGGCGGCTTCAATGTCAAACACCACGAACAGGATGCTGAGCAGGTAAAAGCGGACATCAAATGGCAGACGTACCCGACTGATCGGGGCAAATCCACACTCATACTGGGCAACTTTTTCGGCATAGTTGCGTTTCGGTCCCACCAGAAAGGAGCCGGCCATCATGACGACAGCGGTTGCCAGTGCCACAGCCAAAAGGAGCAATATGGGAAAATAGTTCTCAAGCATGCGAGTGACACCAAGTTTTGACAAATGTGAAAATTTTTTTACGGTGCTCTGAAACGCTCACGTTGGAATTGTGTAGCATGTTGAGCGGTCCGCGTCAACCGCACTGCATCAAAAAATTTTTTATTCTTTTTTCGATAAATATTTTTTAACTGTACAATATTTGGTTTATCATAATTTTATAGGAAAATTTTGCAGATAATACACCAGATAAACCATCACACGCACTCAGGAAATGCTAATTGCCGCAATGCTTCATAGAGAACGATGCTGACGCTGTTGGCCAAATTCAAGCTGCGCGCTTGCGACACCATCGGAATGCGGATCAGGCTTTCGGCAAAGCTGTGTCGCAGAGAGCTGGGCAAGCCGGCACTCTCTGAACCGAAGAGAAAGCGGTCACCTGGCTGGTAGCGCCAATCGTTATAGAACCGTGTGGCGTGGGTCGAGACGGCAAAAAGACGACTCTCGGGAGGATGTGCGGTCAAATAGTGCGACCAGTCATCCCAACGACGCACCTCTGCCCACTCACGATAATCCATGCCGGCGCGACGTACAGCCGCCGCATCCAAACGAAATCCCAAGGGCCCAATCAAGTGCAACACAGAGCCACTGGCTGCACATAAACGGACGATATTCCCGGTGTTGGGTGGGATCTCCGGTTGATATAAAATCACATGCAATAGGCTATTCACAATCAGAGATTCCTTATCTGGCAAGCAAGAAGCTGACCCGAAGCTAAGAGGTAAGAAAAATCTATACCAAACGTGAAAATTCGTGTATGAAAACGGTTGACGAACCCCCGGTGGATTTGAAATATTAGCGGACTCTGATAGAAACTGATATGGTCACAAATTAATTGGATCGTTGTTGATATTTGTCACATAAAGTAGTGCATTGTGACGCATTCGCGTACACCCCTTGGTTTCCCTAGTGGAGGTTGGAAGAGGCATGGTTACAGAATCAGATGAAAGCCGCCGGGACTTTTTGACCCTGGCAACCGGTGCCGTCGGAGCGGCAGGCGTAGCGGGTGCCGCATGGCCATTTGTAAAATCCTGGAGCCCGTCTGCAGACGTGCTTTCCCAGGCCACCACTGAAGTGGATGTCAGCGGGTTGGCACCAGGACAGATGATCACGGTACCGTGGCAGGGTAAACCGGTATTTGTGCTGCGGCGCACGCCAGCACAAATTGAAGCGGCACGCAAGGCCGATAGCGAGGCGTTACCGGATCCGGCAAAGGATGCCGACCGGGCTAAAAAGCCTGAATATTTGGTATTATTAGCTCTGTGCACCCATTTGGGTTGTGTGCCACAGCCGATTGGTACCGGCAACTATGGTGGTTTTCTTTGTCCTTGCCATGGCTCGCACTATGATACTTCGGGCCGTATTCGTCAGGGGCCAGCACCGGCAAATCTGCCGGTCCCCTATTACGAGTTCAAGGACGAGAAAACGCTGGTGATCGGTAAAGTCTGATAACCAATCGGGTCATGGGCCAGTAGTGGCCTGCTACCAACCCAACAGAAAACCAAGGAGAGTTTTCCCGTGTCGAAGATTATGGAGTGGGTAGATGAGCGTCTGCCCGTCACTGAGTTGCTGAAAAGCCAGGCAACGGAGTATCCAACACCAAAAAACCTGAATTACTGGTGGAACTTTGGTTCACTGGCCTTGCTGGTTTTGATTATCATGATTGCCACAGGTTTGTTTTTGGCCATGCACTATAAAGCAGATGCCAATCAATCCTTTGATGTGGTGGAACACATCATGCGTGATGTCAATTTTGGCTGGCTGTTGCGCTATGCGCATGCCAATGGGGCATCTTTCTTTTTCATGGTGGTCTACATCCACATTTTGCGTGGTATGTATTATGGCTCCTATCGCAAGCCGCGCGAGATTCTCTGGTGGTTTGGCATCATCATCTTTTTCATGATGATGGGTACCGCCTTCATGGGCTATGTTCTTCCCTGGGGTCAGATGTCCTACTGGGGGGCAGCGGTGATCACCAATCTGATGAGCGCCATTCCCTTTATCGGTGAAGATCTGGTGGTATGGATTTGGGGTGGATTCGCGGTCGGTGACCCCACCCTGAACCGCTTTTTTGCCTTGCACTTTTTGCTGCCGCTGGTGATTTTTGGTGTCGTGATTGTGCATTTGTGGGCGCTGCATGCGGTCCATTCCAACAATCCAGTTGGCATTGACCTGCATGATGAAAAAGACACACTGCCTTTCCATCCCTACTACACGATCAAGGATCTGTATGGGTATGGCATTTTCATGATCATTTTCTGTGCCTTTGTCTTTTATGCACCCAACTTTTTCCTGGAACCGGACAACTATATCCCGGCCAACCCGATGCAGACCCCAGCTCATATCGTCCCGGAATGGTATTTTCTCCCCTTTTATGCCATTCTGCGCTCCATTGATTTTCTGGGTTCGTTCAGCAAATTGGCAGGTGTGTTGGCCATGGTAGGATCGATCATGATTCTTTTTATCCTGCCTTTTCTGGATCGCTCTCCGGTACGTTCTTTCCGTTATCGTCCGCTCAGCAGACAGTTGTTCTGGATCTTTTTCGTGGATTGCTTGATCTTGGGTTGGGTAGGCTACAATCCTGCAGACGCAGCAATTTTTGATGGTGCTTTGCCATTGATCATCGTGGGCCGGACCTGTACGGCCATCTATTTTGGCTATTTCTTCTTGTTGTGGGCGATTACAGCCTTCGATATCGAGAAGCACCAACCCGTACCCAAGAGCATCTAAGGGGAGCACGAACCATGAATTGTTTGGAAGTTATCGGATTTCGTTCCGTGGGCAAGCGGGTAGGCCAAATCATGCGTAGTGCAGCGGCTTTGGTTATCGCCGCAACTCTGGCCACAACGGTCATTCCTGGTACAGCACAAGCTTCCAGTGGTGCGGCTATGCCACCGAAGCAACCCTGGTCATTCCTGGGCGTATTTGGACAGTTTGATCAGGCAGCCCTCAAGCGCGGCGCCCAGGTTGCGGTACAATCCTGTCTTACTTGTCATTCGATCAAATATATCAAATTTGATCAACTGCGCCAGTTGGGTTTTAGCGAACTGGAAGTAAAAAGCTTGGCTGAGGGTGTTGGACGCACCAAAAAGGATGCTCTGACCTCCAGTATGGATCCTGTTGCCGCCAAGGAATCTTTTGGTGTGGTTCCTCCTGATCTTTCGCTGATGACCAAAGCACGCAAGGGATATGAGG
>NZ_RXIU01000028.1:0-7142 GCF_004217665.1 Candidatus Magnetaquicoccus inordinatus | reverse complement strand
ACAGCCAGCATGCGTACAGCAAAGAGTGCGGCATTGCGGGCTCCAGCCTCACCAATAGCCATGGTCGCTACAGGAATACCACCTGGCATTTGTACGGTAGCCAACAGAGCATCCAAACCTTGCAAGCCGGTTGCTGAGAGAGGCACACCAATCACTGGCAAGGGAGTGGAAGCTGCCACGACTCCGGCCAGATGGGCAGCAGCACCAGCACCGGCAATAATCACTTGCAAGCCACGTTCTACAGCGGTTGCAGCATAGTGATGGGTTCGCTCTGGTGTGCGGTGCGCCGAGGAGACCATCATTTCAAACGGAATAGCAAATTGGCGCAAAATCAATGCAGCCGCCTGCATCACCTGCCAATCTGAATCCGAGCCCATTAAAATTCCCACCAAGGGTTTGTTACTCATGATTGTTGCTCCCGTGCAATGGCTCGATAACCGATATCCCGGCGATAATAGAGATCTTGCCAATGAATGGACTCTACGGCTGCATAAGCGCGTTTTTGTGCATCCGCTACACTCTCACCGAGAGCGGTCACTCCCAACACACGCCCACCTGCAGTGACAATATGATCAGCTTGTTGTTCGGTTCCGGCATGAAACACCTGCAGATCCGACTGTTGATGCGATTGTGGCAACCCTGTTATCACTTGGCCTTTTGCATATTTACCTGGATAACCGCCTGCCACCATGCACACACATAACGCCGGTCGTGGATCCCAAGCAATCTGCATTCCCTGCAAGGAGCCATTGGCACAGGCCAACAAAAGGGGGACCAGATCCGAACGCATGCGCAGCAACAACGGCTGGGTTTCGGGATCGCCAAAACGGGCATTAAATTCCAGAACTTGAATAGCATCGCCATCGATCATCAAGCCGGCATACAAGACACCACGGTAAGGATAGCCCTCGGCAGCCATGCCGCGCACGATCGGATAGATCACCTCCTGGAGAATGCGCTCCTCTAGAGCAGGTGTTAAAACGGGTGCCGGGGAATAGGCTCCCATGCCACCGGTATTGGCACCAGTATCCCCTTCTCCGACCGCCTTATGATCCTGACTGCCAGCCAATGGGAGAACATATTCTCCATCCACCAGAGCCAAAAAGGAGAGCTCCTCGCCCCGCAG
Organism: Candidatus Magnetaquicoccus inordinatus; assembly: GCF_004217665.1. GTDB lineage: Bacteria > Pseudomonadota > Magnetococcia > Magnetococcales > Magnetaquicoccaceae > Magnetaquicoccus > Magnetaquicoccus inordinatus. The sequence continues at coordinate 6,016 of NZ_RXIU01000028.1, read as the reverse complement.
AAAACCTTCGATAACCACATGATCTCCGGCGGCACCAAACTCTTTTGCCACCATGATCCTCTGCACGGCATCTTCGGCCTCCTGCAGGGTTTGGCAAACAATCGCCCCTTTACCGGCGGCCAAGCCGGATGCTTTGACCACGATGGGCGCTCCCTGCTTACGCAGATAGGCCAAAGCGGCAGAGACCTCCTGAAAAACCTGGTAGTCCGCAGTGGCCACTCCGTGACGGGCACAAAGATCCTTCATAAAGACCTTACTGCCTTCGATAGCCGCCGCCGCTTGCGAAGGAGCAAAAACGGCCACACCCAGTTGACGCAAACGATCACTCAATCCGGAGACCAATGGACCCTCTGGTCCGATCACCACCAGATCGACCGGATGCGCCTGCAACCAATGCAGAATCGCCTCCTCCTCTTCCACAGCAAAAGAGAGCCTTTCGGCAACTGCGGCAATTCCAGCATTACCTGGAGTACAATACAGTTTGCTTACCAGTGGTGATTGGGCCATTTTCCAAGCCAAGGCGTGCTCGCGGCCACCACTGCCGATCAACAAAATTTTCATGCGATTTGCAACCGTTGCACGGCACCCTGTTCGGCAAGGTGGCTCTCCAGCAACTCAGGCACATCTTCTGCTTTGACGTGGCCATACCATACCCCTTCCGGATAGACCACCACTGTTGGCCCCTGATCACAGGGACCCATACAAAAGGTTCCGGTCACCTGGACTGTACCAAACAGACCACGACGCTCTACCTCGCTTTGGAAGGCTTCAAAGAGAGGGCGCGCCCCCAAGGCACTGCACGATCCGCGCGGATGTCCTTCTGGCCGTTGATTCATGCACACAAAAAAATGATGTTTCGGTTTCATTGTTTAACATCCCCTTTCGTCAATTACTGAAAATTAATGAGGCAGCCCCATGTGCGCATTGTGAAATTCCTTGAGAGATCTGTCAAGTTTGCGATATAAGCGATAAAGATGGTTTGCGGCATTGAACCCGGGAAAATTTTGTCGGCAGTTGGCGAGGTGACTCTTGCTTTATGGGAAAATTATGATATGCTAATGTTCCCGTAGTTGCTCCGGGTGGATTTGCCGGACAGCAAGACATAAATCAAGCACTTAAAAGCAGATCTGGCAGTCCGGGTCCGGTCTTGTAGGCCACCTTTTCCCGCTGTCCTGTTGGCAAGTCGAAGTTTTTTGCAAATCAATCCTGACACGTGAAGGAGAAGCTGTTATGCCGAGTTTTGAACTGAATGGTCACACCTATGAAACCGACGAAGATGGCTACTTGGTCAATCTGAGTGATTGGAGCGAAGCGGTTGCCAAGCATCTCGCCGAAACCGAATCAGTGGATATGACCGAATCGCATTGGGAAGTGGTGAATTTCCTGCGTGAATATTATGAAGAGTACAAGATTGCCCCCATGATTCGCATTCTGACCAAAGCCATCGGCAAAAAGCTGGGCAAAGAAAAGGGCAACACCAAATATCTGTATGACCTCTATCCTGGTGGACCAGCCAAGCAGGCTTGTAAAATCGCTGGTTTGCCCAAACCGACCGGTTGCGTCTAATCGCGTTTGCCTTCGGCGGTTGTCAGTCGTTTCCGCATAATCCCGAATTGTATTGTTGCAGCAATCGCCATCATGCCGAATAATCTTCGGCATGATGGGTGATTGTATTGTTCCATCACCTTTTTTGATGGGGGGGCCGGATGCTTACAGTCCTTGCTTACCTCGTGGTAGGGATTTTTTTGGTCGGCTTTGCCCACCGCATCTGGTTATACGCCAGTTGCCCGGCACCTCTGAAAATTCCCACAACGCCCGCGCCTGTGACCACTTCTGGAGTGGTGTGGCGACTTTTTACGGAAGTCGCTTTTTTCAATAGTCTGTTCAAGGGTGACAAATGGGCCTGGGCAGGCAGTTATGCCTTTCATGGTGCTCTGGTTTTGGTGTTGCTCCGGCATTTGCGTTATTTTGTTGAACCCTTACCTGCTTTCTTCGCCCATATTCAAATTGCCGGAATAGTTGCCGGTCTGGTGATGGTGGGCGGTCTTGGTTTGTTGTTGTTGCGGCGTGTGCTGATCGACCGGGTGCGTTATATCTCCTCACCGGCTGATTATCTGTGGTTGCTTTTGCTGTTGGGAATCGGCGGCAGCGGCTTGTTGATGCAGTTTTGTATCCGCCCCGACATTGTCCATATCAAGGCGGCCATGATGGGCATGTGGAGCTCAACGGAAGCAACCCTGCCTACGTTGATGGTGGGCGATTTTATCTTTATTGCGCACTTGCTCATGGTGGCGGCACTGATTGTGCTCTTCCCGTTCAGCAAATTGATGCACTTGGGAGGCATTTTCTTTAGTCCGACCCGTAATCAGGTCGATAATCCCAGAGAAAAAAGACATGTCAACCCCTGGGCATCCAACTAAGGAGTCGATTCGTGGCTGACTATTCCGTTCCGGAAATTCAGGAAGATATTCAAACGCCCTCCCTGGCGGTCGGGACCATGGAACATCTTAAACCCTATCCGGCCATTGAAAAACATATGGTACCGTTGGGTTTCCCGGATAAAAGGGTTGACAACTGGCAGGAAAAAGGGATCGAAAAGCTGGGTGAGATGCTGAAAAAGTATCGCTCCCTGCAGGTCTATCTGGATATTTGCGTCAAATGTGGCGCTTGTGCCGACAAGTGCCACTATTATCTGGGCACCAAAGATGCCAACAATATGCCGGTACAACGTGCCGAGCTGATGCGCAGTGTCTATCGGCGCTATTTTACCCCGGCGGGCAAGCTGTTTCCGGGTGTGGTACGGGCGGTAGATTTTGATGAAGAGGCACTGAGCAAGTGGGTCACCTATTTTCATCAATGTTCGCAATGTCGCCGTTGCTCGGTATTTTGCCCCTATGGCATCGATACAGCCGAGATAACCATGGCAGCCCGCGAAATCATGGATGCCATCGGAGTGGGTCATAAATACAGCACCGAGATCATCTGCAAGGTGCATGATGTTGGCAACAATCTGGGTATTCCCAAACCGGCGCTCAAGGGCACATTGGAGTTTTTGGAGGGGGATATTTTAGAGAATACCGGCCATGAAGTGCGCCTGCCTCTCGATGAAGAGGGTGCAGATGTGTTATTGGTGGCCCCCTCTGCCGACTTTTTCAGTGAACCGCATATTCAGTCTTTGATGGGATATGCCAAGGTCTTTCATCAAGCTGGAATCCGCTATACCATCAGCTCTATCGGTGCGGAAGCGGCCAATTTTGGCATGTTTATCGGTAGTTTTGCGCAAAAGCAAAAAATTGCCAAGCGAATTGCCGATCAAGCCAGGGCTTTGAAGGTCAAAAGGATTGTGGTCGGCGAGTGTGGCCATGCCTGGCGGGTGGCCTACAGCTTCTGGAATACCTTGAACGGTCCCTTTGATTTTCTCGATCCGCGGTATCCGGTTCCGCAACATATCTGTGAATTTACCTATGATCTGTTGCAGCGTGGCGCCTTGACCATGGACAAAGAGGCCAATGATCAATATGTGGTGACCATGCACGACTCCTGCAATGTGGCGCGTGCCAGTCGCATGGGGGAAAAGCCGGGTGGACAGTTTGAAATTCCGCGCGCTTTGATTCGTGCTGCTTGCAACCATTATGTGGAGATGGATCCAGAGACAACTCATGAAAAGACCTTCTGTTGCGGTGGTGGCGGCGGTGTCTTGACCGATGAGTTGATGGATCTGCGCATTGCCGGAGCCATGCCAAGGGTGACGGCATTAAAACAGGTGATGAAAAAGGACAAAGTCAACTTTATGGCTTTGATTTGCGCTATCTGCAAAGCCCAATTTACCAAAATTCTACCCATGTATCACATTCCAATGGAGACTGTGGGTGGGGTACACCAATTGGTCAGTAACGCCATTCAATTGGGTGCCAAAAAGGGAATTGTTTGAGTCTGCTTTAGACCTTGTTGCCTTCTGTAGTGAGTCGGGGGATCGCGAGATCCCCCGTACTGTTTGTATAACCTAATATTTGCCCCTTGTTCTTGCCGTAGGAGATGTAAACCATGTCCAGAGTCAATGGACGACGCGCCGATCAATTGCGAGCAGTCACCCTGACCCGCCATGTCAATGCCCATGCTGAGGGATCCTGTTTGATTGAGTGTGGTTCAACCCGTGTTTTGTGTACCGCCTCGGTGGAGGAGCGGGTGCCAAGTTGGATGCGCGATCAAAATCGCGGCTGGGTAACCGCTGAATATGGGATGTTGCCACGGGCCACCCATGATCGTACACCCAGAGAGTCGGCGCAGGGCAAGCAGGGAGGACGCACACTGGAGATACAGCGTTTGATCGGTCGCTCACTGCGTTCCGTAGTCAATCTGGAGATGCTTGGCAAACGAACCATTTGGATCGATTGTGATGTCTTACAAGCGGATGGTGGTACGCGCACCGCATCGATTACCGGAGGTTTTGTCGCCTTGATGGATGCCTGCTCTTGGTTGAAGGAGAAGGGACGGATTAAATCCCTTCCCATCAATGAATTTTTGGCCGCCATAAGCTGCGGTTTGGTAGATGGGGTGCCATTGCTGGATCTGGATTATAGTGAAGATTCACGCTGTGGCGCCGACATGAACTTTGTCATGAACGGTGCAGGACGTTTTGTAGAGGTACAGGGTACAGCAGAGGGCTATCCCTTTTCCCGGAGCGAATTTACCAACCTGGCTGGGATGGCAGAAACCGGCATCGGTCAACTGATTGCAATTCAGCGTCGTGTGTTGCTGCAGGCAGTCACTGGATAAGCGAGAGACAGAGTAGTCAAGAAAAGATGGCCACCTATCCACCCATACATATTATTGGTGCGGGACTGGCTGGAGCAGAGGCAGCTTGGCAGCTTGTGCAACGTCACATTCCGGTTAACCTCTATGAAATGCGCCCAGAGCAGAATACTCCTGCCCATCAGACAGGTTACTGTGCCGAGTTGGTCTGTTCCAACTCTTTGCGTTCGGATGATCCACAGCGCAATGCCGTAGGGCTCCTGCATCAAGAGATGCGCCTGTTGGACAGTCTGATCATGGCTGCGGCAGATCGGCATCGTTTACCGGCTGGAGGAGCCTTGGCTGTTGATCGGGAGGGCTTTTCCGCATGGATTACCGAGCAGTTGCTGCAACAGCCGTTGATCCGCTTTGAGCGTCGTGAACTCTCCCAGCCAATGGCAGATGGCATCACCCTGATTGCCTCTGGACCTCTTACCTCTCCAGCTCTCGGCCAATGGTTGGAAGGATTATTGGGGGCCCAGCTCTCTTTTTATGATGCACTGGCCCCGATTATCTCCTACGATTCCATCGATTTTAGCCAATGTTGGAAACAGTCTCGCTATGACAAAGGCAGCGATGATTATATCAACTGCCCGCTCGACAAAGAGCAGTATGAAAACTTTGTTGCCGCCTTGTGCCAAGGGGAACAAACCCCTCTACGCTCCTTTGAAAAAATCAACTATTTTGAAGGCTGTTTGCCGATTGAGGTCATGGCCAGCAGAGGATTGGAGACCCTACGCTTTGGACCGATGAAACCAGTTGGTTTGCGTAATCCGCACCAGGGTGGCAAAACCCCCTATGCGGTGGTGCAGTTGCGCCAGGATAATCATCTGGGCACGTTGTGGAACATGGTCGGTTTTCAGACCAAATTGACCTGGCCGGCACAAAGAGCCATTTTTCGCACGATACCGGGACTGGAGCAGGCGGAATTTTTACGTTTGGGCGCCATTCATCGCAACATGTTTATAGATAGTCCCCGTTTATTGACTCCGCACCTCTCATTGCGTTCGGATGAAAATCTTTTTTTTGCGGGGCAAATTACCGGTGTAGAAGGATATGTGGAGTCGGCTGCTTGTGGACTGCTTGCTGGTCGCTTTTTGGCCGAAAAGGTAGAGAGTGGTCAGATAACCCGTCTCCCGCCGTTGACCACAGCGCACGGCGCCTTGTTAAACCATATCACTGCTGGTGCCAATAGTGCCAATTTTCAACCGATGAATATCAATTT
>NZ_RXIU01000279.1 GCF_004217665.1 Candidatus Magnetaquicoccus inordinatus | reverse complement strand
TTGGCAAGCATCAATGCGCGATATTCTCAGTAAATAGGTCTATGGCTGTTTTGCGACTGGCGGGCGCTCAGTCGGCATGGCTTGCCAATGGGCTTTGTTGTCGCGCCACAGCCATTTTTCAAAGAAGCAATAAAATAGGGTACAGAGATAACGAGATGCCACCTCCTTGATTTTAAATTTTGAGCTGCCATGGACGCGATTGTGCCAACTATTGGGCAATACGGCAACTCTATAGCCACGGATTACCGCTTTTAATGGAATCTCTACGGTTAAATTAAAATGTGCTGATAATAAAGGCTGTACTCCCGCGATGACGCAGCGGCGATAGAGTTTAAAGGCATTGGTTATATCGTTATAGTGGATCAAAAACAGCAGACGGATCACTGTATTGCCCATTCGATTAAGCAGCAATTTGAGTCGTGGATAGTGGACAACATGACCACCAGGAGTGAAGCGGCTTCCGAAAACGCAATCATAGCCAGTGCGTAACTTGTTGTAGAAGTTGACCAAATCCTCAGGTGAATCGCAGCCATCAGCCATGACAATGGCCACGGCATCGCCACGAAAACAGCTCAAACCATAGCGGATGGCAAAGCCGAATCCTTGCGGATAGTGGTTGTTGAGATAACGGACGGTCGGTTGAGCGTTTTGCAGTGCGAGAAGATGCTCTTCGGTGCTGTCTGTACTGTTGTCGTTGATCACCAGAATTTCGTGGGCGATTTGTGCACGTTGCAAGCTCTCTACCAGAGTAAGCACGGTATGCGTAATAGTCGCTTCTTCATTGTGCGCGGGTATGACTACAGAGAGCAGATTTGCTTCGCCCATGGCTTCCCATTGCGCCAGTGTCGAGAAGGGATCTGATGTTATGGATTCACGTGTCATGGGTCGTTGCTGGGTCTGTTATTCGTAGGTCCAAGTGTTCACTCAACAGGGAATCAGGAGATCAGCCCAACTGGACCTGTGTGCAATCGCATTCTCTCTGCCGCAGGTAGGAAACGTGAGCAATAATTTAACACCCCTGGTGTGGCATCTGGGGAGAACATGATGCCCTTGTGGCCAAAAGTCAACAGCAAAATCGTGGTATATTCTCCAGGTGAACTGGGCATGCCAAGGGCTTAATATTCCGTGGGCAGGGCAAGCGCATTGGCCAATTTTCTCATTGTTGCCACAAGCGAAACGGTGCATGTCGGGCGTCCGCCCTCCCAAAGAGTGCCCCTGCGGGGCACAAATCGGTGCGGCGTGCGCGAATGCTTAAGCATTCGCTATTGTGAAACGCCGCACATTTTCAGCAGAGCTTTGCCCTGCACCCACCAGGAGGAGATAATCTCCTCCTGGACCTCCCTAATAATTTTCTGATTTGCAAATGCGATTTTTGGGGCTGGGAAGGAGGATAACCGCTCTTCTGTCTGCTGCAGAAGCGATTTGGCTCCTTGCATCAGCAGGCTGAAATGGTAAGCTCAGACAGGCTGGCGAGTGTGATTGGGGATCGATCAAGAGGGATGATCTTTCCTGGACAGCCTATCCGTGTTGAGTCTGGATCCCTCCCCTTGACGTGCTGAGTCAACCAGTAACATGCACCAACCAGAGAGATTGCAGCGGTTAGCTGACACTGTCACACAGAGGGAGAGCTGTGGTTGGACAAAGGCGCCGCGCAACAACCTGTCCAACCAGGGAAAGATGATCGGGTGATCAAGCCATCCCTCCCCATGCAGCTCTTGCGACTCGTTAGTCGATCCGCGCAGCGCTTCTCCTGGACTATAATAGGGCATCGTCTGCGCAGTTGGGGGGCGATGCTGCCTGCACTTTTTCGCGGCTGTTGGCAGCAATCCTGGTACCAGCTTCAACAGCCTGCTGGCGTTGTTCTCACTTTACCGCGTTTACACTTTCTGCTGGTTGGCTATTGGCGGGATCTTTCACCCCATCCGCTGTTTGATGTGGCCTATTATCGCCGTTGCAACCCGGATGTGGTCGCCGCCAATGGAGAGGCAGTTGGTCACTATTTTCGCCATGGTTGGCAAGAGGGGCGCAAACCATGCGCTCTTTTTGATGGTGCCTACTATATGCAACACAACCCAGAGGCTGCCAGAACTCCTGGCAATCCTCTGCTGCACTATCTGCGCCACGGGCAGCACCCCGCCGTTGCCACCCATCCGCGTTTTTCTTTGCCTGCCTTTTTTTATCAAAACCAGGAGAGTGACCACTCTCCGTTTCGCTATTGGTTGCACTGCCAATCGGCACTGGCTCATGCGCTCGCACCAGTCAGCGATTGTGCCAGCACCTTGCAAGAGTTGCTCCAGCAGCAGAGTTTATCCAGGGTGCTTGCCATTCAGCCGGAACAGGAAGAGTTGTTGCAGATTTTGTTCAGTGACCGACCAGAGGTAGTGAACCGTTTTTATCATTGGATACAGCAAGTTGATATCAAAAATCTGGATGATGGTTCGTATCGTCTCTATCCCTATCTGTATAAACGTCTGCAGCAACTGCTTCCTGAGCACCCTCTGCTCTCCTTTTTTAAGGGCAATTATCGCAAGACTTTCTACCGCAATCATCTGTTGATGCACAGAGTGGCTAATAAAATTAAGCAGTTGCGTCAACAAGGCATCGAGGTGATTGTCATGAAGGGGGCTGCCTTGCTGCATTTGCAACCGGAATGGCTGAGTGTGCGCCCCATGTCGGATGTGGATCTGTTGGTGCGACCTGAACATCTGCATCAAGCTTTTATGGTGTTTTCCAGCGAATGGATCGATCCTGGCCTGTTTGACAGTCTGCGCAAGTGTAATCATGGCTTTACCATGCGTGATCAGTATGGTTTTGAGATCGATCTGCACTGCCAGGTTTTTCAGGAGCTGGTTTATCACCAGGAAGGCAGTGCCCCTTTTTGGGAGGCGGCCAAACCGGGGGAGTTTTTTGGCGTAGAGGTCAACTATTTGCAGGATACTGATCTGTTTTTGCATCTGTGCATTCATGGCGGTCAATGGAACCCGTTGCCGCCGATACGATGGATTGCTGATTGTCTGACCTTGATGGGCAACAAAAATTTTCAGATTCAGTGGCCGCTATTGCTGGCCCGCGCGCAACGGTTTGGGCTTGCTGCCCGTTTGTATGCCACCTTGCGCTATTTAAGCGAAAATTTTGCTGCGGCGATTCCTGCCGAGATAGTGCAGGCTCTTGCCTGCACACCGTTGCATGGTATTGCGCAGACCCTTTTTCGCCTGGAGCTGCAACCCTGGCAACAAAAAGTAAACTGGGAAGATATTGTTACCGTGACTCTCCATTTTCTTCGCTGGTGGCGCAAGGATCTCGCCCATCGTCCGATCATTGTGCAGATACCGGCCTCTCTGTTTGGCGCTGAACAAAGATTGTGGTGTCAGATACATGAACTGGAGTGGTGGGTGGATGATCTTGAGGGGTCACCCCCGGCGGCGGCAGAGCACTCCCTGCACCCAGAGCTGTTATCTCCCGACACCTTGGTGATCTGTGGTTATGGCAATATCGCTTTGCGTCGTCCCCGTGTGTGGCATTTTTTGAAAAACCATCAACAGTTGTATCAATTGCGCCACAATTTTGCAGCCGCTCCCTTTCCGGAACTGCAGATCGACAAGAGAGCCTACTGATGCCAGGGCAATCGCATTTGCCAATTTCTTCACTGTTGCCACAAGCGAAACTGTGCATGTCGGGCGTCCGCCCTCGCAAAGAGTGCCCCTGCGGGGCACAAATCTGTGCGGCGTGCGTGAATGCTACGCATTCACTTTTGTGAAACGCCGCAC
>NZ_RXIU01000278.1 GCF_004217665.1 Candidatus Magnetaquicoccus inordinatus | reverse complement strand
AAGCATTCGCGCACGCCGCACCAATCTGTGCCCCGGAGGGGCACTCTTTGGGAGGGCGGACGCCCGACCTGCACAGTTTAAGCGTGTGGCAACGGTGCGAAAACTTCAAATTATTCACAAAATTATTCACAAAACCATTCACCAAATTATTCAGGTTCGTGCTGGCTCGCCAGCTCTACCCCCATGGGGATGCTGTGTGTATTGGCGCAAAAATGCGCGCCAATACACACAGCTTGCTTCCATTAGGCGCGCTGCGCCGACGCAAAAATCGCGTCGGCTTAGTGTGAAAAGCGCGCCAAAAGCAAAAGATTAAAAGATTAAAAGCAAAGCAAAACCCCAGAGGCTTCGCCTCTGGACTCCACCAGGGAGGTGCCCTCCCTGGACCCGCAGTTGTTTTGGGTGATGGATAATTAAATTTGCAAAGCACTGCTGCAAAAGTTACGATAACGTGTCGATAATAGGGCTGCTCTCTCAACTGTTGGGGGACTCGCCACCACTGTTTACTGTTTTACAAGAATGTTGCATAACGAACAATGACTCTTCTCTCTTCTCAACCACTGCGCATTGCCCATACCGAATCCTCACTGGGTTGGGGGGGACAAGAGCTGCGGATTCTCACCGAATCGTTAGGGATGCTGCAGCAGGGCCACCAAGTCACCCTGCTTGCCCCTCAAGAAGCACAGATTTATCATGCTGCCCAACAACGGCAACTGCCAGTGCAGGCAGTACGTATCACACGCAAATCCCTGCCTGGCCTTGCGGATTTGCGCCAATGGCTGCATGAACATCCGCTGGATTGTCTGATTACCCACAGCTCTGTAGACAGTTGGCTGGTGGCTTTGGCCTGCCGCCTGCTCGCCAAACCACCGGTGGTGATCCGCCTGCGCCATATTTCAGCAGCCGTGCCGCGCAATCCAGCCAGCCGCTGGCTCTATACCCGTGGTTGCCAGCATATTGTCACCACCGGTGAAGCCCTGCGTCAACAGTTGATAGGTGACAACGGCTTTCCCGGCGCACGCATCACCTCCATCCCCACCGGCATCGATCTGCAGCGTTTTCAACCCGGTTGCGCCACGACAGCCCGACAACAACTGGGTCTGACCCACAAGCCCTTTGTGCTCGGCATTGTGGCCACCATGCGCAGTTGGAAAGGACATGCCTTTCTGTTGGAGGCACTGGCCAAACTGCAACGCCCGGATCTGCACCTGGTAATGGTGGGCGACGGCCCCATGTTCAGCGATTTACAACAACAGGTGGCACAACTCAACCTGGGTGCACAAGTAACCATGCCGGGCAATCAAGAGGATGTGGTGCCCTGGTTGCAAGCCTGTGATCTGTTCGTACTGCCCTCTTATGCCAACGAAGGGGTACCACAAGCCCTGATGCAGGCCATGGCCTGTGGCATTCCAGTGCTCTCCACCCCGGTCGGCAGCATCAGTGAAATCATCCAACCACAACAAACCGGCCTGCTGGTTCCCCCCAAAGATGCCAACGCCCTCAGTGCAGCAATTCTTACTCTGGTAGAGGATCAGCCACTGCGTCAGCGCTTAAGCAGCAACGGCTTACACTATGCGCAAAACCATTTTGCACTGACCATCATGCTGGAACGAATGGAACAGGTGATTCGCCAAACCATGTTCGCTGCCCACACACCCAAGGTCTGATTGCCATGGCCAGAAAACGCAGCCTCAAAGATCGTCTTCAATCCTGGCTCTTTACCCGTCGCAGCTACCGCTTTTTGATTCGTGACTGGCAAACATTAACCGATCTGCCTCTGGCCGCCCAGGCACTCAACACCCTCCGTTTCAGCCGTAATTTACAACCGGTTGAAGCAACTGGCCTGCCGGGACAACGGATCCTGGTGCTCGCCCCCCATCCCGACGATGAGTTGCTCGGTCCAGGCGGTGCCCTGTTGCAAAGCCGTGCCCAGGGGGCCACCATTACAGTGCTCTATCTCACCTCCGGTCTGCCCCATGAACGGGAGATCCGCGAAGCAGAGGCCAGAGAGGTGGCCCGTCTGTGCGACTTTAACAGCCACTTTTTGCGTTGGCCTGATGGAGCACTGCCAGCCGATCAGGAGGCGCTCCAACAGTTGGCCGCCGCCATCAGCGCGGTCAACCCCGATCTGTTGCTGCTGCCCTCGCTGTTTGATGACCATGATGATCATCGACGTTGCAGCGAACTGTTATGGCGGCTGAGCACACAGCAACTGCTCCCTGCCACCCTGGATGTTTGGGCCTATCAAGTCTATTCCGCAGTACTCGGCAATGTAGTGATCGATATTACCGCAGTCAGCACAAGCAAAGCTGAGGCGATTCGCTGCTACCGTTCACAAATGCAGCAGCGCGACTGGGCGCACTTTGCCCTGGGGTTGAACGCCTGGAACTGCCGCTTTCTGAAAAAATCGGCGCATGCTGCCGCCTACGCGGAGATGTTTCTCACCCTGCCACTCCATGAATATGCCGCGCTCTGCCGTCCCTATTTTGCGGACAGCCGCACGGCCTACTATGCAGCGGCCTACCAAAACAGCTCCCTATGAACTGCCCGCCATTTGGCGTGCTCTTTGTGCAAAACCGACCGCACAAAGCGGGAGCACAGAGCTGCTTATGGCGTCTGCTGCGCTATGCCGCCCAACACCAACTCTGGCAATCGCTGCTCTTGACCTCCGGCCCAGGCTGGCTGGTTGATGCCTGTCGCGCACAGCAGATTCCAGTCCTGATGCACCCTTTTCCCAGCTCCCGCTCTCTTCCGGCCCGACTCTATCAAAACAACCTTTTTGCCAAAGAGGTGCACAAACTCCTGGAAGCGGCCCCTTTTCCCATCCATCTGCTGCAAGGCAACGACCACCAGGAGGGGATTCTTACACTGGCACTGGCCAAACGACTGCAGCTTCCCGCCGCCTTGCTGCTGCGTGATTCGGGCATGCGCCAAGAGGACTATGCCAAATATCATGTCAAACATTGCCAGTGGCTTGCCACCATCGGTCAGGAGCTGCATGACCGGGTTGCCTCCTGGTCGCAGAGAAGCAACATCAGCACCCTCCATGATGGTCTCCTGCCCGAAGAGTTTTATCCTCCTGTATCACCCTCCCCAACCACTCCCAAACAGATCCTGGTGATCGGCTCTGCGCAAGCCAACAAGGGATGGTCTGATCTGTTGGCAGCCTTGCAAATCCTGGCCCCGCAGCAGCTTTTGCAGGGTATGACTGTTGATTTTACCGGCAGCTTGCCCGCAACAGCGCCACCGCCGCAGCTTCCCGGTTGTCAGCTCCGTTTTATAGGCCGCATCGAGGCTTTTCAGGAGCTGGTGCGCCGCTATCCCCTGGTAATCAATCCGTCGCGCCGCGAAACCTTCGGCATGGCCGCCATCGAGGTATTGGCTGCCGGAGTGCCGCTGCTCTCCAGCCGTACCGGCATCATCGAACAGATTGTCACCGACCAAAACTTTCTCTTTCCACCCGGAGAGATAGCGGCTCTGGCGGAGCGGTTGCGCACTCTCTTGCTGCAGTGGCCGCAGATCGGCTTGGATCTGCCCGCTTGTCAACAACGGATTCAACAACGCTTTCCCATCGCCCAAACAGCCGCATGCTTGGCCGAACAGTATGCGCGGATGCTGCAAAGAGCATGATCATCACTTGACCATGGCAAGCACATTGAAAAAACGTAACTATTCACTACCCAAAGCAATTGCGGGTCCAGGGAGGGCACCTCCCTGGCAGAGTCCAGAGGCAGAGCCTCTGGGGTTTTGTTTTGTGCCTTTGGCGCGCCTTTCACAACAAGCCGACGCGCTTTTTGCGTCGGCGCGGCGCGCCTAATGGAAGCAAGCTGTG
>NZ_RXIU01000277.1 GCF_004217665.1 Candidatus Magnetaquicoccus inordinatus | reverse complement strand
GTATCGGCTCAGGAGGAATGCATTTCTCACGAACACCGCAGGGGAGTGTGACGAAATCAGCCTTCCAACAGACGGTCGCTCAAGGCGACCAATCTGGTAATTCTCTCATCGACGGCGTGGTTGCTGGAATCGACACGCCGTTGCAGTTGGAAAAGGGTATCGGTGACGTTGAGGGCGGCCAAAATCGCGGTTCTCTCCACGGAGGGGGAGCCGGATTGACGGGATATTTTATCCATCACGTCATCGACATAGGCGGCCAATTCACGCACATGATCCTTTTCGGTACCTGCCCGCAACCGGAACAGTTGGCCATGGATGCGTACTTCAATCAGATCGGACATGGCCTCATCCCTGAGCTATGCACATGCGGTGGTGATACATGGTCATTATCCGATCTCTTCATAGCGGGCGAGCAGGCCATTGATGCGTGCTTCGACCCCGTTTTTCTCTTGGTGCAGGAGGGCAATCTCTTCCATACGGTCGGCCAGTTCCCGTTCCACCTGTTCCAGGTGGTTTTCGTGGGCCTGCAACTCGCCGCGCAGGGCGTTATTCTCGGTGCGCAGACCATGCAGGGTGCGCGCCAATCTTTCCCAGCGCAGCTCCAGTTCGGCCAACGGATCGGACCGGTTGGCAGCCGACGGTTCTGGAGAGTAGGGATCAGGGTAGTGGCCCGTCGCATGAGAAGAGTTCATCACTGCCTCGAACTGAGCGATTGCAAAAATTTGGTCTTGCCGTGACGGAGTTTCGAGCTCATTTGCGAAGCTCCTGCTAGACCCTAGAGTACGGTTTTCTCTGGGATGCTGTCAAGCGACCGCGCATCCATCGGCACAATCAGACATAAACCCCGTGCCGCGACCGCAACGGACGTTCCGCCTTGCGGGCAAGAAAACGGCCACCAAAGCGGCTGGGAGTGCGCCGACAGGTCGTGGCGGCATCCTGCAACAAGTCATAAAAGGAGTCCGGTTGACTCTCTTGGAGCAGTCCATTCGGCACGGTGCTTTGATGGCTGGGCGGAATGGTGTTGAGTTTACCCAAAGGTTCAATTCTGCGCATGAGCGACTCCCGATACGGCGGCTACAGGTCGGTATTTCAATAACCTAATGCAAATAAAATGCCAGTTATTGATACTGCCTGTCGGGGCTATGCGAAGAAGGGGGAAAAGTGGGTTATGCGGGTTTCAGGCTTCGCCTTCGGTTTCCACAATGGCGGCAGCGATGGCCTCTTCTGGCGTTTTGCCGCCCCAGACAACCCATTGAATGGCTGGGAAAAAGCGATCTGTTTCGTCTTGCATGGCGCTCATGACATCGTCGAGTTGCGACTCTTGCAGTTCGGTTTTGCGCAAGGGCAGCACGACCCGAAAGACGGGCACCTGTTCTTCGCTCCAGATTTCGAAGTGTCCCAGCCAGACCCGTTCGTTCATCAGGGTGATGGTGTGTACGGCGGACAGAAATTGCCGGGCGGGAATTTTCAGGTTCAGGTAGCAGTTAAACTGTAAAAAGCCGGTTTCTTCATGGTAGACCACCCACAGACGTTGATTCCCCCACTGGCTGGGTACCTCGGCCCACAGTTCGTATTCGTTGGATCGTTCAGAGTTCCAATCCTGATTGATCACAAACTCTTCCACCATGCTGACCGGATTATTGGCCGGATATTCCGGCAGATCATCGACCGTAGAATAATCGGACTCACTCATGACAACCTTCTTGGGCGATTGCCCATGCCAAAACAGTACAAAACACAAAACGGGGGCAGTATGGCGCATGCGTACCAAGCTTGGCAAGTTTCTTTAACATGCTTCACTCGGATATGCGGCAAAAACTTTGACGAAAGCCAGTCATAATTTTGATGGCGGGCAGAGTTCCTTGCCGGAAGTGGGAATCTCTGCAATCCTCTAGGCATGGACGATACTTCATTCTTCTCTTCTCTGGGGCCGGGCAGGTTTGCTGCGGGTGATGGTGGTGATGGTTTGTCTGCCGAGCGTTGGCTGACGGTCAGCCAGCTCAACGAGCAGATTCGCCAACTGCTTGAGGGTGGGTTACCTTTTGTCCGGGTCAGGGGAGAGATCAGTGATTTGCATCAACCGGCGTCGGGCCATTTGTATTTTACCTTGTTGGATGCCCAATCCCGGATCCGGGCTGTGGTGTGGCGGGCGAGTCGAGCCCGGTTGCGGGTGATTCCGAAGAGTGGCGACAGTGTGCTGATCACTGGGCGGATGGCGCTTTATCCGCCGCGTGGTGAATATCAATTGATTGTCGAGGCGTTGCAGCCTGCCGGGGCGGGCAGTGAGCGGGAGCGTTTTTTGCAACTGTTTGCCCGGTTGCAGGGGGAGGGATTGTTTGCCGAGGCACGCAAGCGACCTTTACCTTTTTTGCCTTCCTGTATTGGAATCGTCACGTCGGCCACGGGGGCGGCCATTCATGACATGGTACGGGTGTTGGAGCAGCGGGTTTCTGGCTATCATCTGCTGTTGTCGCCTGCGCGTGTGCAGGGGGAGGGGGCGGATCGGGAGTTGGTGGAGGCGTTGCAGCGTTTATGGCGGGATGGGCGGGCCGAGGTGATCATTTGTGGTCGAGGTGGTGGTTCGGCGGAGGATTTGGCGGCTTTTAACAGTGATCCAGATGGTCGAATTTGCGATCCAGTTGCTCTTCGCGCTTGTCCAGACGCCGCTTTTGCCGCTCCAGTTCCCGATCCTGCTCCTTGAACTTGTTTTCGACCTCCTCCTGAATGCGCAACCGCTCGGCCTGCACCTTCAGTTCGATCTCCCGGTTGGCGATGAGCGCCTTCTCTTCGGCACTCTGCAAGCGGTGTTGCATCTGCTCTTCCTTTTGGGCAAGCAGATTATCCCGCACCTTGCGCTGTTGCAAATGAACAGCCAGCACCCCGCCAGATCCCAGCAGAACACCGACCAATAAAATAAGAATTTCCATAAAATCCAAACTCCCCGGTACCGAATTCCCAGAGGAAAATCGACAGCGCTTAAATGCAAATAGAATCTTGGGGCCAACGCGCTGGGCAGCGGATCACCTCCCGATCGGTAATGATCCCCGCCATGGGCCAGTCGTGCGGCGCATGCGGTAGATCGTCAACCTCTTGAAAGTGGTAAGCCAAGCCAACACACAACGGCTTGCCCGTGCCACCAGCAGGCAATCGGCTTAACAGACGATCATAATAACCGCCACCATAGCCTAACCGATTGCCTGCCCGGTCAAAGGCGACCAAGGGTAAAAATAAAATATCCAAAGTGGCCGGATCCGCCACCCTGTCCGGGTCCGTCACCGCAGCGGCCTCTGGCAAAAGGGGTTCACGAATGCCAAAAGGTCCAGGTTGCAGCGGATCACCCGGTTGGTAACGAACCAACCGTAACGCCTGAAGAGGGCGATCGATGAGCGGCAAAAAAATGGCTTTGTGTGCGACGGAGGCGGTGTGGAGGAGAGGGGAGGGATCGACTTCGTTATCAGCGGCGAGGTAAAGCGCCAAGCGGGTGGCGGCGTTGAATGCCGTCAGGGCCTGTGCGTGTTGCGCGACCATGGTACTGTACTGGCGCACCAGTTCGCAGCCAAGATCCCGCCGCAGAGTACGCATGCGGCGGCGAATCTGCTCTTTATCGTTTTTCACCTGTATAAGATCCCCCGCCTGTGCCGTGGATTTTGCGTCCTCTGAACCCTTTTAGTAAAGTGGACTCCTGATAAATCGCTTCCGGCAATCCCGCAAGCGGGCTCGCACTTCACGATCAGAGCAGGATTCCTGGGCTCATGAAGTATCGGCTCAGGAGGAATGCATTTCTCACGAACACCGCAGGGGAGTGTGACGAAATCAGCCTTCCAACAGAC
>NZ_RXIU01000276.1 GCF_004217665.1 Candidatus Magnetaquicoccus inordinatus | reverse complement strand
TGGGAGGGCGGACGCCCGACATGCACAGTTTCGCTTGTGGCAACAGTGAGGAAATTGGCAAATGCGCTTGCCCTGTCCACAAGCGGGGCATAGCCAATCATGCGTCTCTCGCCATAGTCGCTGCGCTGGTCAGGCTTGGCAACGGCCAGCGACCAGTCCAGTTGAGAAGCCATCGCAAGGGAGACCCCATGCTTGGCCTGGTTGCTGGCATCTTTGCTGGCATCAAAAGCAATCTTCATGATGTAAATTGTAGCTACAACAATTAGGCATGGCAACTTTTTTCTGTTGCCACCCGGAGCAAAATAACGGCCTCCTCAGCGCCAGAGCAGCACAGACAGGGAGTGCAAACACCGGCTATGCTCCCGTGCACTTGCTGGCGGGTGGTGGCAAGTGGAAATTTTTCTGCCGGG
This sequence comes from Candidatus Magnetaquicoccus inordinatus, assembly GCF_004217665.1. Taxonomy (GTDB): domain Bacteria; phylum Pseudomonadota; class Magnetococcia; order Magnetococcales; family Magnetaquicoccaceae; genus Magnetaquicoccus; species Magnetaquicoccus inordinatus. The sequence goes on along the minus strand of NZ_RXIU01000276.1, from coordinate 3,453 downwards.
TGCTGCGGGATTTGTGGTAAATTGGTGTAGTGGTTAATTTTATTTGGAGAACCTCCATGACAGCCGTTACTTTCGACACGCACGCATACGTCAAAGAGCTGAAGGCCGCCGGGTTTACCGAAGAGCAGGCCGAGGTGCAGGCCAAAACCCTTTCCAGCATTTTCAAGGCGAACCTGGATGAGTTGGCTACACGGCGGGATCTCAAGGATCTTGAGATGGCGACCAAGCGCGACATCAGGGATGTGAAGGCTGAACTTGAAGCCAAGATTGCTGAAGCCAAGGCCGAAACCATCAAGTGGATGTTCGGTGTAGCTGCCGGTCAGGCGGTGTTCATCATCAGCATTCTCAAATTGTTCCCGTCCCAATAAAGCACCTGAACTTTGGAGTCGCAACCATCCTGTCCAAGATCGTTTGATTCGTGGAAAGTGTGGTGTGCAAGTGAAAAATGGCTGATTTTGTGATACGTTGCCTGACGCGCAGGTTCAACCGGTTTTTTTAACCTGCCGAATCAAGCATCCTTCTGGCTGCTTCCGCCAGAAAACCAGATCGACTCATCCCCAACTCTTTGGCGGCATGGTCCACGCGAATGACAAGGTTTTCCGCCATTGTCATGTTGAGCCGAATCCACTTCGCCGGAATTTCAACCCGAACCAGCAGCCGCGCAACTTCCACAGAATCTTCTGGATCAGGAGCAACTTCATCAAGATGATCCATTGGCGTCGGTTCCGGCAAAGGATCTCCGTCGCGGACCATAAGCGCAACATGCCCAGACAAAGCCTCTTCTGCTTGGGTTGCTGCGTGCTGAATTGTATTGCCAAAACTCACACATCCAGGAATGTCTGGGAAGCCAACCCAGATCCCTTCAGAACCTTGATACATGATCGCTGGGTAGTGCCGTATTTCCATGATGCCCTCCTTAACTGATTTTGATTCCAGCTTGTTTTTCAATCAACTTGACGATAACCAACGGGACATCTTTGAGGGGATGTGGCACGGTGACTTTGCCAGCAACATCAAGATGTTTGAAGTGGTGATGATCTCCACGAATCGAATCAAGCTGCCATCCAGCCTTTGTCAAAATCTCGATCACTTCCCGGCTGCTCATGCTCTTGCCCATTGTTGCCTCCGTCCGTTGTTGATGTGTATATAATACATAAACAGCAACATCAGGCTAAGATATTTTGTGTATCAAATGTGTATTCAGTCTGTTTTTTTTGGATCAATCTATTTTCCAAGGAGAGCCACCCATGTTGATCCCCATCCGTTCAGCAAAGATGTCAGTGCCCACGAAACACCCAGGGCGACCATACCGTTTGTGATTCTTTTCAGCTTGCTGTAAATTTCCAGAAAATTAGTGGCGTGTTGTGAGAGCAGTAAGGTCGTTGTTTGCATGTTTTTGTGTTGGATTTTGCGGATGAATAGCAACTCAGTAGTGTAACCCCGGCGCACCCCCAAACAAAAACGGTCACCTTGTGGGTGACCGTTGATACAGCAAAATTGGTGAGCCGTACTGGAGTCGAACCAGTGGCCCGCAGATTAAAAGTCTGCTGCTCTGCCATCTGAGCTAACGGCCCAAAGCGCTATCAAATCAGACGGAGCTTATATACCAAAGCCCAGGCTGTTGCCAAGGATTAATCGCACACGGGCACTATTTTTTTCTTGGCGTTGTGGAACAGATCTCCTTCTCTGCGCATCCTTCCCCACAGTTTATTGGCTTTGCAATTGTTGCAACCGCTCCTCAATGGGTAATAGCAACTCAATATCTGGTTCAATCCCCGCATCCTCGCAGCGTTCAAGATAATCCTGCACCATGTAACCCATCCTGTGGCCATGGGCCAAAGGTAAGGCCAGGAAGTAGGGGGAGAGCATCTCTACCGCCTCCTGGGCAAACAACTGCGCCTCCCGGTGTTGCTCGAAAGCATGGTGGCGGTCACTCAAAAAGTTGAGGGAGATAGCCAGATCTGGCCTGAAGGCGTCCGGGTGTGCTGCGGCGAGTTCTCTGTAAAGAGCCACGGCCTCTTCAGTAGCCGCCAGCGCCTCCTCGCGACGGCCCAGGGCGTCGAATCGGATGCCCAGGTTGTTGAGGGAGGTAGCCAGATCTGGCCTGAAGGCGTCCGGGTGTGCTGCGGCAAGTTCTCTGTAAAGAACCACGGCCTCTTCAGAAGCCGCCAGCGCCTCCTCGCGACGGCCCAGGGCGCTCAAGAGGTTGCCCAGGTTGTTGAGGGACATAGCCAGATCTGGCCTGAAGGCGTCCGGGTGTGCTGCGGCGAGTTGTCTGTAAAGAGCTACGGCCTCTTCAGTAGCCGCCAGCGCCTCCTCGCGACGACCCATGGCGTCCAAGCGGATGCCCAGGTTGTTGAGTGACATAGCCAGAACTGGCCTGAAGGCGTCCGGGTGTGCTGCGGCGAGTTCTCTGCGGATGGCCACGGCCTCTTCAGTAGCCGCCAGCGCCTCCTCGCGACGGCCCAGGGCGTCCAAGCGGATGCCCAGGTTGTTGAGGGAGGTAGCCAGATCTGGCCTGAAGGCGTCCGGGTGTGCTGCGGCGAGTTCTCTGTGGATGGCCACGGCCTCTTCAGTAGCCGCCAGCGCTTCCTTTCGATTGCCAAGATCGTTTAATGCCACACCCAGATTATTTAATGAGCTGGCCAGCAGAGGATTTAATGTTTCCTCTTGCTCCTGTTCTATCTCTTCTCTCAACCGCTTGACAATACCCTGACGTACCTTCACGGCCAGCTCTTTCAGAGCGATGCTGGTTAAGGGCACGGCATTAGCAATGGCCATGGCCTGTTCCAGATCGAGGGCAGGACGGCTGATCAGTTGGGCCAGCCAGTCAATGGGCTGTCGGTGTTGCTTGGGATGGGAGGGATCGCAATAGTCCTGAACACAGTGGACCAGCGTTTCTGCGGTATTTTTTGGTGCCAAGTCAAACGAGCGGGCGACACTCGGAGAAATTTTGTTGGTAAACTGTTTGAGAATGACTGCCTCTCCCAGCAGATCGGGGAGGATGGGTGCAATATTTTTTTCCTGTCCAGGAAGTGCTTGATACAGCCAGTTGGCGAAGGAGCCTTTACTCCCAGCGGAGTCATAGCCCAACTCCTTTTTTTCTGCCTCGGCCAACTCCATGGCTTGTTCTCTGCTCAAGCCTCTAGTCAGGGTGGCACAGGCTGCCAAACGACAGAGAATCTCTGCCTGCTCTTCCACCCTGCCAGCAAAGCCGCGCAGACGGGTTAGCTCTTTGTCAGCCATCTCCATGACCAGTTCGCTGCGATTGAGTGCCAGCAGAGAGGAAAGATTACCTCCAGCCGCCAGCAGTGCGGCCATGATCAGAAACAGAGGCTCATTACCCCAGGGGAGCTTTTCCAGTCTTGTATTGAAATGGGAATCATTTGGCAGGTTGAAGGCACTCCCCTTCCTTTCCAAGACCGCAGACAGGATACCCCGTCGCCAAGGCAA
>NZ_RXIU01000275.1 GCF_004217665.1 Candidatus Magnetaquicoccus inordinatus | reverse complement strand
GGGAAATCTATTTTAATAATGAAATGGTAAGAAGTGCCATCTGGCTGACTTTATTGGAAAGAGATCGCTTTCCAGATCCATCGGAATCAGCTTCTGTGCCCATTAGCCAACAATGGAAGGAGTAACTCTATGCCCACTCCAGTCGATCTCATTCCAGAACAGGCTGAACTGATCATTCGTCATTTCACACCTACGTTGCGCATGATTCGTCTATTGGGATCGGGCAGCTTCGGCCAGGTGTTTCTCGTTGCCGACGAAACAAAACAAATTGCCGTCAAAATCATTCCCTTGCAGATGCGGCATGCCAATGAAGCGCATACCAACACCACCTCGGACTGGGAAGAGTCGCATGAATGGCGACAATTGCAACAAAATTGGGATCGTTTGCATCATGGCAGCCTGGTACGGGTGCGTGCCTGTCATGCTTGGCAAACCCAGGATAATAACGATCCCATCGCAGTGTATGGTCTGGTCTATATGGACTATTGGCCCTATGACTTATACGACTGTATCAAGGAGCTGGCGCGGGAAAAACGACTGACTATCGCTCGCCGCTTCGCTCTGTTGATCCAACTGGCTCTCCTGTTACAAAAATTGCTCGAAGATACCGGTTTGATCGTTACTGACCTGAAATTGGAAAATATCATGGTCAATGGTATGCCTCATGGACCATTTCAAATGGCCATGATCGATCTTGGTGGTGTCTATGAAGCGCGATTGTCAGATTATCATCGTGTTATTACAACCGATTTTTATATGGCTCCTGAATTGCTCGATCGTTCTGTCAACATCATCGATGAGCAAATTTTGATCTATGGATTCGGTATGATCGGCATGTTTGTTCTGGAAGGTCGTTGGCCAGTCGATGGATATGATTATCTTAAACCTCTCCTGCCAAAATTACGTGAACAGGGCGGCCCACAATGGTCACCTGTAACCCGTCAAACAATGCCAGAGTGTGTCAAAATTATTGAAACATGTCTGTGCGAAAAACGCGCTCCTGCTCGCTCCAGTACAGAACCTCTTGTCACCGGAGTGCGTTATGCCAGTATGAACACTGTCGTGGATGCTCTGCGAAAAGCACAAAAAAATTGGGAAGAACGTGATTCTTTGGCTACCCAGGTCAGTTATAAAGAGAATGCTAACCTTATCGAATCCCCAAAAATTCGTGAAACCTGGCGTGAACCGTTAACTGGAATGCAATTCAACTGGATTCCACGTGGCAAATTCATGATGGGACAATCGGAAGCTGAGAGTAAAATATTGCGTAAACAAGAAGATGAGGCGGAATTCAATAAATGGTTTGCGCGAGAATTGCCACGCCATCGAGTCGAACTGGATGGATTTTGGATGGGGCGTTTTCCCGTGTTGGTGCGTGAATTTGCCCAGTTTGCCGAAGAGGCACTCTACCAGACCGACAGAGAGCGCATGCAATTTGCATTACGAGATAATGAACGAGCCAGAAAAAAGTTGGATAGCTATAATTGGCGTAAAACCCGCTTTGCCCAAACAGATCAACATCCTGTTGTCTATATCAGTTGGTTCGATGCCATGGCCTTCGTCCAGTGGCTAAGCAGGCGTACAGGGTATCCGTTTGCACTGCCATCAGAAGCCCAGTGGGAATATGCTTGTCGCGGAGGCAGCAGCACCGCCTTTTCCAGCGGTCAGACGATTCGTACTGATCAGGCAAATTATTATGGCGAGGCTGTATACGGCGAGGGAGAAACAGGAATTTATCGTAAAGGAACAACTGTTTGTGGCATCTTTGCAGCCAATTATTATGGCCTGCATGACATGCACGGCAATGTATGGGAGTGGTGCTTGGATAAATACGATGAAAATTTTTACAGTACCATGCAGGCAAAATTACGCAATCCAGTGCACCGGACAGCAATTGGCTATCGCATTAAACGAGGAGGATCGTGGCGCTCCTCTCCAGATTTGCTGCGATCCGCCTACCGAGGAGGAACCTATCCAGATACAGGTAAAGATGATACCGGATTCCGGTTGATTTTGCCTGTGTATATAACGAATGGGGGATAATACCACTTCGCTATTGTAATTCCTTTTTTATTCCCTATACTATCAAATAGTCGGTAGTATGCCATGGTTATGTTGGGGTATGGCGGTCTGCAGAAAAATGCAAAAAAATGTATCAAATTCATATGGTTAGTTTAATGTAACAGATGTTGATTGGTTTTACTTTGGGCAAATTGCGCTATTTGGCGAGTATCATAACGCATCAGGAGTGATGAACATGGCCGAATCAGTCAGTAACAATGAGACTGGTCCACAAATGGGTACAGATGGTAGTTTCAAACCGTCAACCGAACAACAACAGGCGGCAGAACTACTGGATTTATCCGCATCACACATGTCGGACGGAGCGGATCAGAGTGAACTGATTCAGTCTGTTCGTTGGGAGACCAATGAATATTCCGATTTGGCAAACCTACAACCCGAAGTAGGGGTTGTGGAAGTGTCCAAAGGATTTCATGGCTCAGATGCCATTTTACACTCCGCTGTAGATCTGGTTGTCGACAAGATGGGGTTGCTGGATCGTGTTGATCCGATTACCAATCCTGATGGGCGGCAACAGATACCGGTACCAATGCCCCCAACAGAGGAACCTACATTTGCACCAATCGAATTTGGACATGATACATCACCTATCAAGTATCAGGATAGCCGTGAGCCAATCACAGAAGAGCCTGAATTTTTGGGACGCAGGGAGGATGGCAATACAATACCTCAGCCGTCTGGTCAGACACAATCAATAACAAGACCACCTTCCAACCAAAAACCACCATCTGGAACAACAGAGCCGGCAACAACAGAACCTTTGACGACAGAACCTGTAACCACAGAGCCTTTGACAACGGAACCCGTAACCACAGAGCCTTTGACAACGGAACCCGTAACCACAGAACCTTTGACGACAGAACCTGTAACCACAGAGCCTTTGACGACAGAACCTGTAACCACAGAGCCTGTAACCACCGAACCTCCCCATACAACAGAACCTCCCCATACAACAGAACCACCTAATGGGACGGGTACCGGTACTGGAACAGGTGGTACTGGTGGCACAAATACTGGTACTGCCACAGGAACAGACGCTGGAACCGCGACAGGCACAGATACTGGCACCGGTACAGCGACAGGTACTGGTACAGACACCGGCACAGGTACTGGCACAGATACTGGTACAGGTACGGACACCGGCACTGCGACCGGCACAGGTACGGATACCGGTACCACCGGCACAGACACAGGTACTGGCACCGCCACTGGTACAGAGACAAGCACCGGTACAGATACTGGCACTGGTACAGCGACAGGTACTGGTACAGACACTGGTACAGGTACTGCCACAGGTACTGGCACTGATACTGGCACAGGCACAGACACTGGTACAGTGACAGGTACGGACACCGGCACAGCGACAGGTACTGGTACAGAGACAAGCACCGGTACAGATACTGGCACTGGTACCGGCACAGACACCGGTACAGCGACCGGCACAGGTACGGATACCGGTACCACCGGCACTGCGACCGGTACGGATACTGGTACTGGCACATCTACTGGTACAGGTACGGACACCGGCACTGGTACCGGCACAGACACCGGTACAGCGACCGGCACAGGTACGGCTACTGGCACAGACACCGGTACAGCGACAGGTACGGACACCGGCACAGCGACCGGCACCGGCACAGACACTGGTACTGCCACGAGTACAGCGACAGGTACGGACACCGGCACAGCGACCGGTACAGGTACGGATACTGGCACTACTCCATCCCGCCTTTACGCAACTGAATGAACCAATTCCACTGCGGATTTGTGTTTTGAGTGGCGAAGCGGTTG
>NZ_RXIU01000274.1 GCF_004217665.1 Candidatus Magnetaquicoccus inordinatus | reverse complement strand
ATACCCCTTCGGTTACCAACTCCACAACCACAGAAAACACCCAGACCAACTCCGGTCTCTCCATCACCCGTCATGCTGTCGATAGTGCCGAGGTCAACTATTTTTATATTACCGGCATCACCAACGGCACCCTCTTTCTGAACGATGGCACGACACAGGTATTCAATGGTCAATTTCTCACCAACGCCCAGGTGGGAGCCAAATTGCGTTTTACACCTACCCCCGGCATGACCTCGGCAGGAGGCAACCTGTTCAGCTTTACCGTACAGGCCAGTACCCTGAACGATGGAACCCTGCTCAGCACTCCGGTGACAGCCTACATTACAGTCAATTCAGTCAATGATCCGCCGCAACACACTCTGCCAGCAGCGCAAAGTGTTGCTGAAGATGTTGCCCTGGTTTTCAGTACCGGCAACGGCAATGCCATCACCATGAACGATGATGCCAGTGAAACCGGATCATCCGTAAAAACCACCTTGTCGGTTACCAAAGGTAAACTGACCGTGGCTGCTTTGGCCGGAGGAACCATTACCGGCAACAATTCGGCTACGCTGGTATTGACCGGACCGGTAGCCTGGATCAACAGTTTGTTGGAAGGTATGAGCTACCAGCCCAACAGCAATGTTTTCGGTGCCGATACATTGCAGATTGTTAGCAACGACCAAGGCAACAGTGGGGCCGGAGGGGTGAAAAGCACCACGGACAGTTTGGGAATTACCATCGTGCCCATGGCGGATACTCCTGCGGTGACGGCGGCAACCAGCAACGAGGATACACAAACCAGTAGCGGTTTGCTGATCAGTCGCAATGCGGTCGATGGTGCCGAGGTGGGCTATTTCAAGATTACCGGTCTCAACACCATTCCAGGCACACTCTACCAGAATAACGGCACAACAATAATCAACGAAGGTGATTTTATTACCTTTGCCCAGGCCAATGCCGGATTGCGATTTACCCCTGCAGCCAATGTCCACGGGCTGTTTAGCTTTACCATTACCGCCGCAACTTTAGCTAACAACATCGGTTTGGGTGCCTCGACTACGGCAAATCTGACCATTAACGCTGTCAATGATGCGCCGGTCAATACGGTTCCCGCTGCCCAGTCGCTAGCGGAGGATGGTTCGCTGACCTTCAATAATGCCAACAGCAATCTGCTTTCTGTCAGTGATCTGGCGGATACTGCCCAAAGTGGTGCAACCGATCAACTATCGGTCACTGTAGCGGTTTTGCATGGTATCGTGAACGTGACAACGGGAAGCGGAGCGACCGTCGGTGGCAACTCCTCCGCCACTGTCACCTTGTCCGGTACTGCCGCACAGATCAATGCCGCTTTGGATCAACTGCTCTACACCCCAACGGCCAATTATAATGGTAGCGATAGCTTGACTTTGACCAGCAATGATCTGGGCAACACAGGATCTGGGGGCAGCAAAAGCGATAGCGATAGTGTAACCATTGCTGTCAATGCCATCGCCGATACCCCTTCTGCCACCTCTGCAACCACCAACGAAGATATGCAAACCAGCAGCGGTCTGGTGCTCAGTCGCAATGCCGGGGATGGCAGTGAGGTAGGTTTTTTTCAGATCACCGGTATTATTGGGGGAAGCCTGTTTTTGCAGGATGGGGTAACCCCGATCAACAATAATGACTTTATCAGCTATGCCCAAGGCCAGGCCGGATTATGTTTTACCCCGACCAGCAACTATAATTCGACAGCCAATGCTCCCTTTCAATTTACGATACAATCTTCTCTCTCGGCCAGCGCAGCCGGATTGGGCGGGGCAACGGTGGTTGTACCGATTACCGTCAACCTGGTAAACGATCGACCCCTGTTGAGTGCGGGCGCCAGCAGCAGCTTTACAGAAAATGGTGCAGCACAGGTGGTGGATGGCACAGTGACCATCAGTGATGTCGATCACAGCCAATTAAGCAGTGCCACAGTTCGCATCAGCGGCAACTATCAGAGTGGTGCCGATCAGTTATCCTTTGTCAATACGGCTGCGATTATCGGCTCCTGGGATGGGACAAGCGGCACCTTGACCTTGAGTGGTGTAGCTTCCCTGGCCGATTATCAGGCCGCTTTGCGTGCGGTGACCTATAGCAATAGCAGTGAAGCCCCCTCGGCCAACATGCGCACCATCACCTTTATGGGCAATGATGGTGTTGATAATTCACTGCCGGTGACTGCTACGATTAACGTCATCGCGCAGGCTGATTTGCCACAGATTACCGCCGGTAATGGCTATGCCCTGAGCTTTACAGAGGGTGATGCCTCCCCTCTGCTCAACCCCCTGTTGCAGGTGGCCGATCTGGATGACAGCAATCTGGAAGGGGCGGTGATCCAGATCAGTAGTGGTTATCACTCTGCGGAAGATCAGTTGCTGTTTAGCAATGCCAACGGTATCACCGGTGCCTGGAACAGTATAACCGGTATATTGACCTTGAGCGGCAGTGCAACCCTTGCCCACTATCAGGCCGCCTTGCAGAGCATTCGTTACCAGAATAATGGCGGGGATCAGCCCACAGTTGGCAGTCGTAGCGTGAGCTATACTGTCAATGATGGCGATGGCAACAGCGCTGCTGTCACCTCCACGCTTGCTGTGACAGCGGTTAACGATGCCCCAACCTTGAGCGGCAGCGGCAGTTTGACCTTTACAGAAGGGGACAATGCCACGGTGCTGGATGGCAGTTTGTTGCTGGCAGATGCCGATAACAGTACCTTGAGTTCGGCCGTGTTGCGCTTTACCAATGGATTTATTTTTGGCGAGGATGCGCTAAACTTTACCGATATTCATGGTATCGGCGGCACATGGGACTCCTTGTTTGGTGTTTTGACCCTGCAGGGGGTTGCCACTATCGCCCACTATCAAGAGGCGTTGCGTTCGGTTGTGTATGCCAATTTGGCCGCAGACAATCCCAGTGCTGCCGTGCGTACTCTGACTCTGACTGTCAATGATGGCAGCAGCGATAGCGTGGCACTTCCCTTTCTGCTCGATGTATTGTCTGTGGATGATCTGCCCGTGCTTGCCGCCGGAAAATTGTTGGCATACAGCGAAGGTGATGGCAGTCAGGTTATTGATGATGGGGTGGCAATCAGCGATCTGGATCATGGCACACTGGCTTCGGCACTCATTCAGATAGGCAGCGGCTATGTTGTCGGTGAGGATCTGCTCTCCTACAGTGGCGGTTTGACCTCTTTGTGGGATAGCGCGACCGCTACCTTGACTCTCTCTGGAAACGCCTCCCTGGCGACCTATCAATCGGCACTGCAAAGTATCACCTACAGCAATCTGGCCGGTGACAGCCCTACTGCCGGTCTGCGCACAGTCCATTGGCTGGTCAACGATGGTATCTCCGACAGCCTGTTGGTAAGCAGTACCATCCAGGTGAGCGCCATCAATGATCGTCCGTTGCTCAGTTCCGGGGGCAACCTGCTCTATACCGAGGGCGATGGGGCAAAGGTTTTGGATGGTTTGGTCACCGTCAGTGATGCCGATCATGCCACCTTGCAACGCGCCAGATTGGTCATTGCCAGCGGTTATGTCAGCGGTGAGGATCAACTCTCCTTTGTCAATCAGGCAGGGATTAGTGGCAGTTGGGATGACAGCAGCGGCTCTTTGGTGCTCAATCTGACCGGGAGTGCCGCACTCGCCGATTATCGCGATTTGTTGCGCGCCATTCAATACAACAACCTTGCTGGAGAGAATCCAACGCCAGGGCAACGCACCGTACAATGGTTGGTCGATGATGGTACGGATGAAAGCATTGTGGTGAGCTCGACAGTGGATGTGGTGGCGGTCAACGATGCCCCAGTGGCGGTTGCTGGCAACAGCATCACCTATAGCGAAGATGGCGTGGCGCAAACCCTGCTCAGCGGCA
>NZ_RXIU01000273.1 GCF_004217665.1 Candidatus Magnetaquicoccus inordinatus | reverse complement strand
TTTTAATCTTTTGCCTTTGGCGCGCCTTTCACAACAAGCCGACGCGCTTTTTGCGTCGGCGCGGCGCGCCTAATGGAAGCAAGCTGTGCGGATTGGCGCGCCTTTTTGCGCCAATCCGCACAGCATCCCCATGGGGGTAGAGCTGGCGAGCCAGCACCAACCTGAATAGTTACAAAAGAGCGAGACAGGAATCCCAGCTCGCTCATTTTCTGCCCTGACAGCAAAAAAAAGAGCGAGACAGGGATCCCAGCTCGCTCATTTTCTGCCCTGACAGCACAGTTGTGGCGCTGTCGGCTGCCGAAATTACATGGCGGCAGCAGGTTTTTTCTTGGCTTTTTTGCCTTTTTTGGCTTTCTTGCCGTGTTTTTTACCAGCATTGTGCTGTTTTTCCATGGTCTGCATGCTGCCACCCATATCAGCGGCTTGAACCGGCGTAGCGGCCCACAAACCCATGGCAACCAACATGGCGATCACACCCGACATCCGTTTGAGATTTTGCATCTTACGCTTTCCTTAAATCCCAGAGCTTAATTTGTTAATTGAAGTTAAGACTGTTTTGGCACTGCATTGTGTTGCTTGCGACCTTGCCGGAAGATCCGGTCCAGTCTTCAGTGTTTGGCAAATACCGACAGGCTGTTGCGCCACCATCGACCTGTTCTACCAAACAATGCGACTACTTTTTGGTGGCGGCCTTCTGAAGTTCTTCACATTTTTTGTCGCTTTTGCAATCCACCTTAATGGGTGCATCGGCGGCTGCTGCCGTATTGGTCAAAAGAAGCATCACGACAGCACACATGAATACTCTACCAACGGTTTGTTTCATGGTAACCCCTTCAGTTTGGCGCTACCGGATCATTTACCGCACAAGAACCATGCGGCTAATCGGCAAAACACGCGCACATTTCACTTGTCGACCGATTATGCAAGCATCGGACCGCTTTTTCGACTGCACCGAACTTGCCATCTTGAGCCTCCATGGGCAGCGGCTGTTTTTGCAAAACAAGCCCCTCTCTCGACAAGTGCACAGAGCGATTCTAATATGGAGCGACAATGACCGATAATTTTACAGATCTATTCCAACAATTTCAACCTTTTTTTGCAGTATGTTTCAATTTTTCCTGACAATTGGATACAGATTACCGGTGTTGATCGGGTTTATGGTGGTGCAATCAATTGGCTTTTGTTGGCTTTTCTGCTTGGTAATGCTTGCAGGAAATCAGGGTGAACCGTATACTTGACATCCATTAATGACTCCACCCTGTCTCTATACGCGAGCACGCATCCATGAGCGCACACCGTATCCATCAAATCCAAGTTCTCTTTTCTGCCGAAGAAGATCGCCTGCAACTGCGCATCAATACCCATGGGCGCTCCGAGTTTCGTTTTTGGCTGACACGCCGTTTTATCAAACGTTTATGGCCAGGTTTGCGTCAGGCAATGGAAACACATGTACAGTTGGAAAGCACCACTCCTGTCGATCCCCACAACCGTGCTGCCCTGCTCAGCTTTGTACATCAGCAAGCGGTCTCCGAAACCGATTTTGCTACCCGCTATCAGGAAGAGCCCTGTGAAATGCCGCTGGGAGCAGTACCAGTTTTGGTGACCCGTGCGCGTATTGAACCGCGTGAACAGGGTGGCTATTTGCTTGGTTTGCACCCGCAAACCAGCTATGGTATCGAGGTGGCCATGGATCCCAAGCTGTTGCACTCCTTCTGTAAATTGATTATCGACGCCGTCGGCAAGGCTGATTGGGATCTCTCTCTGGCTTTGGCACCAGCAGGCAAAGTGGTAACAGATGTGGGAACAATGTATGGACCAAATGGCAGCAATTATACCATCAATTGATTGTGACAATATTATCTCAACTCTGTGAGCATACCACGATAATGACAATAAACCTCAGGCGCAACTGCTGTTGGCTCTTTTTGACGCTTCTCTTCACCTTGTTGCTGCCAACAGAGACATGGGCCGAGATACACTACCACTGGGTGCAACTACAGGCAGGAAAACAAAAAAATAATTTTTGGCTTCCTGACCTCTCCATTCGCGCAATCGTCGATGCCCAAGATCCCTGTCCTGCTCTTTATGATGGACCCAAACGGGATAAAGCAAAACGTCTCTATACTTTAGAAGAGCGTGCCAAAAGAGGGGAGGTGGCCTCTACACCCTTTTTCAAAGAGATCAAGCTCTGTGAACGCACCATCAGTGCCGATGATGCACTGTTGCAACAATGGGGTGTCGGCTATCTGGCGGGCGACAAAAAATCGTCACCTATTCAACTGCCCGATCTGCGCCAGGGCGCGATGCCTCTGAGCCAACTGATCACCTCTGGTTGCACCGGCTGCCGGGATAACAAGGAGCAATTTTGCGCCACCACTCCACCAGCAGGCTCCAAAAACAGGGCCACCGCTCTGCCCTGGTTGCTGACCGCCCTTAATCAGCAGGCTTTCTCTGCGCCAGACAACTCGTTGCCTCCCCTCTGGGTGCATCTGGGAGATATGCGCTACTCCGGACAAAAAGAGGGAGTCATCGACTCCTGGAGCAGCAGCAATGGCAAACTGGGCTGGAAAGAGGAGTTTTTCGCTCCTTATGCCACCCTGTTGGCGCAAAGCTGGTCGGTGATTTTGCGCGGCAATCACGAGGGGTGCTTTGTCAAAAACAATGACTGGGACAACTCGGGCTGGAACAATCGCGGTGAGGGCTGGCTCTATTTTTTTGGCAGTGGCAACCAGGAGTGTCAGGATATTGCTGGCAAAGAGCATGATCTGCTCGCACCTATCGCCTTTGATGCTCAGGTTTATGGTGGCAGCAGCAGCCAGCCGCAAGCAAGCAAACAGAAAGTGCGTCTGCTCTTTCTCGACCTGGTACGCACTGGTGACGGACGCGACAAAAATCCACAGCAAACCCAAGAGCTCTACCGGCTCCAGTACAACCACATCGCCAAACAGTGGTTGACTCCCCTGTCAGCCGAGCAGCCTGCCTGGATCTTTCAACATATCCCTGCCTATGAAACAACCAAAAAGGGCGAACTGGACAAATCTGTCTTTTATAAAGCCTTGCAAAGTTCTGATCTGCAAGCAGAGCTCCCTAAAGTGGCCCTGTTGCTCTCTGCACATCTGCATCAATTTGCCTGGGTACAGCCATCCGCCAAGCAACCTCTGCAAATCATCGTCGGTAATGGTGGAGTCGCCCTCTCCGGCGCACCGGGCAGTCGTTGCGCATGGAACAACAAAGCGGGGCAATCGGCTGGACAATCCATCCATTTTGGTTTTCTGAACATTCAATTCAACGTCAGCGGCCAAGAGACCACAGCACAATATCGCATACCCCTCTTCCGCCCTGCACCTGGCACCCTGCAACAAGAGTGGCAAATGATCTGTACCGGCGACAAAAATGCACCGCTACGCCCACATTGCCAGGCACCAACGACTCTACCACCCTGTTAAAACCGCGTGGCCAACCTCTTTCTCTGCCAACTCGGTTGCTACATAGCAGGGCAAGCGCATTTGCAAACCAGAAAATTGTTATGGAGGTCCAGGAGGAGATTATCTCCTCCTGGTGGGTGCAGGGCAAAGCCCTGCTGAAAATGTGCGGCGTTTCACCAGAAGCGAATGCGAAGCATTCGCGCACGCCGCACAAATCTGTGCCCCGGAGGGGCACGCTTTGGGAGGGCGGACGCCCGACATGCACAGTTTCGCATGTGGCAACAATGAGAAAATTGGCAAATGCGCTTGCCCTGTGCTTCATACCCATTTGCGTTGCTTCAGGTAAAAAATCTGGGTAACTATTCAGGTTGGTGCTGGCTCGCCAAATCTACCCGGTTTGCGATGACTCGCCAACTCTACCCCCATGGGGATGCTGTGCGGATTGGCGCAAAAAAGCGCGCCAATCCGCACAGCTTGCTTCCATTAGGCGCGCCG
>NZ_RXIU01000272.1 GCF_004217665.1 Candidatus Magnetaquicoccus inordinatus | reverse complement strand
ACACAAGCCCTGCAGGGACGCATGCAGGAGCAGGGGCTGCTGCTGCAAAGAATGTTGCCTTTGGCACGCAGCTTGGGTCAGCATATCCATCTCTTGCAACAGGATCTGGACCGTTTTGGCGGAGTGGAGGTCAGTGCAGGCAGCGGGGAAGCAAGCGACACGGAAGAAGAGCAGGATTTTATCAATGATGAGGAGTATTTGCGCCGGTAGATATACAGGCCGGGCAATTTGCAAAAACGCTTTGCCATGGGATGCACAGAGTATGGCAGGAGTCTCATCTCGGCAGACTGGCAGGGAGAGAGTGCCTCTGCCCGCGCAATAATACTATTTATATATTCGAGCTTTCAGTGAAAATTCTCTTTGCCAATCCTCCCTGGTGGGTCAGCAATACGCCACTCCAATTAAGCAGCGCAGAGGCACGCTCGCTCACCCATGCCGGAGTACGCTGTGGTTCGCGCTGGCCTTTTACCTTGCATGGCCAATCGACACCAGACCATTTTCGTTTTGGTGACTATCTGCCCTATCCGTTTTTTCTCGGTTATGCCGCTACCTATGCCCGCAAGCATCTGGGCGTACCAGTATTGCTGCGCGACAGCATTGCTCTGCGTGAGAGTTATCACTCCTTTTTTCAATATCTGCAACAACAACATTTCAGCCATTTGGTGATCGAAAGCGCCACCCCCAGTTGGCCGCATGATCAACTGTTATTGCAGGAGATCAAGCGGCGCCATCCCGATCTGCGCCTGCTGCTCACTGGACCCATTGCCAGCAAGGGCGAGGAGATTTTGGCCTCCGGGTTGGTACACAGCATCATTCGTGGCGAATATGAAAAAGGGGTAACAGAGGCCATCGCCCACGATAAAGAGGGCATGATCGATTATGCGCTGTTGAGCAGTGCCGAAATGAACAGCGCCCCCTATCCCTATTATGATGATCTGCTGGCCCATCGCTATTGTGACAGCAATCCCAGAGGTCAACGCTTTCCGCAAGCACAGGTGTGGAGCAGTCGCGGCTGTCCCTATAAATGTATCTTTTGTGTCTGGCCGGCCACCATGACCGGCAACGATCCCGATGGTAGCGGCCAGCGCAAAGTACGCCATTATACAGCCGATTATATGGAAGGAATGCTGCGCGAACTGGTGGGACGCTATCGCTTTCAATCCATCTATTTTGATGACGATACCTTCAATCTGGGGGATCGGCATGTGCTGGCGATGTGCGAGGTGATGCAACGGATCGCTCTACCCTGGTCGGCGATGTGTCGCCCGGATGGCATTCGTGCCTCCACCTGGGCGGCCATGAAAGAGAGTGGCTGCTTTGGCGTCAAGCTGGGTATCGAAAGCGGCAATCAGCAGGTGGTGGATCAGATTGTCAATAAAAAGCTTGATCTGGAAGAGGCGCGGCAGACCGTGCTCTACCTGAAACAGTTGGGAATGAGCGTACACGGCACCTTTACCTTGGGACTACCAGGAGAAAGCGATGCCCAACGCGAAGAGACCCGGCAATTTATTCGCTCTCTGCCCTTTGATTCGCTGCAAACCTCTGGATGCGCCGAAATCGAAGGCACCCCACTGCATACCCTGGCGCAAACCGGTGTTCTCCCCTCTTATCGTGGTGCGCGTCTCGATGCTGGCTACCAACGCCATGCCGATGGTGCAGTCAAACTGGCGGCTCTCAACAATGCCGACTCTGCCGCCGAGAGCAACCTGCTCTCGGCCACAACAACAGAGAGCACCCCACCCCCCGGCAACTGCCTGGAAACCATCCTGGAGCTGGATCAGCGCGGTGACCTCCAAGCGCTTTTGCACTATTTACAGGGACAACCCTATAGTGAAGAGCTGACCTTTGCCCTCTATCGCCTGCTGCAGGAGGGACGGGTGCGCTCCGCCTATGTGCTGGCGATAGTGTTGCAAGCAAGCGGTCGGCAAAATCCTCTCTATTCCCTGGCCAGCGCCGTGGGTGGGGAGTTGTATGGCGACGCACAGGCCACAACAAACGCTTTGCAGAGCTTGCGGCAACAGGCAGCCTCACTCTCCGAGCAACAGCGCCCCCTGCTGGAGCAGATAGTGATTCCCCTGCTCTATAATCTCTTGTTGACCGCACGCAGCCAACAAAACAACGCATTGATCTGGCTGGCCTTGCGCCTGTTGGCAGCCATTATACCCAGCTTTCTGCCAGAAGAGGCCAGACAAGAGCCGCTGCCCGCCAGCGCCAGCAGCAGCATACCCTCCTTTTCTGGACGCATCCATGTGCTCGATCCGATGTTTGGCTTTTATGGCCACCATGTGGCGGTCAACAATGCCATCCGCGACTATTGCCAACAACAGGGCTGGAGCAGCCAGTTTTATATCAGCCATCTGCCCACCCACGGCTTTACCCTGCCAGAAGATGTACAATCGCTATTCTGGGGGGTAGATCCCAATCGGGATCTGGGCGGCGAACGCAATCGGCTCTTTTTTAATGATGCGCGCCACGGACTAACTATCCATGCCACTGACCGGATCATCATCCACACCCTCTATGACAGCATTCTGATTGGCCTCTACCACTGGCTCTGCTCCTTGCCAGAGCTGCCGGCACAACTCTGCCTGATGCTGCGTTTTCCCCCCAACTTGATGTTGACAATCCGCAATATTCCCTTTTGGGTAGAGCCGCTCTTTGCCTTGGGCTTGCAACTGCTCAACAGCTTGCGACCACGTGTGCACTTTTTTGTCGATTCAATCACCTTGCGCGACTATTATCGGCAACTGGCGGGGATTGAGGCCACTTTGTTACCCATCTCCATCGACTTTTCGCCATTTGCCTCTCTGCCAGCGCTGCCAGCGATCAACGACACCGCTCCGACCACAGTGCTCTTTTTGGGGGAGGCACGGGGGGAAAAGGGCTTTATTTTGTTGCCGGAGGCGATTCGCCTGGTCCAGCAACAGTGCTCGGAGATTATTTTTGATCTGCATATCACCAACGTCAATCCGCAAGATCAAGAGATTATCGAGAGTCTGCGCCAGATCGCGCACGGGGTGCGTTTGACTGAAAATATCCGTTTGTATGGAGAGGCCTATTTTCGCAAAATTGCCTCTGCCGATGCGGTTTTGATTCCCTATTCACCGCTCTCCTACACCTATCGCACCTCGCACATCATGGTAGAGGCGTTGGGTTGTGGCGCTCCGGTGGTGGTCACCGGTGAGGGCTCCTGGATGGAACAATTTGTCCGCCCTCTGCAACCGACCCCAGCAGTGGTGATGCCCGAATTTTCTGCGCAAGCCCTGGCGGAAGCCGTTTTGGCTCTGCATCGGCGCAAGCGGCAGTATCAAGAGGCGGCGCGTGCCATTGCGGCACAGATTCGTGCCGAGCATAATCTGCCGCGTTTTATGCAGCTCTTGCTCGCCTCGCCCCGCACAGACCATTCCACAGAGTAGAGACAATGAAACGTATCCTGGTCACCGGTGGAGCCGGGTTTGTCGGTTCCAATCTGGCTGTCGCACTCAAACGCGACTATGGCGCTTGTCAGGTCTTGGCGATGGACAATTTGCGCCGCCGTGGCAGCGAATGGACCCTGCCACGTCTGGCCGCCCATGGTGTCACCTTTGTGCATGGCGATATTCGCAACAGCAACGATCTGGCTGAACTGGGAGCGGTGGATTTATTGCTGGAGTGTGCTGCGGAACCAAGCGTCCATACCGGCTATGGTGGCTCACCCGCCTATGTGGTTGAGTCCAATCTTGCAGGCTTGATCAACTGTCTGGAATATCTGCGCCAGCAGGGTGGACGTCTGCTCTTTTTATCCAGCTCGCGAGTCTATCCGATTGCCCCCTTGCGGGCATTGCCGTTGCAGGAGGAGGAGAGCCGTCTGGCTCTGCCTGCCAGCGCACACGGTCTCGGCTGGTCGGCGGCGGGCATCAACGAAGATTTTCCCTTGTCTGGCAGTC
>NZ_RXIU01000271.1 GCF_004217665.1 Candidatus Magnetaquicoccus inordinatus | reverse complement strand
GCAAAAGATTAAAAGCAAAATCCCAGGGATTCCATCCCTGGACCCGGCCAGGGAGGTGCCCTCCCTGGACCCGCAATGGTTTTGGGCAGTGAATAGTTATGACAAAAAAAAGGTGCCGAAGAAATTTTACACTCTTCGGCACCTCTCACTGCTAGCCAGATTTCTGCTCAATCCTCAGCCGGATAATGCTCCTGCAGGATTATTTGCCTCCACCCAGACTGTGTACATACAAGGTCAACTGTTTAATCTGCAAAGGTGACAGCTTGCGACTGGCGGACTCATTACCCCAAGCCGGCATATGACCAGTCCGACCTTTGGCAATCGACTCACGCACAGTCTGTACATCGCCACCATACAACCAAATGGCATCGGTCAGATTGGGCGCACCCACCGGCGGTAACGCACCACCAGCCAGTGTTCCTTTCAAGGAGCCATCCCCTTTATCACCATGACAACTGTTGCAAGCGGCCTCACCACGAAAGAGCGTGTCACCACGAGCAGCGGCTGCCGCATCCTTGCTTTTACCCGACAAAGACAACACATATTGGGTCAGATCATCCACTTGTGCATCACTGAAAGCACCACCTGCCGACTTCAAATGGGCAGGCATCTGTCCGCTACGACCATTGGTAATGGTCTCCCGGATGGTCTCCAGATCGCCACCAAACAACCAATCATCATCAGCCAAGGTCGGAAAGCCTCCCGCCTTGACCCCAACACCACCACCACCATGGCAGGGAGCACAATAGTCACCAAACACCGCCTTGCCACCCGACACAGCAAACTGCAACAAGGCATTGTCGCTGGCAATCTCCTTCAATGAGAGCTTTTCCAGACGATCATTGAACGGTTTTTGTTTGACAGCCACCGCATCCAGATCCTGCTTCAACTCTTTGTACATCGACCATTCCCACACCCCTTTGGTAAAACCATCTGCCAGGGGCCAGGCCGGATACAACACCCAGTAAATCACCGCCCAGACAACTGTGGCATAGAAACTATACAACCACCAACGTGGCAAGGGGTTGTTATACTCCTGCAACGGGAACCCTTCCTCTTCATCCCATTGGTGCCCAGTGGTTTTTCCATCCTTTAAGTCCGCCATCGTCTCTTCTCCTTCGTCTCTATCAGCGGGTCTGAGCCTGATAACTGGAAAAATCCACCAGCGTTCCCAGCATCTGCAAGTAAGCCACTAAGGCATCCAATTCGGTTACACGATCTGACTGGGCGTCGAAATCATCTTTGGGGACTTTGTTGCCATAACGTTTTGTCAAACCGGAAGCATCGGCGGTGGCCGAAGCCTGATCGAGCAAATCCTTTTTGGCATTGGCAATCTGCTCAGCAGTGTAGGGCACACCAACCATACTCAAAACCTGCATCCGTTTTTCGATGTCGTCATACTTGAGGTCGGTTTTACGCAACCAGGGATAGGCGGGCATCACCGACTCCGGAACCACAGAACGAGGCGCTTCCATATGGGCAAGATGCCAATGGTTGGAATATTTGCCACCAATGCGGGCTAAATCCGGTCCGGTACGCTTGGAACCCCACTGGAAGGGGTGATCATACATGCTTTCGGCAGCCAGAGAGTAATGACCATAACGCGCCGCTTCATCACGCAGGGGCCGAACCATCTGTGAATGGCAGTTATAACATCCTTCACGGATATAGATATCCCGTCCTTTTAATTCCAAGGGGGTATACGCCCGCATCCCTTTGACCGGTTCGATGGTGCTCTTGATAAAGAAGAGCGGCACAATTTCCACCAAGCCACCGATGGCAATGGCCACCAAGGTAAAGACGATCATCAGGGAGACATTTTTTTCAATGGATTCATGTTTAATCATCGTCATTCTCCCACTCAAGCCGCCACACGCTGACTGCCATTACCGCTTTGCCGAACAGTCATGACCAGGTTATAGGCCATAACCAATGCACCCACCAAAAAGACCACACCACCAATAGAGCGGATGATATAGTAGGGGTGCATAGCGGCTACCGATTCGGCAAAAGAGTAGCTGAGATTGCCGAAAGCATCATATTGCCGCCACATCAAACCCTGCATGATTCCGGAGATCCACATGGCCACGATATAGATCACCACACCCACCGTGGAGAGCCAAAAGTGGAAGTTGATCAAACGGGTGGAGTAGATGGTTACCCCCCACAAACGCGGGACCATATGATAGAGAGCCGCAAAGGAGATCATCGCCACCCAACCCAACGTACCAGAATGCACATGACCAATTGTCCAGTCGGTATAGTGGGAAAGAGCATTGACCGTTTTGATCGACATCATCGGTCCTTCAAAGGTGGACATACCATAGAAGGAGAGCGAAACAAAGCAGAAGCGCAGAATCGGATCAGTACGCAGTTTATGCCAGGCACCTGACAGGGTCATGATACCGTTGATCATGCCGCCCCAGGAGGGCAAAAGCAGCATGATGGAGAAGGTTGCACCCAGGGTGCTGGCCCAATCCGGCAAGGCTGTATAATGCAAATGGTGCGGACCTGCCCAAATATACAAAAAGGACAAAGCCCAGAAGTGCACCACCGACAAACGATAGGAATAGACCGGACGCTCTGCCTGCTTGGGCACAAAATAGTACATCAAGCCCAAAAAGGCGGCCGTCAAGAAAAAGCCTACCGCATTGTGACCATACCACCACTGCACCATGGCATCCTGCACCCCAGCAAATATGGGGTAAGAGTCGGTCAGGCTGACCGGAATGGCCAAGTTATTGACGATGTGCAGCATGGCCACGGCAAGGATGAAGGCCAAATAGAACCAGTTGGCAACATAGATGTGCTCAACCTTCCGCCGCAACAGGGTGCCAACAAAGTTAATAAAGTAGGCAACCCATACCACAGTGATCAACAGATCGATCGGCCAGATCGGCTCTGCATACTCCTTGCCCTGGGTAATACCCAGCGGATAGGTGATCACCACCAGCACGACCACCAGATTCCATCCCCAGAAGGTAAAACTGGAGAGAAAATCGGAGAAGAGTCGTACCTTGCAGGTGCGCTGCACCACATAATAACTGGTGGCAAACAGCACCGAGCCACCAAAGGCAAAAATAACTGCCGAGGTGTGCAGGGGGCGTAACCGACCGAACGTGATATAGGGAATATTCATGTTCAAATCGGGAAATGCCAGTTGCAGCGCCAAAATCACTCCCACTAAAAATCCGACTATGGAATAGATTACTGCGACTGCTGAGAACTTTTTGACAATTTCGTAGTCATACAGATGTTGCTGAATTGGTTGTTGGCCCACGTAGCCCTCCTTCCTTTTTTATCTAGGCAAGCGAGAAAAAAAAATGGCCGAATCACACAACATCCTCTATCACGATGCCGTGCGATTCTGTTAGTATACCAAATCTGCCAAAGAAGCAATCAAAAAATATCAAAAAATAAACTTTGTCTTTATGTAACGATCTGTCAAAAATTGCGAGGTATTTGTATGTCCAGTGCAACAGACTCTCTCTACGCCGCATGGAAAAAAATCTATCCACGCTACCAGTTAGGCTTTTTTAGATCCCTGCGTAATAAATTGTACATCGTAGAACTTGTTATTTTCTTTCTTTTACCATTTCTTCGCTGGGAAAGGCCGGAAGGTTTACCCAATCAGGCAGTCCTTTTCGATCTTCCTGCACGCAAATTTTACATATTCGATTTAATGATCTGGCCTCAAGATATCATTCTTTTAGCATTCCTTCTAATTGCCGCCGCATTGGGACTCTTTTTTATGACCGCATTAGGTGGTCGAGTCTTTTGTGGATATATGTGTATTCAAACTGTTTGGACCGATTTACTATTACACGTGGAATTGCTGTTTGAAGGCAATCGCAAACAACGTATCAAACTTGATCAAGCACCATGGTCCCTACGGAAATTACTGGTCAAAACAGGCAAACATGGGGCATGGCTAC
>NZ_RXIU01000270.1 GCF_004217665.1 Candidatus Magnetaquicoccus inordinatus | reverse complement strand
TATCTATCGGTTGCCATAATATTCTGTATACCTGTTTTTGCTCAAGCCAATGATGGTGTCGCTGGAGTTGCTATAGGTGGCATCATGATGCCTGGCAAGAGCGATAAAATAAAAATGCGCAAGGAGGTGTTGGAGATCAGTGTCAACAAGATCAAAGTGGAATATGAGTTTGTCAATCTGACAGAGGAGCCGGTGACCTTGTCGGTCATGTTTCCTTTGCCGGAATATTCCGCTGCTGGCGTCATGGAAAGGAGTTATGCGGGTGAACCGGATGGATTCCATGTTTTGATCGATGGCAAGAATCAACCCTTTGTGACCGATATACAAGCATTTGATTGCGGTGAGGATATTGCCATCAGGGTACAGCAACAAACCTGTACCAACATTACAAGCAGATTAAAGAAACTTGGTCTGAGTGACCGCCAGATTGCCCATTTTCCAAAAAATTATACTGCCTTCCGTTTTTCAGACCGTGAGGAGCCGGAGGCGTTGTCAGGAGAGCAAAAAAAGGAGCTGCTTGCAAGTGGTTTGCTTGAAGAAGATGGCTTGTTTTCGCATGCGAAATGGTGGGTGAAAGTGGTTTATTTATGGCAGGTTACTTTCCCTGTTGGCCGGTCATTATCTGTCGCGCATGCCTATCGTCCATTTTCTCCATCGGGGTCATCTGCCTATTTGCATGCCTACAAAGAGGAGGATTTGCGAACAGGTTTTTGTGCGGATGATCGTTTTGTTGGGCAATGGAAAAAATTGCAGGCCGAAACAGCCGATGATTTGACAGACGCCCGCACCTGGATGCCTGCAATTGATTATATTCTGACTACCGCAAACAGTTGGGCGACCCCGATTGAAAATTTTACGCTCATTATTCGCAAAACAACACCATCCGAGTTGGTATCCCTCTGTTTTCCGGGTACAGTAACAAAAGTGGATGCCAAAACTTTGATGATCAATCTGCACAATTTTCAACCGCAACAGGATTTGAAAGCGGTATTCATGCGCCACTCGACATGGCAGGAAAATGAGCGATACGATCAAGATAATTTGTTGGGAAATCCGCCGGTTATTGTTCCGACAAAACGGCACTGATCAATCTGTCATCAACTGTTGTTGCTTCTGGAATGAGAAAACCATCGGGTCAATACTTGCTCTATATCGTGCAGCCTGGCTGGTTTGCCTAAAAAAT
The DNA here is from genome assembly GCF_004217665.1 of Candidatus Magnetaquicoccus inordinatus. Lineage (GTDB taxonomy): Bacteria > Pseudomonadota > Magnetococcia > Magnetococcales > Magnetaquicoccaceae > Magnetaquicoccus > Magnetaquicoccus inordinatus. The sequence goes on along the minus strand of NZ_RXIU01000270.1, from coordinate 2,765 downwards.
CATTCATTCCCGCTTCAAAACACTGACGCTGATCACTGGCAAAGACTGAGGCGGTAAAGGCCACCACAATGGATGGTTTTTTTGCTTCTTTTTTTTCTTGGTGCCGCAGCCACTGAGTCAATTGATAGCCGTTGCTGTCTGGGAGTTGCAGATCGAGAAGTATCAAATCATAGTGCTGCGATGCGCACATTTGCTGCATGCTTTTTCCATCTTTGGCCAAGTCTGGAGAGAGATTCAAGCGTTTGAACATTTTCATGACCAGGTGTTGATTGACGGGATTATCTTCCACAATCAAGATGCGTGCATGCTGTATACTGAGTTGTTGCTCATTTTGATGTTCAGAGAGCGACTGGGTTGGGTGAAAAGTATTGACGGCTGACAAGGGAGTGGAAAGGGTAAGATGTGTTGAGGCAAAGCGTACTGGAACGGTAAAATAAAAAACAGTTCCTTTGTTGGGTTGACTTTCGACCCAAATCCGTCCTCTCATGACCTGTACTAGTCGTTTGCAAATGGTCAATCCCAAACCTGCAGAAAAGCTTGTTGCATTTTCTGTTGTGCCACTTTCTTCAAAAAATTGCGATAATGTGACAATGTTGGAGGAAGATATTCCTATCCCGTTATCCGCGATCATACACAGAAGATGACAATTTTCTTGATCAGCAAATTCAGCCTGGATGGAAATTTGAATGGCTCCGCTGCTGCTATATTTGATGGCATTGCTGACGAGGTTGATGAGAACCTGACGAATACGACGGTAATCACCTATGACCTGTGTGGGGACAGAGGAGTGGAGATGTTTGGAAAGCAGGAGCTGACTTTTTTTCATGGCGGAAAAGTGCATGATATTATAAACACTTTCCAATAGCTCTTCGGGCATGAACAGATCATTTTGCAGATCCATCTCTTTTGATTCAAGCTTGGCCAGTTCCAGAATATCGTTTACCAAAGTCAGCAGAGCATTACCTGATTCGCTGATAATGGAGAGGGCTTCATGACAATCCTCCATGGATTGGGAGCGGTTGAGCAAATCGGACATACCAATAATGGCATGCAAGGGGGTGCGCAGTTCGTGGCTCATATTGGCCAGAAAGCTGTTTTTGGCCTGTTTAGCCGATTCGGCTTCGGATTTGGCGCGAGCCAGTTCCGCTTCGACCTGTTTTCGTGTGGAGATGTCTCTGAGATAAGCCAAATAGGCGGGACGTTCGAGCCATTCTGTTTGCCGGACGTGCATTTCCAAGACCCGAGGCGTGCCATTGGGCAGCCAGACATCCAGTTCTGCACTTTCAGAGGCAACTGGAAATCCAAACATTTCACCGATTGCCGGAAATTTTCCAGAAAAGAGTTCGGCGACGGCAGGATTGACAAAACAGACAACGCCGGATTCATCCACCACAAAGACGCCATCGTTATCATTTTCCACCAAGCGCCGAAAGCTGTACTGACTTTTTTCCAACAAGGAATAGTTGCGGTGGCGTGACAAGGCATTGTGCAAAATATTCAACACGATCTCTGTAGAATGCGCATGGAACATTCCTTCGCTGAGCACATCTTGTGCACCGGTTTGTACCGCGAGACGGCCCACCTCTGAATCCATGGAGGCGGTCAAAACGATGATTGGGATATGGGGAAAGTGTTGTTTGCAGACAGCCAGGGTAGGCAATCCCGTCGAATCTGGCAAGTTGCAATCCAGAAGCAACAGATCATACTGGGCGCTTTGCATGCTACTGATGAGTTGTTGCAGGGAATGGGCTCTGTCGATGCTCCAGGCTCTGCTGTGGGAGAGGTTGTGCAACCATTCCAGTACTTTACTATGGGAGCTGGAATTTTGTTCGACCAATAAGAGGCGTATGTGTGCTGAGCTGTTCATGGTGTCAAGGTACTGCCACAGGGTTGGACCCGATGATCCAGGCGTTGAGGGATGCACCAAGCCGCGTGATTCCGCTCATTCTGGAAGATGTTATTGTTAACAATCTGTTTTAAGTCAGGATAAAATATGCTGGGCTGTACGGGCGTAGATGCGTGTAGATACAAATATTTGCCATTTTTTCTCAAATTGCAAGGAAGATTCTCAGCAAATTTTCATTTTTTGTTGCAGTGCAGAGGATAGTCTTGTTTCTTGTTGTTCTATGGGAGAGTCTGCAGGCGAAAGGGAGCCTGTATCGCTATCCAGCATGATCAACAAAGCGCGATAATCCTTTCAGTCATATGTAGCAGCATTGCGGTTTGATCAAGATCTTTCATAAAGTGATCTTCCTTCGCGCAAGGCATGGCCAACCACATGGTTTAGCGAATGACGCCAGTGAGCCACCTCATCCTGGCTATAGAGCAAGATGTCTTTTGCGATAGGGAAGTGGGAGATTGCTTGACGAATAACTTGCATTTCGCGCCAGCGGCTTCGTTCGGTAAATCCTTTCTGTTGGACGATTAAAAGGTCAATATCTGACTCGTCACTGGCTTCATCCCTTGCCAGTGAGCCAAACAAAATAATCTGCTCTGGTTGTACGGCAGCAACGATGTGTTGCACCATGGCATTGAGATCGATTTCGTTGATGCTCGGCATGCGACCCTTGGTTTGGCAGTTGCGACAGTGTGGAACAATGACCTGCAATGATTACTTGTGCATAGTAGGAAGTGCCAGAAATTTATTTCGTAGTATAGCAATGTTTTTATGTTTTTTTGAAATTTGTTCTGAACTTTAGAGTCGCAACCATCCTGTCCAAGATCGTTTGATTCGTGGAAAGTGTGGCGTGCAAGTGAAAAATGGC
>NZ_RXIU01000027.1 GCF_004217665.1 Candidatus Magnetaquicoccus inordinatus | reverse complement strand
ATGGAAGCAAGCTGTGCGGATTGGCGCGCATTTTTGCGCCAATCCGCACAGCATCCCCATGGGGGTAGAGCTGGCGATCCAGCACAAACCTGAATAGTTACAATGCAGCTTCTAATAGACCCCTTTATCGTTCAAAAACTGGCTGTAACTGCGATCTTCATTCAAGACATGACGCACAATCCATTGGTTGAAAAATTGACTGAAATCAATTTGTGCTGAGCCTTGATGCTCTTTGATCTGTTCGCGGTAGCGATGCACCTGTTCGACCAAGAGACGATGTTTTTTCTGGTGTTGTTCCAGCCCCGGATAGCCATAACGCTGCAGGAGACGCTCTTCAGCGCTGAAATGGTATTCTGTATACTGGACAAGAGAGGAGAAGGCTTTTTCTAACGGTCCCCACCCTTGATTGGCATGTACAATCTCCATAATGCCGTTGGCAATTTCCAAGAGTTTTTTGTGATGGATATCCATTTCGGCAATCTGCACATTAAAGGCATTATTCCACTTAAAATTGCCCACCTCTCCCGTGCCGTGAATCACTTGCAGGGCCCGTTTTTGGTACCCTTCAAACAGTTTCCAGCGCACAATGGGAATCTCTTGCAACAACTCACCAGGAATTTGATAGAGTTCGGTCTCTGTGCTGGTGGTGAGGCTGAACAGGGAGGGAGAGCCAAACAGGGCCATCTCCTCACCAAAAAAGTCACGACTGCTCAAAATATCCACCTGTTCGCCAGCCAGGCTGCGGATCACCGTTCCTGAACGGATGATGTGCAATTTGCCCATATCCTGATAGGTGAGGTCATGATTGGCGGGGACGCGGTAACTGTGGGCGGCTTGCACAATTTGATCGAGAACCGGATAGGGTACCCCTTCGGAAAACAGAGTGGTGGCTTGCAGAAAGCTGCGCCGATCAAACATGGTTTCAATAACATTGAGCAGATTGTTGCGCTCAACCAGCTCCAAAAACAGAAAAGAGGGAATGGCCAGAGCCTGGACAAAACAGGCAGTGCTGTAGGTAAAGCGGGAGGGTTGTTTATGCAAAACGGCATCTTCGCCAATCAGAACGCCGATGGTGACTTTGCCGCTGAACTGCTCTTTGGTGCGGAACAGATCAACTGTGCCGCTGAGAACCAGATAGATCTCCTCTGGCATCTCTCCCTCTTTGAGGAGAATTTTTCCTGGTGGCAGAGGAATGATGGGGGCATTGAGCAAGATGCGCAGATGGTGCAGGGGCATCTCTGGCAGTGCCGATTGCAAAAAGGCAAAAGCACTGCGGCGCGCTGCATCCGAGAGACCATGAATCAGAACATCCATCATGCCATGTGGGGCATTGGAGCCAATTTCCCGCTCTTCCGGGGTCAGTTCACGGGCGATATGGGAGAGCAAAATGCGCTGTGAGCGATCTTCCTGAAAATCTTTGGCGACGCCATGAATCATTCCGCCACCGATATCCAATTTTTTCAAATGGGCAGGAGTCAGATATTCATTGCATACTTTGGCAAAGGTGGCGGCATCGATACCCGGTTGCTTGGGATCTTCATTGATCATTTTGCGCAACAGATCCAGGGAGATGATGTCGGCAAAGTGGGCGTAAGTTTTGTAACCATCCTTCCAGAGAGTTCGGAACATAAAGATGGTGGTTTCCAGGGGGTGAGGAGAGTAGCAGGGGCGTACTTCCAAACCTTCAATATCGTTCCAACTGTCGGCCTGCAGGTCATGGACGGCAAAATAGTCGCGAAATTGCTCCTCTTCGATGGCCAACAGAGCGGAGAGTTTTTTTTCTACACTGGCACGCACCAAACGAGTGGCAAAATATTTTATTTTGCGACCGGCCCGCATCAAGGTAGTGATGCCGGCAAAATGGTCGTCATGGGCGTGGGTATGAAAGAGCCCTTCCACCTCGTCGATGCCGATGCCCAGTGACTGCAGATTGTTGTACAGATTGGGACCGGCATCCACCAGATAGATCTTGCCTTGAAACATCACAATACTGGACATGCTGGGCCGATTGACATCCCAACCATCGCCATCGCCGGAATGGACCACCGCAAAATATTCCCTGGTCAACATTTGATAACCGAGTGGATAGGCCGATTCGTAGCGTTCTCCCGGAGCCAGATTGAGATCGACAGTAACGCTGGTGCCCTCATGGGAGATCTCAAAAATATTGTCGGCACGCCGCAGCAGGGTGACTCCAGGACCAATTGTGACGGCCTCATTTTCGATAATACAGGTCTCCAGGAGATCCCGACTGGAGCGAATGGCGCCAAATGCAAAACGTAACTTCATGCGCATCATGGCTGCCGCCGTTTGGGCATCGACACCGCTTTCCTCAATCTCTTGTGTGGAGACGAGGCCATAATTGCCGCGGTAGATATATTGCAGTTGCGCATTGACCTGTTCCTGGCGACCGATCAGCAGGGGTTTTTGCCCGGTATTGTTGGGATGGTTCGGCAGAATCAACCCTTGTTTATAGAGCATCTGCAGCACCGGAAAATCTCCCAAATTGGCAAATTCGCCATTTTGCAACATCAGATCAGAGAGCAAAATGGCGTTGGGACCGGTTTCGCAGGGGATGCCATTTTTTTCGGTGGCAACAATCAGCCCCCGTTTCATCAGATGCTTGACACAATCCATCGGGCAACCGCAGAGAATGCGTAAGTTTGCTTCTGGAATTTCAACCCAATGAATACCTTTGGCGACAGAGATTTTTTGGATGGTCATGGCTGGTTTTTCTGAAAAAATGGAGCAGGTGACATTTTACCAAGAGGAGGCCCTTTAACAGGCCGGTGGCTGTTTCAGGAAGGTGGTAAAATCATCGGTACTCATGGGTTTGCCATAATAATAGCCCTGAATTTCGTCGCAGCCGAGCTGGGAGAGAAACTGCATTTGTTGGCGATTTTCCACTCCCTCGGCGACAATTTTCAAATTTAACTGTTTGGCCAAGGCAATAATAGCTTGTACGATGGCTGCAGAGTCTTGATCCTCGCTGACACTGGTGATAAACGAGCGGTCGATTTTTAAGGTCTGGATCGGCAAATGTTTCAGCGAGCTTAACGACGAATAGCCGGTACCAAAATCATCGATGGAAATTTTGATTCCCAGCTCGCGCACCTTGTGTAAAAGAGCTACAACGCTACTCACATTTTGCATCATCATGCTTTCCGTGATCTCCACTTCCAATGCGGAAGCAGGCAAACCGGTCTCCTGGAGAATCTCCTGCAGGGTATTGAGCAGGGCATCTTCTTGTTTGAGTTGGCGCACCGAAAGATTGACCGAGACGCAGAGGGGGGAGAAGCCGGCATCGAGCCAGAGTTTGGTTTGTCGGCAAGCCTGGCGCAAGACATAGGTGCCGATGGCGACAATCAAGGCCGATTGTTCGGCGATGGGGATAAACAGACCGGGAGAGACAAACTCCGATTGATTTTTTTTCCAGCGTACCAAAGCCTCCATGCCGGCAGTGCGTCCCGAAGCGGGATTGACTTTTGGTTGATAAAATACCAACAACTCTTCGTTTTCCATGGCTGATTTAAGCGATTTTTCAATCTCCATGCGTTCCAGAGCTTCGGCCATCATGGCATAATCAAAAAAGCTGAAGGAGTTGCGCCCGGAATTTTTGGCATGATACATGGCTGTATCGGCACTTTGCAGCAACTGATCCATGTCGGCACCATCGCGGGGATAGATGGTGATACCGATGCTGGCCGAGACTTCAGCGATCCCCTCTTCAAGATGAAAAGGAGCAGCCATCTCTTGCTGGATGCGCAGGGCAATATATTCCACATACACCAACGGCGTTGATTTGGGCAGAATGATGGTAAACTCATCGCCTCCGAGGCGTGACACAGTATCGGTGGTGCGCACACAGGAGAGCAGACGATTGGCGGCCTCTTGCAGGAGTCGATCCCCTGCTTTATGTCCCATGGTGTCGTTGACCTGCTTGAAGCGATCCAGATCGATAAACATCAAGACCACTTCGGTATGGGAGCGATCGGCCACAGCGATGGCGCGTTCCAGGCGGCTGTGAAAGAGGGCACGGTTGGGAAGGCCGGTCAATTCATCAATTTCGGCCTGTTTTTGGACTTTATGCTCCAGATATTTGCGTTCCACCATGGCGGCGATGGTCATGGCCACGGAGGCGAGAAACTCCTTGTCTTTCTCCTGTGGTTGGTGGTTGGCCGGAACATAGAGATTCATCAGGCCAAAAAGGGTATTGGCCGATTGGATGGGGATTTGATAATGACCATGCGCTGGCAAGGAGTCAAAATGAACCCCTCCATGTTCTGCTGTTGCCAAGGTGTGTTCAGGCAGCAGCGGTGGCTCCAGATGTTGCGCATCAAAACCGATACAACAGGCCAGATTGAGCACTTTTTTGTCGGGATCGACCAGGTAGATGCTCCCCTGGGGTAAAAGAGGAAACCAGCCCATGGCAAACAGAGTCTCCAGAATATGGCGCAGTTGCTGTTCCAGAGACATGGGGATCAAGGCGGTTTTCAGCAAAATGTTCAGGGTGTGAACGCTTTGCGACTCCTGCGTTTTCAGGCTGGCGATCAATTGTGCCTGCACCAGCTCTTTTTCTTTACGTTTTTTTGTTACAAAAAGTGCTGCCACAATCAGCAGGGAGCCTCCGGCAACAGCAAGAGAGCTCCAGAGCATCCATGTGGGCAGAGCATCCTGGCTGGCACCGGCAAACCAACGGTTGAAGGATTGATAATAAAAGGAGCTTTTATCGGCCTTCATCGCTTTGAGATGCAGATCCAAGCGGCTGAGTATTTCTGCATGCTTGCCTTTGGGAGCCGCATAGCGCACCTCCATGGGGCAGCAGATGATGGGGCTGCGGATGATGTTATTATACTGTTTTTCCAAGACCATACCTGCAGTACGGGGTACCACACCTGCATCGGCTTTGCCGGTGGCTACCTGCTGCAAAACCTGTTGATAGCCGGAGAGTTCTTGCCAATGGTGGTGGATATTGAGCCCCTTCATCAATTGACTGAAATGGGTGGAATAGATGTCGTTGGCGACACCGGCGACCTGTTTGTCACTCAGATCCAACACCGATTGCAGTTTATTGTCATGGACATAGAGTTGTCCCCAGTTGGAAAGAGCCATTTCGCTTGTATAATCATAGAGCTTGGCTCGTTCCGGGGTATAGGCGATGGCAACCAGCAGATCGATCTCGCCTTTTTCTAAATGTTTGAGCTGGTTGGCCCAGGTGTCAAATTGATAGGTGAGTTTCCAGCCCTCATTTTCGGCGATCCGCTCCAGGATGTCGATATAAAATCCTTTGATTTGGCCGCTGTTGCTCTCGCTGAATACGCCGGGTTGGTTGTCATAGACCCCTACGACAAGCGTTTTCTCGGCATGCAGCGTTAAGGGCAGGAATAACCCTAACAGCAGAAGAGACAGAAAGCGAAACATGGCACAAAAATCACCTGGTTAAGTGTAAATAACGACCTCAGAACAGTATGCTGTGTTTGCCAGCAAATAGCAATTTCCAACCTGGTGCAGAATGAGATTTTGCTGCACAGCGGAGTAATAATTTGCTATCATGCTTTTTGTCAAATCGGTTGCGTTGGGAGCGTTCTGCTGCGCAGGCATCTCTGTAGGAAGGGCAGAGCATAATGGTGAGAGGGAATTTTGTACGATCTCTGTTGTGTTGCTTGCTGCTCCTGTTGTTGACGGGGTGCAGGACAGAGGAGGAGTCGCTCTATCAGCCGCAATATGCCAAAGAGCCTGTGATAAAACAGGCAACCTATATCTTTGCAGTCCATCCGTTACACAATCCTGAACGTTTGTTTGAAATTTATCAGCCATTGGTGGAATGGATCAACCGGCAGTTGCCGGAGGGGCAGTTGCGTCTGGAGGCTTCACGCAATTATGCGGCCTTTGAAGAAAAGCTCTTTGCCGGTCACGTTCACTTTGCGTTGCCCAATCCCTACCAAACCATTACCGCCATAGAGCATGGTTACCGGGTTTTTGGCAAAATGGGCGATGATGAACAATTTCGTGGGATTATCTTGGTCCGGCGTGACAGCGGTATTGAAGAGATCAGTGATTTGCGTGGCAAAGCAATCAGCTATCCGGCGGCAACCGCCCTGGCTGCCACCATGATGCCGCAATGGTTTTTACATACCCATGGTCTGCATGTTCTCCACGATGTGGACAATCGCTATGTCGGATCCCAGGAATCGGCGATGATGAATGTCTATTTGCGCCATACTGCGGCGGGGGCAACCTGGATTTTGCCCTGGCGGGCATTCAGTCGGGAACGACCAGAGCTGGCCAAAGAGCTGGTGGTCAAATGGCAAACCGACAAGATGCCCAATAACAGCCTGATGGTGCGTCACGATGTCCCAGATCGGGTGGTGCAGCAGGTGGGGGAGATTCTTTTCAATTTACAGAACCATGCACCAGGAAAAGCCATCTTGCAACCGATGGCCCTCAGCTCTTTTGAAGCGGCAGATAATAGTACCTATCAGCCTGTGCAAGAGTTTTTACAGCGTTTTGCTCAGGAAGTGCGTCCATTGCGGGTGGAACCATGAGGAGATGGTGGCAGCAGTTTTGGACGGCATCCATCCGTCGGCAATTGATTTTGGCGATTGCCCTGATTCATGCGGTGTTGATGACGGTTTTTGTTTGGGATCTGCTGAGCAGGCAACAAGATTTTTTATACCAACAACGGCAACAGCAGGCCATCAGTTTGAGTCATACCCTGGCAGCCAATAGCACCTCCTGGGTGTTGGCCAATGATGTGATTGGTTTGGAAGAGGTTGTCTCTGCTCTGAAACACTATCCCGAGTTGCGCTATGCCATGGTGTTGTCGCCGCAAGGGCAGGTGATGGGTCATACCGATCGGCAAAAGGTGGGTTGGTATGTGGTCGATGCCCTGAGCCAAACTCTGCTGCAAAAAACGCCTGCTGCAGTGGTTTTGTTTGCCGATGCCCAATTGGTGGATGTGGCCTTTCCGGTGTTGCTGGATCAGCACCTCTTGGGATGGGCAAGAATTGCCTTTACCCAGGATGCTATACTCCAGGAGTTGTTGGAGATTCGCCATGATGGATTACTCTATACGCTGACGGCGATTCTGGTAGGGACATTGTTTGCGGTGTTGCTGGCGCGTGGGGTGACTCGTGGTCTCTATGAGGTGTTGACAGTGGTAGAGGCAACGCGGCAAGGGGTGCGCGATCAGCGTATTGCCCTGATTCGTCGTGATGAGATCGGTCAATTGGCCAGCGGTTTTAACCGCATGCTGGATGCCCTGCAGAGTGAAGAGCAGGCACTGTTGCTGGCGCAAAAAAATCTTCTGACCGCCAAACGCAAAGCCGAAGAGGCCAATCAGGCCAAAAGCAATTTTTTGGCGGCGGTAAGCCATGAGTTGCGCACGCCTATGAATGTCATTATCGGTCTGGGGGATGTCATGTTGGAGACTCTCCTCGATGCCGAACAACAGGAATATGTACGTAAACAACAGAATGCCAGTCAAAATTTATTGGAGTTGATCAATCAGATCCTCGATTTATCCAAGATTGAAGAGGGACAGGTCACCATTATGGAGGCCCCCATGCGTCTTCCAGCATTGCTGCACGAAGTGATCGAGTTGTTACAGATTTTGGCGGGCAATAAAGGTTTGCAATTGCATAGCTGGTTGGATCCAAAGCTGCCACAACTAATCTGGGCAGATCGTTTTCGTCTGCGGCAGGTCTTGTTCAATGTGATCAGCAATTCGATCAAATTTACCGAGACAGGGGAGATCTCTATCGTTGCTCAAGAGGTGCAAGAGGAGGGGGCGCAACTCTATATTGAGGTGCATGATACCGGAATCGGGATCACAAATGCGCAGTTGGATACCATTTTTGAGGCTTTTACCCAGGCCGATTCCAGCATTTCCCGGCGTTTTGGTGGCACTGGCCTGGGATTGGCAATCTCGCGCTCACTGATGCGCCTGATGGGAGGCGAAATCACTGTGGAGAGTCAAATTGGCGAGGGAAGTACTTTCAGGATCATCTTGCCTTTGCGCCGGGTGCAAGATTCCGCCCGCAACACAGAACAGTCATTGCCAATAATGGCTCCTCTCCAGAGCAGTCAGTTGCGCATTCTTTTGGCAGAAGATACCGAAGATAATCAAATGCTGATCCGTGCTTTTCTCAAAGATTCGCCCCATCAGTTGTCGATTGTCAATCAGGGGCGGGCGGCTGTCGAACAGGTGGCGCTGCAGTGTTTTGACCTGATATTGATGGATGTGCAGATGCCGGTGATGGATGGCTATACGGCGACGCGCGCCATTCGGCAATGGGAAGAGGAAAATCAGATGCAGCGTCTGCCCATTGTCGCTTTGACCGCCAACGCACTGAGTGGTGAAGAGGAGCGCAGTCGGGCTGCCGGATGTGATTATTATCTGGCAAAACCGATTCGGAAACAGCAGTTTCTGGCTTTGCTGCAGCAAATTCCTGTGCTGAATCGATCCTGATCGGGGTAGGGCAATAAGAGAGGCTCAGGGCAATCGCATTTGAAAATCAGAAAATTATTATGGAGCTCCAGGAGGAGATTATCTCCTCCTGGTGGGTGTGGGCAAAGCCCTGCTGGTAATGTGCGGCGTTTCACAAAAGCGAATGCTTAAACATTCGCGCACGCCGCACCGATTTGTCCCGCAGGGCACTCTTTGGGAGGGCGGAGGCCCGACAGGCACCGTTTCGCTTGTGGCAACAGTGAGGAAATTGGCAAATGCGCTTGCTTTGAAGAGAGGCTTGACTTGAGCGGATAAAAAACAGTATATCTTGCAAAATAAGTATTTTGTTGCAGAGTGGTGAGGGAGTGGTTTCATGGCCAAAGAACGGATTGCCCATGACTTGCCGTCGATCAAGCGCTTATCCAGGCAGGGTCAGCAGGTGAAGAGGGGTGGCAAACCAGCGAAGGGGAGAGTGGCATCTGTTGGGTACCGTGCTCAGGTTTCCGCAGCGGAACGACGCTATCGGGCCTTGCTGGATGCAACCCCTTTGGCGATGCAAATATTTGCTGTGGATGGCAGCACGATTTTTGTCAATCGGGCTTGGGAAAAGATGTGGGGCGTGCCTTTGTCCTGGTTGCAGGAGATCAATTATAATGTTTTGCACGATCAAGAGCTGGAGCGTCTTGGAGTAAAAGAGGATATTTTACGGGCCTTTTTGGGGGAGAGTCGCATCATTGGTCCGCTTGTTTATGATCGGGCAACGGAGAGTGGTGGTCGCCAAGGCGGACGTTTACGCTTAAGAAGCCATATCTATCCTGTCAAAGATGAAGGGCAAAGGGTTCAGGAGGTCATCGTTATTCATGAAGATGTACGTGCCGAAGGGTTTGCCTCGGCGGTAATAGCGGCAGAGGTGGATGGCATAGCGGTATGCCATGGCATTTGTGAACCACCTTATGTGCATTTTACTGTGTGGAATCCAGCCATGGAAAAATTGACCGGCTATTCCCTGGCCGAGATCAATCTTCTGGGTTGGTATCAGACAGTTTATGTGGATCCATCGGTACAGGAGTTGGCCAAAGAGAGAATGGGTCGCATGCGTCAGGGGGAACATTTGCAGGGTGAAGAGTGGACGATTACCTGCAAGGATGGCAGCAAGAGAGTGGTGGAAATATTTACCACGGAGGTGATTACGGAGGAGAACAGTTCCGTATTGGCGGTGATGAAGGATGTCACCGAGCAGCGTCAAGGTGAACGTGCTTTGCGGGAGGCGCGGGAGGTGGCAGAGCGGGCCAGTCAGGCTAAAAGTGAATTTTTGGCCATGATGAGCCATGAGATCCGTACCCCGATCAATATCATGATCGGCATGGGCGATTTGTTGGACGAGACAGCGTTGAGCGACGAGCAAAGGGCGATGGTCAAGCGTCTGCATGGGGCTGGCAACCATTTGATGATGATGGTCGATCAAATATTGGATCTTTCTCGCGTGGAGGCAGGAAAATTGCGGATGCTGCCGGAAGCGCTGGCCATTCGTCCGCTTCTGGAAGAGGTTGTGGAATCTTTTCGGGGATTGGCCGAGGCAAAAGGGTTGTTTTTGCAGAGCAGTGTGCAGACGGAGCTTCCTGAGTGGCTCACCGTGGATGGGGTACGCTTACGGCAAATATTATTCAATCTCTTGGAGAATGCACTCAAATTTTCCGAACAAGGCGGGGTGCGCGTTGTTTTTTCCCAAACAGAGGAAGCAGAGTCAGGAAAATGGCTGCAGATTATGGTAGAGGATAGCGGGATCGGTATTGATGAGGCACAGCAAGAGCGCATTTTTGATCATTTTACCCAGGGCGATAGCAGCTATTCACGTCGGCACCAGGGTGTGGGATTAGGCTTGGCCCTGGCCAGACGGCTTGCTGAATGGATGGGTGGGAAGATCTCTGTACAGAGTACGGTAGGTGTGGGAAGCTGTTTTATGGTACAGGTGCCGTTGTGGCCAGCCGAGGCGTTATTGCCCCAGGTGAGCGCCTTGTTGGCATCAGTAAAGCGTGATTGGGGGTTGCAGATCCTTTTGGCTGAAGACAACCCTGAAAATCAAGAGTTGATTCGGACCTTTTTGCGTGAGAGCGGACATCGCTTGCACATTGTATCGGATGGTTGGCAAGCCTGCCAGCGGGTCCAGGAGGGAGGGATTGACCTGGTTTTAATGGATGTGCAGATGCCGGTGATGGATGGTTATGAAGCAATCCGCAAGATTCGTGCTTGGGAATTGACACAGAAGCGCGTTGCCTTGCCGATCATCACCTTGACAGCCCATGCTTTGACAGGAGAAAAAGAGCGCAGTCTGGCGGCTGGCAGCGATCAATTTTTGACCAAACCTGTCCGTAAAAAACATCTGTTGGCGGTTATTGAGCAGTTTGCCGAGCGTTTGCACCAGATTGGATTGTGTTGATTTTGCGTAACGATTCAGGTTCATGCTGGCTCGCCAGCTCTACCCCTATGGGGATGCTGTGCGGATTGGCGCAACAGTGCGCGCCAATGCGCACAGCTTGCTTCCATTAGGCGCTTAAGCCGACGCAAAAAGCGCGTCGGCTTCGTGTGCTAAGCGCGCCAAAAGCAAAAGATTAAAAGATTAAAAATCCCAGAGGCTTTGCCTCTGGACTCCACCAGGGAGGTGCCTTCCCTGGACCCCCAGTTGTTTTGGGTGGTGAATAGTTACGATTTTGCTTTATGCGCAGAGACGGGAGTGTTAGAGTGGCGGTCGGTTGGTTTGTGATCCAAATGGATGAGTAACCTGGCTGAAGACCAGGTTTTTTTGTCTGTGGAGGGGAAGATGCGTTGGTTGTTGTTGGCAGAAGCGCTGATTGTGGGTGTGGTGATGGCCGGGGTGCGTCGCTATGGTGTTGAGCCGGAGAGCATTGGTTTGACCTGCCAGGCGGCCACTGCACCGTGGTGGTGTGAGCTGCGCTTGGCCTTGATTTTGGCCGTCCATCATCAACTGATTGGTTATATGGCAGCAGCTTTTGGCATTCTCTCTTTGCTGACACCACAGCCTTTTTGGGCCCGCTTGGCCATGGATGTGGGAGCTGCCGGTTTGGCTTTTTACAATGTCTCCTGGGCGGCAGCAGGCTTTATTTTGGGGCTGCTGGTGCTGTGGGATGCTCCTGCTTTAGGCGGAAAATGGCTGCATAAGAGAGAAGAGGCAGGGACATAAGCACAATGAGTGCCTGCCAAAGCATCGCTTCCCTGTTGACCGGTAACTCAATAACGACACCAAAAGCGGCACAAAGCAGCAAAAGCACACCCAATATATGTTCCTGAGCTCCTTGCGGACGTTCTCCCTGGGTCAGCCAGCGCAGCCACAGCAATAATACTGGCAAGGCATACAGAGCGCTGGGAAAATCGCGATAGCGTCCATCCGTCACCAGACAAAGAGCAGTCAAAGCCGCTGAAAAGAGGGTGGCTGCTTGCAGAATACCGCTAAAAATATTCTCTTTACTGATGCCAAGCGCCCATCCTCGTCCGAGGAGAATTGCACGGAGTTGCTGCAACGAGCAGGGGGTGGCTCGCAGCCAACTGTTGCCATGTTGGCCAAGCAAGGCAGCAATACTGAGTGTGACCAGCAAAAGCAGGAGCAGGCCCGTCCAACCCAGACTCCAATCAAGAAAATTTTGACTGGCATCGTTGAGCTGTTGCCAACGCCAGAAGGCCAGACCAGAGCTGACCATGCCGAGCAGAGCCAGAGCAAAACGGCGCAAGAAGGAGTGGTGTGGTTGCGCAAAAAAGAGCAACAAAACCAGTGAAAAAGCGGCACCAAGGGCAAGAGGGATGGGCCAGGAGGGCAGGGGAGTGACCGGTCCGGTCAAGGGAAATTTGACCTGGCGTTGATGGTTGAAAAGGCCCCAATGGCTGCCCACGGTTCCTTCCTGGAATCTTTTCCAGGGTTGATCGAATGCTTCGATGAGATTATAGGCGATCTCTTGTTGGCTGGTGAGGGCAATAAACTCACGGATAAAGCGAGCCTGTTCGACCCGTCCTGGGATGGCCTCCTGGCGGCTGCGTCCGGCGCTGGGCCAGCCTATCTCGCCGACCAGGATGGTTTTTCCAGGGAAGGCTTGTTGCATTTTTATCAAGATGTTCCGTACATGTTCCAGAGCGCTGGGGACGCCGACTGGGTGATCCTCCCAGTAGGGCAAGAGGTGGATAGTCAAAAAGTCCACATGCTCGGCAACTTGTGGATTTTGCAGCCAAAACTCCCAGACATCGGCATAGGTGATGGGCAGGGAGCTCTGTTTGCGCATGCTTTGCAAAACCTCAATCAGTTGTGGCGCGTTTAATTCACGGCGCAACAGCACTTCGTTTCCCACCACCAGAGCCCGGACCACTCCAGGTTTGGCAACCGCCAGGGTGGCCGCCATCTGTTGGGCATTGATCTGTTTGTCTGGCCCGATCCAGGTACCCAGCAATACCTGCAGACCTTTTTTTTCGGCAAGTTCGACCACTGACCCCTGACCCTGGGTTGCAGAATAGGTGCGCACACAATGGGTAAGAGGAGCCAATTGGTTGAGATCTTCTTCAATTTGTTGGCGGGAGATAAACAAATTGGGGTCGAAAGGTGTCTGTCCCTCGCGAAACGGAGCATAGGAGAGACATTGATAGCGTCCGGCAGGGACATCAGGGAGCGACACCCCCTGTCCACCTTGTTGCCAGAAGAGAGTGGCCAGCAGCACGGTGGCAAGCCACGGCAAGAGGGTGGAGAGAAAAGGCATGGCGACTCCCTGCAGGGCAAGGTGAAAAAAGTGTCTACTCAGGCGGTTAGAGCATTTCCTGGGCAACGGTCAAACGGTTACGGCCATTTTCTTTGGAATGGTAGAGCATTTCATCGGCCTGTTTCAATAGAGCAGCCGCTTCCAGATCGTTGCGCGGCAGGCAAGCACTGCCTCCGATACTGACGGTGACAATAGCATCCGGGACTTTGGAAAAAGCATGGGGCAGAGCCAGAGTACGGATAGCGGCCAAAATCTCTTCGCCCACTTTTTTGATTCCCGCCAGGCCGGTACCGGGCAGCAGACAGACAATCTCTTCTCCACCATAGCGGGCGACCAGATCGGGTGGGCGAAGCAAAACCCCTTGAATGGTCCGCGCCACTTGGCGCAAACAGTCGTCACCAGCCGGATGTCCATAATTATCGTTATAGAGTTTGAAACAGTCAATATCGAGCAGCAGCAGGCCCAAGGTGCCAGAGGCACGGACGGCTCTGGACCATTCGCTATGCAAGGATTCGTCAAACCAGCGCCGATTGGCCAAGTTGGTCAAAGCATCGGTACGGGAGAGGGCGACCACTTGCCGATGTGCCTCGGCCAATTCTCGCTCTATGCGCACAAAATCTTTGACCAGTGCTTGCAGGAGCTGTTCATTGACCAGTTGATCGGCCAGTTGTGCTTGCTGTTCCAACAGGCGATTCATCATCGCCCCATAGGAGCGTTGCAGACGATTTTCAAAGGCAAAATTAAAAAGATGATGATCGATCGTGAGCTTGTCCATCATGCGGGCCCCAGGATATGGTCGATACCAATATCTTTGAAAGAGCGCAGCAAGCGGTAGACTGCCTGGATATGCTCACGAGTATGGAAAATGGAACCATGTTGTGGTGCCACCATGATGGCATTGATGGAGGCAAGGATCTGCACTGCATGATGCAAGGCGCGATTACAGGGCATCACCTCCCGGTGAAACTGATGGACCAACGACCAGATACAGGTCTGTGGATTGGGACAGGTTGGATTATGCCCAGGAGGAGAAAAATCGTGACAAGAGAGACATTGATCGGGCAATTCAGCAAACAGTTTCCATTGATCGGGTTGGGCGACATTGCCGCAAAGGTCGCTGCTGAAGAGGATGGAGCTGGTTTCGTCGAGGGTGACAAAACTGCCAGCCGAATGGGCATAAGGGGTCGGATAAAAGAGCAGGCGACGGCCAGAAGCAAGCTTGAGTTGCAGATTCAAATCATCGATGCACAAGATTTCTGCCTGCACGGCATAGTGGCGGATGAAGGGGATGTTCTCTTTTTTAGAGAGAATGCGCAGATTTTTGTGCCCGATAATCTGCTCCAAATTGGGAATCGAGCCGCAGAGATCCGGGTCATAGTGTTGGTAAACCAGGTAGCGGATCTGTTCGGGAGCAATTCCGGTTTGCAGAATTTTGCGCATGACCGTACTGAAATCGGGGCGGCTGCCGCCGTCGATCAACACCCCCTCTTCATTATCAATAATCAAGTATGGATTGGCGGGGACGCCCCCTTTGCCAGAGGATCCACCGACCCAATAGACCCCTCTGGATAATTGGACTGGTTTATCCAAATCGATGTTATGGTTAAGAACTGCGTGCATTCTGCTCTCCTGGTGAGTAAATAGCGATTCCCTTCTTGTATCATCACTGATACCTGCCTGAACGCATGATGTCACCTAGTATTTCGTATTGTTCAATTTGCTGTCAACCGTTGCTTGTTTGTCTGTCCGCTCTAATGGGCATGTTCTATTTGCTGGCAAAGAATAATCCTTGCCAAAGGGGTAATACTCTTAAATTATCGCAAAGCTGGCTGTCTGGACTGGTTGTCAGCCATTCATGAGTCGGCAGGGTGACCCCATTTCAGGAGGAGGCAAGATGGCAGAAGCTGAGAGAGATGAGCGCAGTGCGGCACAAGAGGAGTGGTTTAATAACATTACCTCACTGTTGGTGGCAATCCTGGCAATTATGATGGGAATTTTTGATGTCAAGGATGGCAATATTGCTCAGGCGATGAGTCAGGCGCAGGTCAAGGCGGCGGATACCTGGGCCTATTATCAGGCCAAGAGTACCAAGCAGAACATAGCAGAAAATCATTTGCAGGTTCTCAAGTTGGATCAGTTACGCACAGCGGGCATAACAGAGGATTATGTGCGGGCGGTACAGACACGGATTGAGACAACGCAACAGGAGATTGCCCGCTATCAGAAGGAGAAAGAGGATTTGCAACAACAGGCAAAATCATGGGAAGAGCAATATGAGAAGCTCAATTTTCGTGATGATCAATTTGACATGGCGGAAGCGGGAATGGGTATAGCGATTGCCATGTTGGGAATTGGTGCCTTGACCCGGCA
Source organism: Candidatus Magnetaquicoccus inordinatus (assembly GCF_004217665.1). Taxonomy (GTDB): domain Bacteria; phylum Pseudomonadota; class Magnetococcia; order Magnetococcales; family Magnetaquicoccaceae; genus Magnetaquicoccus; species Magnetaquicoccus inordinatus. The sequence goes on along the minus strand of NZ_RXIU01000027.1, from coordinate 9,162 downwards.
TCGCTGGTTGTTGGCAGTGGCTGTTTTGTTTGGCGTTTTTGGTACGTTGGTCGGATTGGCAGGATTTTTTGGCTGGAGTTTTCACCCGGATATTTTGGCCCAGTGGTTGAGCTGAGAGTCAATTTTGAGGAATGATGACTGGCAATGTCAAACGTGATATACTTGCCTGTGATGCGTGACTGGGTCGGATAGCAGTCGCTAACAGGAGCAACTCACCAATACGGCGAGGCAAGCGTCGTGTCAGTGCCTCTCTTTGCCGTCTGAGTTTACATACCTCGACGGGGTGAACTACTCCCTTCATTTCAGAGAAGAGTGCCATTCTTATGTCAAACAGTATGCAGCATGCGTATCAGGGAATTGCCCGAGCGGATCGAGAAAAACGGATTGGTCACCGGAGTCTGCTGATTTGGTTTACTGGTCTTTCCGGTTCAGGCAAGAGCACCATGGCTGTGGCAATGGAGGCTGAACTGCAGAGGCGAGGTCTGTTGACCTATGTGCTTGATGGCGATGTCGTGCGCCGCGGACTTTGCAGCGACCTGGGATTTTCCCTTGAAGATCGCACGGAAAATATTCGCCGTATCGGTGAGGTTGCCAAGTTGATGGTCGATGCCGGTGTGATTGTTCTGGCAGCCTTTATCTCCCCTTTGGCCAAGGATCGGCAACGTGTGCGCGAGATCATGCCAGAGGGCAGCTTTTTTGAGGTCTATTGCAACAGTTCACTTTCGGTGTGTGAACACCGCGATGTCAAAGGACTATACAAGAAAGCCAGAGAGGGAAAAATTGCCGAATTTACTGGAATCAGCTCTGTTTATGAGGAGCCGAGCAATCCAGAAATGATTCTGCCCACTGGAACCTCTACCGTTGCGTCATGTGTGGAGCAATTGATGAGTGCCATCATGGCAAAAGTGGCAATATCGGCTGCAGAACATGTTTAGAAAGGGATGTCGAAATGAAAATCAGGGTTGGTTTGATTGGTTTTGGCTATTGGGGGCCCTATCTTTATCGCAACTTTAACGCCAATCCCGGCTTTGTCGTAAAAACCGTTGCGGATCAACATGCACAGCGGCGCAACATTGCCAAAGGTTTGCATCTGCAATTGCAAGTAATCTCTGACGGGGAAGAGATTGCCAAGGATCCAGAGATCGATTTGGTGGTCATCGCCACTCCGGTAGCTACCCATTATCATTTGGCAAAATTGGCTCTTGAACATGGCAAACATGTTTTGGTGGAAAAACCGTTTTGCTCTTCGGTCAGTCAAGCGGAAGAGTTGCTTGAATTGGCCAAGAAGATGGGTGTACTGATCTTTCTTGATCATACCTATCTTTTTACCACCGCTGTGCAGATGATCCAGAAGATCTGTCACTCGGATGAATTGGGTAAGATCTCTTATTATGACTCCATGCGGGTCAACCTGGGTCTCTTTCAGCCAGATGTCAATGTATTGTGGGATTTGGCACCCCATGATTTTTCCATAGTGGATTATCTGTTTCGCGAAGAGCCATTATTGATTAATGCCACCGGCTATTGCCATGTCAACCAAAATTTACCCGATATTGTCTACATCACCATGCACTTTCCCTCAGCCATGGTGGCCCATTTTAATTTGAGCTGGATGTCACCGGTCAAGGTGCGGCGCACCTTTATTGGGGGCAGCGCCAAGATGTTGTTGTGGGATGATCTGGAGAGTGATCAAAAGATTAAAATCTATAACTCCGGCATCAGCTTTCAGCCGGAGGATGATCGCGAGGTGATTATTCCCTCCTATCGCTTAGGCGATGTCTATTCCCCGCGGGTCGAAAACCGGGAAGCGCTTGCCTCTTTGGTGGAACATTGTCGGCGCGTGATCACCGGCAAAGAGGAGTCCAGAGTCAGCGGAGAGAATGGTTTGCGGGTGATGCGGCTGTTGGAGCGGACGCAAGCTGTTTTGGATTTGCATCTGGCAGAAGTGGCCGCTTTGCGGAGTGATGCCTCATGAAAAGTCGGATTCTGGTAACTGGTGGTGCAGGATTTATCGGCAGTCATTTGGTTGATTGGTTGGTAGCCAGAGAGCAGGCGGTGACAGTGTTGGATGATTTTTCCACTGGCAGTCGCGGCAATCTGCTCGCAGCCATGCAAAAGGGCGATGTACGGATAGTCGAGGGTTCGATTCTGGATCAACAGGCCATCGAAGAGGCGATGCGCGATTGTGAACTGGTCTATCATTTGGCCGTGCAATGTGTGCGTCGCTCCCTGGGGGCTCCCCTGCACAATCATGCGGTCAATGCCACAGGCACCCTCAATGTATTGGAGGTGGCGCGGCAACAGCGGGTCAAACGCTTTCTCTATTGCTCCTCTTCCGAGGTTTATGGCAACAGCTCCACGGCCCGTCTTACCGAGGATACCCTGTGCCAGCCAACTACCGTTTATGGTGCAGCCAAGTTGGCCGGAGAATATTATACCCTTGCCTATCAACGTACCTATGGATTGCCGATCACCGTGGTCAGACCTTTCAATGCCTATGGGCCACGTGAACATGATCAGGGCGATTTGGCCGAGGTGATCCCGCGCTTTGTCATTCGCATTCTCAATGGCCTGCCACCGATCATCTTTGGCAATGGTTTGCAGGGGCGTGATTTTACCTATGTGACCGAGATTGCCAAAGGAATCGGTATGGCTGGCCTGGCCGAGGCAACAACAGGAAGGGTGGTCAATATGGCCTATGGCCAAATGATCACCATCCGTGAGGTGGCCAGGATAATCGCCGAGCAGATTGGCAGAGCTGATTTGCAACCGCAGTTTGTCGATGAACGACCAGGTGATGTGCTGGCTTTGCATGCCGATACTGGCTTGGCCAAGGAGCTGCTGGCTTATCGGGCCGAAATCGCCTTTGCCGAGGGGGTAGGGCGCTATTTGCATTGGTTCAAGGAGAGCTACGCGGATCCCTCTTTGTTGTTGGAAGAGAGTTATATCAATTGGCAAATGCCCCCTAAAGCAGGATAGAGGCGATGACGGAAGAAGCGATTGCATTCAGCAAGCCCTGGATGGGTGCCGAAGAGTTGCAGCTTGTGCAGGAGGTTTTGCAGAGTCGTTGGCTGGTAGGTGGTGCCAAATTGGCGGAATTTGAGCGTCTTTGGGCAGAATATTGCGGCTGTCGGCAGGCAATAGGGCTCTCTTCCTGGACCACGGGGGCCTTTTTGGTGTTGCATGCCTGGGGCATTCAGCCAGGCGATGAGGTGATTGTTCCCTCTTTGACTTTTATCGCTTCCGTCAATGTGATTCGCCATGTGGGGGCAACGCCGGTGTTTGCGGATATTGACCCCTTGACCTGGAATATCGATCCCGAAGATGTGGCGCGCAAAATTACCCCGCGTACCAAAGTGATCATGCCGGTTGATCAACTGGGTTTGCCGTGTGCTATCGATGCGATTAATGTTTTGGCGCAACAGCATGGCTTGCGGGTATTGGATGATGCCGCTTGTGCCTTCGGCAGTCGCAACCAGGGCCGTGCGGTGGGATCGTTGGCCGATGTCTCCATCTTCAGTCTGCATGCCCGGAAAATTATCACCACCGGCGAAGGCGGGATGATTGTCACCGATGATACGGAGTTGGCGGAGCGCTTGCGGCGTTTGCGTCATCAGGGGATGTCACTTTCCGATTTTGCTCGCCATAACGCTTCTCCGACCACCTTTGAAAGCTATCCAGAGGTCGGCTACAATTATCGAATTACCGATATTCAAGCAGCCATTGGGCTGGCGCAGTTGGCGCGCCTGGAGGAGATTTTGGCGCGGCGACGCAGCATAGCCGAGCGCTATCTGAGCCGTTTGGCTCATCATCCCTGTTTTCGTTTGCCCTTTGTGCCAGAGGGTATGCAGCCCAATTGGCAGAGTTTTCAGATTGCGGTGTCGGCAGAGAGCCCTCTCAATCGCAATCAATGGATGGAGCGGCTCCATGCGCAAGGCGTTCCGACGCGGCGTGGGGTGATGGCAGCCCATAGGGAAGCTCCTTATCAAGCCCTGGCGGCAACTCTTCCCCATACGGAAGCGGCAACCGCTACCACCTTGCAGTTGCCGATCTATCCAGAAATGAGTGAGCAGCAGCAAGAGCAGGTCTTGGCGGCTTTGGTGGATTATTGAGAGGAAAGTGCCAATGGAACGGGTAAATGTATCGCAGGGGACTCTGGCAATTCGTGAAGTGCTGATGGGGGAGAGGGTACGCTATTTTTCTTTTGTCAATCTGTATGAGTGTACAATAGGCAGCGATAGTAAAATTGGCACCTTTGTTGAAATTCAAAAAAATGCTGTGATTGGTGAGCGTTGCAAAATATCGTCGCACACCTTTATTTGTGAAGGGGTGCATATTGGCAATGATGTTTTTGTTGGGCATGGGGTGATGTTTATCAATGACAAGCTGCCTCGCGCCAGTCACAACCAGCAATTGATCACCGATGAGTGGACTTTGACCGAGACCCATATCGAGGATGAGGTTTCTATCGGTTCCAATGCGACAATATTGTGTGGGGTACGTATTGGCCGTGGCGCATTGATTGGGGCTGGGGCAGTGGTAACCCATGATGTGGCACCTGGAGCGGTGGTGATGGGCAATCCGGCCAGGGAGCGGTTATTGGCAGCAGCAACCGGCGAGTGACAGATTGATTAAAGGATGATCCAGAATGGCTGAACAGTGCGCAGCGGTACCTTTTGCTGATCTTTCCATCCAGTGGCAGGCGATACGGGAGCGGGCCTTACCGGATTTGCTCAAGCTGTTTGAGAGCAGTGAATATTGTTTGGGTTCATGGGTGAGCGCCTTTGAGCGTGATTTTGCCCAATATGTTGGCAGCAGACATGCTGTAGCGGTCAATTCGGGAACCTCGGCGTTGCATTTGGCTTTGCTGGCGGCAGGGATTGGGCCTGGTGACCGGGTCATCTTGCCGTCACACACTTTTGTCGCCACCCTGTGGGCGGTGCTTTATGTGGGGGCAGAGCCGATCTTGTGCGATATTGATCCCAGGACCGGCACCATGGATGTGGAGGATGCCAGAAGGCGCATGCTCCCGGGATGCAAAGCGATTATGCCGGTACATCTTTATGGTCAGCCGGTAGATATGCAGGCAGTGCTTGCTCTGGCGCAAGAGAAGGGGCTATTGATTATTGAGGATGTGGCTCAGGCGCATGGCGCCCGATTTGCTGGACGTAGCGTAGGCAGCATAGGCTCTTATGGTTGTTTCAGTTTTTATCCGGGAAAAAATTTGGGAGCGGCTGGTGAAGGGGGCATGGTGGTTACCGAAGATGGGCAAGCGGCGGAAAAAATGCGTGCGCTGCGCAATCATGGGCAATACCAGCGCTGGATTCATCAGGAGTTGGGATATAATTATCGGATGGAGGGGATTCAGGGGCTGATTTTAGGACACAAATTGCCACTATTGCCGGGATGGACGGATGAGAGGCGGCGGATTGCCAAGCGTTATGAGGAGGGGCTGGCCGATTTGCCGTTGCTCTTGCCGCGTGTGCTCAATCATGACCATGTATTTCATTTGTATGTCATTCGCACTCCCCAGCGCGAAGGTCTGCGTCGTTATTTGGAAGAGAGGTTGATCCAGACTGGGATTCACTATCCGATTCCGGTGCATCGGCAGCCCTGTTATACGCAGTTGCAACTGCGTTTGGATGCAGAATATCCACAGACTGACCTGTTTACTGAGCAATGTCTCTCCTTGCCCTTGTTTGTGGGGATGAGCGATGCCCAGATAGAGAGAGTGGTGGCAGCGATACGGGACTATTTTGCTGAGGGAAGTCGGGAATAAGATGCGACTGGCAGATTTTATTATTGGTGGTGCCCCACGGAGTGGCACAAGTTGGCTGTGGCATTTGGCGGACCGGCATCCAGGCTTGGCGATGGCCAAGCCGTTACGACCGGAGCCAAAATTTTTTCTCATCGATGAGTTGTATAACAAGGGGGCAGACTATTATTCCGCAACCTGGTTTGCCGATTTGCCGGAAACAGTTTTGGTAGGTGAAAAAAGTACCAACTATCTGGAAGGAGTAGGGGTAGCCGCACGGATCAAGGAGACCATTCCTGATGTGCGTTTGATCTTTTTGTTGCGCAATCCTGTTGAGCGCGCCTATTCCAATTATGGATGGTCGCGCAAAAATGGAATGGAAAATGAGGGGTTTATGCAAGCTCTCCTCCTGGAGGAGCAGAGAGAGGCAGAGTTGCCAGCAGCATTGCGCTATGCCAGACCGCATGCCTATTTTTCCAGGGGCTTGTATGCCGATTTATTGGCTCCCTTTTTTGCACTTTTTCCGCGCGAACAGATATTGATTGTGCGTACTGAAGAGATTGCCCAGCACCCCACACTGGTTGCCGAAAAGCTGCATCGCTTTTTGGGTATTGAGGTGCGTGCACAGGATGCGCTGGGGTTGGCACCGATCAATCAATTACCACCGGGAGAGCCCCTGCCTGAGGATGCGCGCAGTTGGATGTTGGAACGGTATGCCGAACCCAATCGACGCTTGGCAGCATTGCTGGGAGGAGATTTTGTGCCATGGTTTATCTAGGCAGAGAGGATGCCCGAGCAAGAGAGGATGCTCTGCCCTTTGATCCACGCACGATCTGCCTGACGATGGATGTGGAGTGGGCCTGTGCAGAAATATTGGCCGATTTGTGCAGGCTGTTGGATGAGCGTCAATTGCGGGCAACCTTCTTTGTCACCCATTCCGGGGTAGAGGTTGCCGGTCATGAACGGGGTTTGCATCCCAATTTTCGCCGCAACGGCGATACCTTGCGCGCATTTCGTGCGGCCCATCCCCTTGCTGATGAAAGCAAGATTGATGAGCTTTCGTTGTATCGCTTTGTCCTGCAAAGAACCCATGCCTTTGCCAGTGAAGCCCGGGGGGTGCGGAGTCACAGCCTGTATTATGATTCGCAATTATTGGAAATTTATAGAGAAATTGGTATTGAATATGATGCGACTTATCTGATACCATTAAAGAGTGGTTTGCTGCCCTTTTGGAAAGAGTATGGGATTCTGGAGTGTCCGACCTATTTTAGTGACCATTTTGAATTAAAGAGTGGCTTGACCGGTTTTGATACTGACAAATTGGCATTGTCAGAACCAGGATTGAAGATCATCAATTTTCATCCCAATATGCTCTATATCAACGCAGTGAGCAATGAGCATTATATGGCCAGCCGCAAAGATTATCACAACCATGAAAAGTTACTAAAAGAGCGCCATTCTGGTATTGGTGTACGCAGCATGTTTATAGATTTGCTGGATCGGATTGTCGCCGAAGCTCTGCCGACAGCGACATTGGGAGAGATTAACCGTTTGTGGCGTGGTTGGCAGCCATGGGCAGGTCGTTAATCGGTTGTGCCAATTATAATTATTATGAAAATATATCCGCAAAGTCAATAGGCATGTTTGGGTGTTGTGATATAAATAATAAAATGAAACAACTAATATAGTGGAAGGTGATGCAATGGCAATTACAACGGCGGTAGCCAGAGTGATCAGTAAAATGGCCGAGCAACAATTTTTTACTGGCAGAAAGTTGACGATGATCGAGCTTGGTGCCACGGAAGTAAGCTGGAATATGCCGGGTTTGCCTTTTGTAATAGACCGGGATGTGGTTACCCAATTATATAATAATTTTGGCATAAAGGATGCCGAGCAGCATATTGCATCTGACCGCATGTCCGGTTCCTTGTTCAAGAGGTTTGGTTTTGAATATCGCTGCATAGACATGACCAATTTGCCATTTGAGATGCTGAAATGGGATCTTAATATTATAGAATGCCCGCCGGAACATTTGGGAAGATATTTGTTGACCACCAATTTAGGAACATCGGAACATGTTTTTAACCAATATAATGTTTTTCGCTTGATTCATGATTTAACCTCTGTAGGTGGATATATAGTCAATTCATTGCCCAGTAATGGTTGGCTGGATCACTCTTTTTTTAATTATTCCCCAGTTTTTTTCAAGAAGCTGGCAAGCGCCAATGGTTATGCTTTGAATTTTATTGGTTTGGTAGTGTTTGAATATCAGGGCAATAAATTGCTTACCAGTCTTTCTGCATTGCCCCCTCGCAAGGAAGATTATCCGCCGTGGTTCAGTACTTGCGCTGTTTTTACAAAAAAAAATAACGACGAATTCAAAATGCCTTACGATGTGTTTTAGCTGGCTCAATTTCAGGTAAAATGCTTGCAGCTTGCTCATTTTTCTTGGTCATGATGAGCAGCATTTATTCAGACTTTTTTTGAGGGTTTCCGATGGGTGAGTGTATCGATTTTAATCTGATCAATTCGCTGAGAAAGATGACGAAACGAGATTATACCGAGAGAGTTTGCAAACATGATAAGCTGAAGTTGGTGCAAGATGCCATGCGCCTTGACCAAGAGTATTGGGATGGTGATCGCATGTCAGGATATGGTGGTTATCGCTATATACCTGGACGCTGGACACAATTGGCGTCATCTTTGATCAATCATTACCAACTTGACAATAATGCAAAAATTTTGGAAATTGGTTGCGGTAAAGGTTTTTTGCTGTATGAATTTTCATTATTGCTTCCTGGGGTAACAGTGTGTGGAATTGATGCCTCACAATATTCAGTAGCTCATGGCAAAGAGGAGATCCGGGAGTCTCTGCAGGTGGGCAGTGCGACAGATTTACCATTTGCCGATGCTGCCTTTGATCTGGTCGTATCCCTTAATACATTGCAGTTGCTCACAAATTATGAACTGTTCAAGGCGCTAAAAGAGATTGAGCGGGTAAGCACAAGGCATAAATGGCTTCTTCTTGAATCTTACAGAAATGAAGAAGAAAAGTTGAATATGTTAAACTGGCAATTGATACAAAGAACTTTTTATCGCACCGACGAATGGGAATGGTTTATGGATCTTGCTGGTTATAGTGGAGATTATGCGTTTACCTTCTATGAATGATCGCATGCAAATTTTATGGTAACTATTCAGGTTCGTGCTGGCTCGCCAGCTCTACCCCCATGGGGATGCTGTGGGCATTGGCGCAAAAAATGCGCGCCAATGCCCACAGCTTGCTTCCATTAGGCGCGCTGCGCCGACGCAAAGAGCGCGTCGGCTTAGTTTGAAAAGCGCGCCAAAGACAAAAGATTAAAGGATTAAAAGCAAAATCCCAGGGATTCCATCCCTGGACCCGGCCA
>NZ_RXIU01000269.1 GCF_004217665.1 Candidatus Magnetaquicoccus inordinatus | reverse complement strand
AACGGTTAAAAATTTGTTCCATCTCCTGGAGGTTGATGCCGATGCCGGTATCCTGCACCGTGAAGAGCAGCATGTCTGGTTGTTGGGCATGGCATGCCAAGGTGACCAGAATGTGCCCATTCTCGGTAAATTTGACGGCGTTGCTGATTAAATTGATCAGGATTTGCCGAATGCGTCCCTCATCGCCCATCATGGTTGTTGGTACATCGTCGGACACCTTGACCAGCAGGACATTACCCTTTTGTTCAGCCGCAATTTGCATAATGCCGACGGTCTCTTCAACGACCATGCGTGGCGAAAAGGGGTGTTCAACCAGTTGAAAAAGGTTGGCCTCGATTTTGGAAAAATCAAGAATATCGTTGATGATGCCAAGCAATGCTCCTCCTGAGCGTTGCATGACAGTCATGTAATGGTGTTGCTCTGGGGTGAGGTCGGTTTCCAGCAATACCTCTGTCAATCCCAACACCACATTGATGGGAGTGCGGATTTCATGACTCATGGTGGAAAGAAACTCGCTTTTGACCAAACTGGCCTGCTCAGCCTCCTCTTTGGCCTGGCGAAGCGCCTCTTCATTCTGTTTCAACTGGGTAATATCCCGAAAGGCCACCACAACGCCATGGATCTTATCCTGGCGAACAATTGGTGAAAGAGTTTGTGAGGCGAGGAACGCGCTTCCATCTTTGCGCCATAGAAATTCATCATATTGAAAATTATTTTGATTGTTCTGGGGCGCGTTGCACAGCGAACAGGGCGGATCTGGTGGCAAAAAATCATCCGTGTGGCGGTGATGAAACAGTTTGTGGGCACATTTTCCCAACACCTCCTGCTCCTGCCAGCCCAGCAGGGTCAGAGCCATTGGATTGATGAATGTGAGGTGACCGTACTGATTGACCATATAGAGCCCTTCGGTCAAGGTGGCCGCAATCTCCCGCAGGCGCGTTTCACTCTCGCGCAATTTTTCTTCATCGGCCAAGCGGGTGCGGCGATTACGGAATCCGGCAATGATTGGCCCGCATGAGGCAAATACAGGTTCCAGATAATATTCCATTGCGGTATCATAGCCGCCTGGTCGATTGGCAATGCCCAGCACACCGACAATCTTGCCCCTCTCTTTAACCGGCATGCCAAAAAAACTCTCTATCGGAGGGTGTCCAGGTGGTAACCCGCATCTTCTGGGATCGTTGCCGGGATCATTGGCAATTACCGAGCGACCACTCAAGAGAGCCTCCATGTGCAGACCACGTATGCTGGAAAAACGGGCCATCTGTCTGTTGTCGTCCCTCGCATCGGCTGCTTCCTGGTCATGCCAGGCAATATTTGACATGGCCAACATTTGCAGCGCGGCAGTGCCTTGATCATCCTGCACCACCTCAGCGATAAAACCAAAACGGCTTGAGGTCAGCCGAATAATTTCCCACAGCATGTAATCAAAGGTATCCTTGCGGTCGGATTCGGCGATAAAGAGGCTCTGGATGCGATTGATGCAGGCCACCTGCAACTCCAACTGTTGTTTGCTGGTGAGCAGAAGTGCATCAGCAACCTTGCGGATGCTGATGTCATGCAGGGTGAGGAGCGCTCCCGGTTTGCGCTCATCGGAGTTATCAATAGACACCATGCCGACCTCTCTGGATTGATCGCAAGAGTAGCAGTCACTCTTTGCGTCTGTGCCCGGTATTCTCTTACGCCCTTTGGTGACTTGTGCGTTGCCTGTCGCGGCAGGAGTCCATCAGCAAAGCAGCGAGGAAAGGGATAGCCGATTGTCTCCGACGACGGTTGTAGTCGATCATCCACTGCAGATGGATCATTTCTGCGGCGGAGGCACTGTTGACTATTATTTCCACTGGTTGCCAAAGCATGCACAAAAAAATGGCTTTACCAGGTGTGTCGGCAACGAGCAGATCATGCTCATAACCATTACACTGATCATTGTTTATTATGTAACAATCATGGATGTTCTGCGGCTCTTTTTCAACTATCAATATGGAATTCATGATAACTCTAATCCATTCTTCCGTGAAGTGTTTCTTGCTTGTTTTAATCCAGTAAAACAGGCACAGTGCACTCTGGCACAATAGTGTGTTTGCGGCGGTACAGGCGCACTGCGCCGAAGCAAAACATGCTTCGGCCTGTGGCAAAGCGCGTCTGAAAAGCAGAATCAGACTGTTTGACGACTGTATATTACAGTGCAGGGGAGGAGGGTGCTGCGGCCAAGCCGGTATCGGCTTGCACTGTAATGGGATCCAGGCGTTTGTTTTGCGACTTTTTGCGCTGGGCGCGGCTTTTTGTCGGCGCTTTGGCGATGATCACTTCGGGAGCTTGCCTTTCCACATTGGGCGATTGGATCGCAATGGTGGCATTTAATGTCACAGTGTCCTCCTCGCGGATGGGAATGGCAATATGCTTTTTACTGCTGATGGGGTGGTGTTTTTTGCCATTTCCCTTGCCATTATCCTGACTGCTTTTTGAACTCTCTTTGCCATTATTTTTTGACATGCTGATCTCCATTCTCTTGTTGCACGGTGTTGAAAAATTTCAGTTATATTGCACAACAGGCTTTGACCATCGTTTGCTCCAGTCAGACAAAGCCAACCGGAAGGATTGTGAAATGTATGAATCGTGCATGCGCAGCAAGGTATGATCAACTGGTGTATCCGGTACAGATTCTCCATGAGTTCTCTGGCGCATATTCTGTTATCGATAATCAAAGCATAGATGATGCCAACAAACGATTGCCTGTTATTATTATTTTGCAAGTTATGTAAGATTATGACAAACAGAGACCTGTTTGTGCAAAAAATATAACAACGCGCAAATTGATTATTTATATCTGTCAACAGTCTGTATTAATTATCTTTATTATATATAATGGATGTAAATTATAACTGCATATTTTGCATTGATGAATATTTATTTATATGTGGATTATTTTTTGCCGTTTCATTTGCAACGTGTGGTAGTATGAAACATCTCAGTTCAAACCAAGTTTGAAACACGAGGAGAAATCAGTGAAAGAGCAAGTGCTTATCGTTGTAAATGATATTAATGTTTTACAATGGGGTACTGATATTTATTCATCTAATAAATATGATATAAAAACTATTGGTTCGATAAAAAACGCTTTGCAATGTCTGCGCAACAGTCACTATTCCCTGGTTATTGCCGAGCTTGTTCTTCCTGATGGATCCGGATTGCAGTTGCTTTCGGAAATCAAAAGCAAATATGCAACGACTCAAGTTGTGATGATGACTGACACTGCCGATGTACAATCGTTGCAAATAGCGTTGCGAGAAGGGGCTTTTGATTATCTGATCAAACCTGTCACGGCAGACGTTATCAGGCATACCATCCATCATGCTTTGCAATATGGATTTTTGTGTGCCGAACGCGAGATGGTGAGCAATCGTTTGCAGGCGGTGTTTCGGGGAGTGGATGATGCCATCATCGCCATGGATGATGAGTGGCGCATCGTGCAATTCAATGAAGCAGCCAGCAAACTGCTGGGCATTGATCCCTCGTGCATGAACCAACTGCTGCGGGAAAAAATGCCCCGTTTTTTTCCTTCGATCGACTCTCTTTTGCATCAGGCTGTGGCGCAAGGTACAGGCAAACGAGTGGTTTGTTTGGTCACACTCAATGAAAACAATGTGGACCGCACCTTGAATTGTACTGCTTCTCTTTTTGATGATCCGTTGAGTGGCAGGCTGGGGGTCATTTTGGTGGTGCGTGATGAAAGTCGGCTGGCCAGATTGGAACGGGAGTGTAAAACCAGAAAAGGTTGGCATGGCCTGATTGGGGAGAGTCGTCCCATGCAGGATGTCTATGAATTGATCGAGCGCCTTGCCGAAGTAGACTCCACGGCTTTGATCACTGGCGAAACCGGTACTGGCAAAGAGTTGGCGGCGCTGGCCTTGCATGAAACGGGTTGCCGACGTCAGCATCCTTTTGTGGTAGTCAACTGTTCAGCTCTTCCGGAGGGATTGATTGAGAGTGAGTTGTTCGGACATGTGCGGGGAGCTTTCACCAAT
>NZ_RXIU01000268.1 GCF_004217665.1 Candidatus Magnetaquicoccus inordinatus | reverse complement strand
GGTGAAGTGCCTTACGGAAATCGATAAGCATATCGGCTCCGAAGCCCAAGGCGGAAAGTTCCAGGAGAACAGCGGATTTGTCGAGTATGCGCAATACCACCGACTCCCCATAAAGTGTCGGGGTGGTAGAAACGCGAAAATCAACTAGCTTACCACGTACAGCCATACGGATACGACCGTCCTGGGGTAGGCGTCGTTCAGCAAAATCAAGCCTAGCGATGATCTTGATTCGAGAAATAACAGGTGCAGCCTGATTTTTTGGAAAAGTCTCTTCATCAGTAAGCAATCCGTCTCTGCGGAAACGCACACGTAACACATCTTCAAACGGTTCAACGTGAATATCGGAAGAAACGAACTCTACGGCCCTTTCGATCAATTGTTCGACCAACTTGATAACTGGCCCTTCAGCGGCCTGATCCTTAAGACGTTCAAGATCATCATCAGAGACGATACTTGCTTCTCCAGAACTGTTTTGAATTCCCGGAAACTGCAGTTTCAAAGCAGCTTCAATTTCGGCAGGAACTCCAACCTTTGGAAAAATAGGTTTTCCATAGCGCAACTTAAGAGCTTGCAAACTGAACGTATCTAGTGGATCGGCCACAGCGACCTGTAGTCCGTGCGGAGCCTCGCATAGCGGTACAATATGGTTTTCCAGGAAAAAACTGCTATTAACTACTCCATCTAAAACGGGGGTAACAGGATATTCCCCAGCCTGCACAAGGGGCAGCCCCAAAAGCTGGGCCTTGACGTTGGCCAGATCCTTGTCATTGACCAACCCGAGCTTGACTAACGCCTGATCGAATCGACTCGTTCCAGCATCGTGATGTCGCATAGCTCTATCCATACCAGTCGAGTCCAACTGTCCGTGATGAATTAGCCATTCACCCATTAATTGAAAAAAAACGGAGAGACTGATACCCTGACTACATCCATAAGTCATTATATAACACACTCAAAAAAAAGAGCAAAAAACTGATAACAGATTTGCATTCAAAACACCTTTCCAAAAATTTTCACGCTTATTTTATTAACGCTAATTCGCTATCTTGCAAGGCCCTATTGTAAAACAAGAAATAATCAATTTTCGCTCTACTGCAGTGGTTATATCTACCATGCTGGGGGCTAGCTCCCAAATATAAAGGCCCAGAATTAGAACTACCGTTCGGGAAAAAGCGGATGCCTCCCTGGTTTTCGTTCCGTTTTTCCAACTCCGCTACCGTGAAAGCTAGCTCCATTTCAGGTGGACAGTTTACCGTCCTATCCAAACTGCCACCACCGATGAGGTTGGTATTTCGATCGAGCAGCACCCACACTTCCCGATGGGAAAAGACTGCTTGGCTTCGGGCAAACCGCATCAGAGCTGCACCTTCCCGGAAAGTCGATTCAAGCCGTAAGGAAGGCAACGCTGCCTCCATGGTCATTGGGGTCAGGCTAGCTAAGAGACTAAGAATAGCCAGAGTTACCATCAGTTCAATAAGCGTGTAGCCACCCTTGTCAGGGTTTTTTCCAGCTGGTGATATCCTTGTTTTCACCCTCACCACCCTCCTGACCATCGGCTCCCAGGGAAGAGAGATCGAACTTACTGCCATGTTTACCTGGAAAAACATAGACATAAGGCCTGCCCCAGGGATCCGTCAGCATGCTCTCCTTGACATAAGGGCCTTTCCACTTACCACCGACAGCAGATGGAGCTTCCAATAGTGCCTTCAGCCCTTCCTCTTGGGTAGGATAGCGACCGATGTTCAACCGGAAAACATCAAGCTTCGAGGAGATGTTCTCGATCTGTACTGCCGCCGCGTCGCCCTGGGCTCCCCCCAGCGTACCAAGGAGAGCCGGAGCTGCCAGAGTAACCAGCAGGCCGAGAATCATCAGCACGACCAGCAACTCAATCAGAGTGAAACCAAAATCTGAGCGTACCGCCGTTTTCCCATAGATACAAGGCATAAGCTATCCCCTAGAAAGCGAGTTTATTTACACTCAATACGGTAATCAGGATTGAAGCAACGATCAAGGCCACTAATATTCCCAATCCAATGGTGATGGCCGGAGTAAGAAGGGCCATCAAACGAGCAACACCCCTTTCAACCTCTTTTTCGTAGATACTACCGATACGTTCCAGCATTTCGTTCAACTGGCCCGTTTCCTCACCGATGCGTAGTAGTTGGATTACTCGACTCGGAAAAATTCCCTTCTTTTCTAGAGCTTTCGATAACCCATCTCCCATACTCAGGCCTTTCTGTACTTCCAGCATGGCTTCAGCCAACACCAGATTACCCATTGTAGCTATCGACATACTCATAGCCTTCATGGTCTCGACCCCGTTTTTCATCAACGTAGCAAAGGTCCTACTGAATCTAGCCACCTCAAACTTGACGATGACATCGCCCACTAGGGAGCTATTCAACAGGATAAGGTGCCATTTTTTACGAATCTTCGGCTGCCTAAACAACACTCGCCCCCCAAGAAAAATAAGCAGGAACAGGACAAACCCTACTTTGCCATAATTGCGAAAGCCGTGGCTAATACCCATCAAAATTTGGGTCAAAAAGGGTAGCTTATCTCCAGCATCCTTGAACAAAGGTTCGAACTGGGGAAGAACCATGCCGAAAAGTACCGCCAGGGAACCACCCATCATGAAGAGCATGATGTACGGATAGACCAAGGCAGATTTTGTTTTTGAACGTATCTCCTCGGCTCGTTCCAGAAAGCTGGAAAGCTCTCCTAACGCCATAGCCAGATTACCCCCTACTTCACCAGCCCGTACCATGTTGACGAAAAGTGGCGGATAATTCTCTGGCTGGCTTTCCAGAGCTTTAGAAAGTGTGTCTCCGTCATGGATGCGTTCCATGACCAACCGAAGCGATTTACCAAGCCTCGGATTGTCCGACAGTTCAGCCATCAACCGGATGGCGCGTCCAACATCCATTCCTGCATCAACCAATGTAGCCAACTCGCGGGAAAGATAGATCAGATCGTCGCTTTCAAGACCCGATTTGCGAATTACCGAAACGAGTCCAAAGGTACCCCTTTTGGCATCCTGAATAGTCAAGGGTGTCAGCCCTTTCTCCCGCAACTGCCGGGCTGCGGCAAATCGGTCCGCAGCCACAACTTGATCGGCAACTATTTCCCGACTACCAAGTTTGACCGCTTTGTAGACGTATATGGGCAAGTTAACGAACCCCAAGCGTTTAGGTTGATTGTCTGTAAGCCGTTCGAACAACTTCTTCCAAAGATGTCACCCCTTCCAAGATCTTTTTTAGACCATCCAGATAGAGGGTACGCATACCACCCTGCACCGCAGCTCGTTCAATCTCGCCTGCCTCCCCGCTTCGGAGAATGATGGAGGTTATGCTTTCTGAAGGCAAAAGAAACTCGCCAATGTTAGTTCGCCCACGATAGCCCGATTCGTGGCAGGCCTTACATCCGCGTCCACGAAAAATAGTCACGTCTCCTTCAGGAACAAGGGCTTTCAGCCCATATTCCCTGGCCAGTGAATCTTCAAGCTGGTAGGGTTCGCGACATGCTGTACAGATTCTGCGCACCAATCGTTGCGCCAGAACTCCAACCAGGGTAGATGTCAGTAGATAATCCTTAATGCCCATTTCCAGGAGACGAGTAATGGTAGCTGCAGCACTGTTGGTATGAAGAGTGGAAAGAACCAGATGGCCGGTCAAAGCTGATTCGACAGCAATCTTAGCCGATTCGGCATCGCGGATTTCACCCACCATGATAATATCTGGATCCTGTCGTAGAAATGAGCGCAAGGCTCTGGCAAAGGTTAGTTCAATCTGTGGCTTTACCTCAACCTGATTGATACCTTTCAATTCGTATTCAATAGGATCCTCGATGGTGAGTATCTTTTTTTCTGGAGAATTAAGTTCGGACAGCGCAGCGTAAAGGGTAGTCGTTTTGCCACTGCCCGTGGGCCCAGTCACGAGCAAAATACCGTTTGGGCGGTGAAGTGCCTTACGGAAATCGATAAGCATATCGGCTCCGAAGCCCAAGGCGGAAAGTTCCAGGAGA
Source organism: Candidatus Magnetaquicoccus inordinatus (assembly GCF_004217665.1). GTDB lineage: Bacteria > Pseudomonadota > Magnetococcia > Magnetococcales > Magnetaquicoccaceae > Magnetaquicoccus > Magnetaquicoccus inordinatus. The sequence continues at coordinate 9 of NZ_RXIU01000268.1, read as the reverse complement.
ACAGCGGAT
>NZ_RXIU01000267.1 GCF_004217665.1 Candidatus Magnetaquicoccus inordinatus | reverse complement strand
GGTGGCCAGCAGTTCCAGATATTCCCTCGTCCCCGTGGGACAAAATTCGTGGCAATGAGCGGAAATAGCAAGCTTTTCCATTACATTGGACAGAACCAACGAATCAGAAGTGGCGACAAACTCCCGCCAGTATTCCAGTGCCACCATTTCAGGTCGAAGACTGTAATCGCCATCGCCGGAAGAAATCAGAAAATGCAACTCTTGCAAGCGGGTCACGATGCGCATATGCAAGCGAATTTGAGCACGGAAACGTTTTTCCTGGTCCACCTGATCATTAATATCTTCTTTGAGATCCCGGATATCTGTAAGAGCATCCCGTGATGTTTTTAAGGCAAAGCCACTCATAAAAGTCAATGTCATTGCCACCAGTGCCAATAATACATTGGGAGAGAGCGAACTATCCACTGGAAGCATATTGTTAGATGGCTGGCTGCCCGGAAGATTGGCCTGCTTGTTTTGTTGTTGGCCAGTCTGTTGGATGTACGTTCCAGTTGCCAACGGCATTGCGAGATAAGCGGACGCACCAAAAAACAAAGCAACAACGAAATTCCATCTAAAAACATGCGGTCGGTGTCGGTTACTGTATCTGGCGAATTTCAACAAAAGCCCACCCATCACCAACAAAAAAACGAACAGCGCGCCCCTCAACTCTGTAGAGGGAAAGATTTTCCAAAAATCTGCAAAACTTTTAATGAAATCGGGCGAGAAGAAATTATTCACAAAAACTGTCTCCTTGTCTCTGCGCCAAAGACGTGAACCGCGTTCACCAAGAATCTGATAATGTTTACAAACCAGGAATTAACAGTTTCGCCAGTTCCCCAGCCAGTTGCCCCAATGAGACAGTAAACTTGGAAAGAATGACCGGATTTTCTTGCCCAGGCAATTGATAATCAAAGGCCTCTTGCACAGCGGTCAGGTACAAGTAGGGAATCTTTTTCTCCGCCAGCCACACACCCAAAAGTTGGCCGTCATTCATATGGGTCACTTTGAGACCGGTATTAAACCCCTTCCGATCGGCAGCGGTCGCATTCATATTGAGGTCCAACACAACAGCATGCGCCGGTGGGTCCCTGTTTTCCATCCTCTGTCGGGCAGTTGCCAACTCCTTGACGATATCGCAGGAGACACCATATTTTTTGGCCAAATCTCCGGGAATGGGAGCCAGAGTTCTGGGTGTATCATCAACAAAAAGAATGCGTTTCCCGTTCAGCACTACTCTTATTTCAGTATCAGTCATCATTGGTTTTCTCCTCTCCCTTGAATACAGCCAGTGGCCAACGCAGCGTGGCCTGAACTCGAGGCTCTCCTCCCTCCATGACATTGTCCAACGCGATACTCCCACCGTATATTTCAATCCACACCCTGTTGGAGGCCAGGGCCACATGGGATCCCCCTTTGGAGTCCTGGGATTTTTGATAGGCAGTGAATTTCAACCGGTCGGCCTCGGCAGACATCTGTCCGGGGTTGACAAGGGTCAACATCCACAACTCCTCTTCCACATAGGCCGTCACAACGATATTGGGTCTCTCCCCATGGCTATGCTGGTAGGCGTTATCCGCCAGACATCGCACCACCCGTCCAAACACCTCTCCCCGACCAGCCAACGACCTCTCCCAGATGGAATCATCCCTGGGCGTGGTTACCGTCAACCGGGCATCGACATCCTGGTGAATACGTTGGGCCCGTTCCAGGGCGTCCCACACCAGAGAACCGGGAGAGAAAAAGGAGTTTTCTCCTTCCTTGTCCTGGGCACCACCCATTTGCAACCGCATAAAATAGCCCGTGAGATCATGAAGACGGCCCAGGTAGGCCAAGGCCGTCCGCAATCCTTCGGGATCTACGTTTTTCTCCTCCAACGCAGCTAGAATATTACGTCTGACGGGAACCAGATCCGAGCGAAATTCATGGACAAAGGCAAGTTCCCAGAGACGTTGCTGCTCACGCTCTTTGACCGCCTCCAGAAACCACCGGACCCGCTGCAACAGTGCCCGTGCAGCCGCCACCCGATCGGCGTCAAACTGATAGGCCGTTGCTCCATGAAGACACAACACCCCAATCATCCGCTCTCGATGCCCCACGGGCAACACCAGAACAGAGGCAAACCCGTGCTCAAACCATGCGTACAATGCTTCAGGGGCATCAACCTTTGGAAACAATCCACAGGCCAGGATCTCCTTTTTGTCGTCGGAACGTTGATAGTCGGGAATATGAACCTCCTCCTGCTTGTTCCAACACCGGACTGCAGGCTGTTCTCGCTGCTCCAGGGGAAACCCGACATCCTTCAGGTAGGACATTTTCTCCTCCGGAAAAGAGGCCTGTTCTCTTAGGTGGCGGAAAAGCGGACCCAGCCCCCCAACCGGTTTACCGATGGCACGTTGATTCAGGCCATGAAACAGGTGGGCCGGGGGGTGGAGAATCCCCGTCTCAAGCAGATTTTGCGGGAGACGGCGGGGATTGGCACCGAGGCGACCCGTGCAGCGATCATAGAAAACTTGTTGAAACGGGAGTTGCTGGCCAAGGAGGGGAAAAAAAATCTGGTCAGCACGGAGACGGGTCGGATGTTGGTGGATTTGCTGCCTCACAGTGTCACCGACCCGGCCACCACGGCTGTCTGGGAGCAGGCTCTGGATGATATTGCCCAGGGTCAGGGTTCGTTGGCGGAGTTTCAGGCCAAGGTGGAGCTGTGGGTGACCCGTCTGACCGAGCAGGTCAAGCGGAGGAGTCCGCTGGAGCGGTCGATAGGCTTGTCGTCACCTGCGGTGGTCGCAGAGGGCTCTGCCTCCCCGGCCTGTCCCCAGTGTGGCCGGCCCATGCGGCAGCGGCGAAGTGCCCAGGGGGAGTTTTGGGGCTGTTCCGGTTATCCCGCCTGCCGGGGGACCCTGCCAGGAACTGCCGGAGCGGCGATCAGCGACCCGACCGGGGTGGGAGCCCCCTGTCCCCTGTGCAAAAAAGGCCAACTGGTCACCCGCACGGCCCACCGGGGAAAAAACAAGGACCAGCCGTTTTTGGGGTGCAACCAGTATCCGGCGTGTCGATTTAGCCGGTCGACGGAAAGGTAGCCGGGGGCGCAACGTGCCGAACTAGGGGAAGAAAGCCCTTGAAATATAGAACTGAGTTTCATATCATTGAGCATGTTCCTTACCGTATCCGAAACAAGACATCATGCACATTTTCAAAACTAGGTGGTTTGTCAAGTTTGCCAGACAGGAACATATCAGCGATATCCTTCTGTGCGAAGCTGTTTGGGCTGCAGAGGCCGGACAGGTGGATGCCGATTATGGAGGCAATGTTATCAAACAGCGCATTGCCAGGGAGGGTGCTGGAAAATCGGGAGGGTACCGCAGTATCATTCTCTTTCGTCGGGGAGACAAGGCATTTTTCGTCTATGGGTTCCCGAAGAACGACAGAAATAATATCAACGATTTCGAGGAAAAAGCGTTCAAAAAGATGGCGGATATTGTGTTCGCCCTGTCCGATGCAGCACTGGCCGATTTTATCAGAAGAGGCACATATCAGGAGGTAAAATGCCATGAGCAAACGTCCACTGTACAAAAGCGACGCGATGGAGGCGATTCATCAGACCCTCTCCGAAATGTGTGAGGCCGGAGCCGTCGACAGGCAGACCATGCATGAATTCGACGAGGTATGTCTGACTGCGGTGCAGGAATTCACACCGGGGGAGATTCGTCGACTGCGTGAGCAGTCTCAGGTCAGTCAGGAAATTTTCGCCAACTATTTCAACGTCTCAAAGGCATCCATCTCCCGGTGGGAACGGGGCACCAAAAAGCCCTCCGGGCCGTCCTTGAAGCTCTTGTCCCTGGTCGCCCAGAAAGGGCTTCCTGCCATTGCCTGACGCGCCCAGGAAAACAGCCCCGCTGCTGCTCACACGGCATTGCCCCCCAACCGCTGCAGCAGAGTGAGGGCGGCCTTGCTGACCCTCTTCTGGTAAGGTTCAGGAGAGGTGGTGGCCAGCAGTTCCAGATATTCCCTCGTCCCCGTGGGACAAAATTCGTGGCAATGAGCGGAAATAGCAAGCTTTT
>NZ_RXIU01000266.1 GCF_004217665.1 Candidatus Magnetaquicoccus inordinatus | reverse complement strand
GCAACCAATCCGCTTATTTGGGTACAACGACTTACAAAAAGCATGGCGAGCTATTGTAATGCCATGCGTTTAAATAGATGTTATAACCGTAAAAAGAGGCTTGGGACAGGGGTTCGCGTTCGGCCAGCTTATAAGCCCCACACGTAACGGCTTAAGTTAATGGCATTGAGGGCACCTCCCTGGCCGGGTCCAGGGATGGAATCCCTGGGATTTTGCTTTTAATCCTTTAATCTTTTGCCTTTGGCGCGCTTTTCAAACTAAGCCGACGCGCTCTTTGCGTCGGCGCAGCGCGCCTAATGGAAGCAAGCTGTGGGTATTGGCGCGCATTTTTTGCGCCAATGCCCACAGCATCCCCATGGGGGTAGAGCTGGCGAGCCAGCACGAACCTGAATAGTTACAATATTTCATACTTTCAGTTCTGTCTATTTCCGTGCGTGCAAACCCGCCGGGCGCTGGGAGCGTGTGGCAGTTAAAAAATCACTTCATGATCTCTTCCTTTGCCGCGAAACCATAATTGACCGCGTGCTTGCAGGGCCAGGGCTTGTTGCAGGATGGTTTGTCTGGCGGCATGGATGCGTTGGCGTTGCACAGGGCCGATTTCGACCATGGCTTCGCGCAGGGCATCGGCGGCGCGGGGGGTAAGATTATCGAGGATGCGTTCCACCAGCGGCCATTCAGCCCCTTTGAGGGCGACGACCCAGAGCTCTTGTTCGGTTTCGCGCAATAAATTTTGCAGGCCGCGTTCATCGACGGCGAGCAAATCGCTGAACAGGAGCATCTGGTCACGAATTTGTCGCGCCAGCCCTTCATCCTGCTCTTCCACATAGGAGAGCAGACGCATCCCTTTTTCCTGGGAGAGGAGTGACAAAATTGCTGCAGCTTTGCCGATACTCATGGCTTGATTCTCCGGCTGTCGTCAGATAATTGACGAGCAAATGGCAGGCTTGCGGGGATGAGGGGTAACAGGCTGGCTCACTGTCACAACATTGTCGCAGAGTCAGCGCTCTTTGTAGAGCAACAAAACCGGCAGAGGCAACTACACGCCCCCAAGCCTACTGAGCCATGCGGAAGAGTGAGCCAACCATTTTAGCATTTGGCGCCAAGACGGCAACAAACATCCAGAAAAAATTTCATGCTTTGCAAATGATCTGTTGCTCTGGCTCTCTTGATAATCTCTTGCAGAAAATGGTCTTGTTGTACAGCTCCTGGATTTGTTTTAGAATACCTAAGACCGCTATTTTTCATTGCTTTTATTAAATAAATTGAGTGGCAATTAGCATAGGTGCCTTGATAACCATCTGGTTTTTCTAGCAGTTCAGGATCGTTATCAAGGACGGAATAGTGCTCCAGACATGCAAGAAAATCACTTGCAGCAGGAGATTGTGTAAAAATTTTCTGGTTACCCAAAAACCATGATTCTATACATCTGTTCTGCACAATGATGGAATAATGCACCGGGGTCAAAAGCTGTTGAACAGGGGCAAGAATTTTTTCAATCGACTCTCGGCGTACATCCGTACCCTCCTCATCGGCATCAAAACAGAAAAACAGATGATCGATGGTGATTTGGCTATTGAGCTCCAACTCTTTTACCGCATCGGCAATAAACTGTTCACACGGCGGGTAGCCTTCCGAGGAGATAATATAAAAATGGTTACCTCCCAAATCGCTAAACTTGTTCACTGGCTCAAGACCAGGAAAAATGATTGGGATCCATGATTTATATACTCTTTTCTCTGTCCGTCTACCTTCGACGATAAAGTATAAGTTCATGAAATCCCCTCTTGATAGACATCGGAGTTGATCAAGAGACGGAAGCGTTCCAAAGCCGATTTGCTTTGCAACTCTGGAATCTCGGTAGCATCTGTGGCCGTAATCACGCCACCGGATCGGGTGACCACTTTCCAATCGGTCCAGGGAATGTTGTTGATCACATAGGGATGATGACTGGTCAAAATAAACTGAATCTCTCCTGCCCGCATCCGCACCAGATCTGCCACCTGTGACAGACAGTTGACACCAAGATTATTTTCAAACTCATCGATCAAAAAAATGGAACCTTTTGGTGCAAGGTATAATTCAAAAAACATTTTCAATGTTCTGAGCATGCCTGCAGATAGGTCTGGTCCATCTATCCAGTCATTTACATCTTTTTCTTTTACTGCAATTACCCAATAGTCCAAAGATCCTTTAACTTTTTTCGAGAAATACTCCTTTGCACTAACAATTTTTATCTGTTCTATAAAAGGAAAGACATCTAAATAATCCCGAACTATACTATCAAACCGCTCTGAAAAATTATCTTGCAGCTCTTTTATCCTGTAAATAAGTGGTTCATTTTTTTTCGCTTGCAACTCAATAAAGGAGTCTGAGAGAGAAAAATCATCTACACAAAGCTCAAAACTCCAATCAGGATCGCTGTCACTGACGATAATCCCTTGTAGAGCTCTATTTAGCGGAGAGATGGTATTCTCTTCAGCCAACAAAGTTACAGCACTTTCAGACCATTTTAATTTTGGCAAAATATTGCCATTATATCTAAATACATCTTCATTAAAATCTCTATATATCACTTCCTCTCCGTTGATGGCAACTTGTTCAAAGAGAATAACGGTATCGCTGTCGCTATTATCTCTACTCGAAGATGACTTAATAAATGGCCTCTTCTTTTTTTTCTGGGATATTTTGCCCTCCCACAAATATATTTTATCATCCAAATTAAATTTAACTTTCCAGATTAAGCTAGGCGCTTTATCTGCACCATATAAGCCGACCTGGCGCACACGACGAAACAGATCAAGAATTTTTGTCTTGCCCACGCCAGAAACACCAACCAGCAAAGTGAGTTGCTTGAAGGAGGTTTCTTGAAGCTTCAGGGAACCCATGGAGGCTTCAAAGGATATTAATGACATATGCTAATTTCCTGACCAGGCTAAAGATGTTTATGCTTATACGCTGTTGAAGAACAACCATCGCACAGAATGCATTATGTTATCAAAAACAGCAATGACTTTTCTGCACATAATACAAAACAGACCCAAAGTCAACAAGAAAAGCAACTTTCCCCACTACGCAACCCAGCGGAGATGCGTTGGTATGGCAACTGGCAGGAGATTTCGGATTGCAGGATTTTCTTTGCTCTGACAAGATAGCAGAATCATGATGAGAGTTAAAAGGAGTGGAAGATGCAAACGATGCGGTGGCAGCAGCGCTTGGAAAACTTTCAGAGAGCACTGCAAACTCTCGATGCGGCCATGGCTTTGGCCAGTGAGCGGCCCTTGTCACAACTGGAGCAACAGGGGTTGATCCAGGGCTTTGAATATACCCATGAACTGGCCTGGAAACTGCTCAAGGATTATCTGGAATATCAAGGAGTTTTTGGACTGATTGGCTCCCGTGATGCCACTCGCAGCGCCTTCAAGAATGGGTTGATTACCCAGGGCGAGCTGTGGATGCAGATGATTGCCGATCGCAATCTGACCTCTCACACCTATGAACAAAGCCGGGCACAGACCATAGCGGATGCCATTGCAGGAAGCTACTACCCTGCTTTCCAAGAGTTGGCCGCACGCTTTATCCAGCTTCAGCAAGCAGCAGGAGAGTGATCGGTGAATCATGGGTTGAGTGCGGAGAGCGTGGAAGCTGTGCAGGCTGTTCTGGCACGTTTTCCGGCTGTCGCAAGGGCTTTGTTGTATGGCTCCCGCGCCCGTGGTGACTTCAAACCTGGATCAGACATCGACTTGGCTTTGTGTGGCGACACTTTGACTCATGAGCACCTTACGGCAATTGCTTGGCAACTGGATGATTTGCTGCTGCCGTATACTCTGGATCTCACCATTCTGGAGCATATGGCTCCTGTTCAGCGGCGGCAGACCATTATCCAGGAGGGAAAGCTGTTCTACGAGCGACGCCAAACAAAGGAGTGTCCCATGAGCGACATCCCTGCAGGAACAGAGTGTGCCAGGACTACCCTGCCGATAGGGCTTCCCGTTAGGAAAGAGCCTCCATAAGAAGAGGTGTGCAGCAAACGTAACTAATCAGGTTCGTGCTGGTTCGCCAGCTCT
>NZ_RXIU01000265.1 GCF_004217665.1 Candidatus Magnetaquicoccus inordinatus | reverse complement strand
TTGTTTTTTAAAAGAATCGAAACAACCTCCCTTGCGAGAGGGTTGTTCTGTGAGAATTGTTGTGTTGTGACAGGATTTCTCGCCCACTGCCTTTTTTGCTTCATAGTCCTTGATGGCCTTGGGATCCGTCACATGATGAATTCCCAGCGCATTCTGGCGATCAACCTCTTTGGACACCGCCCCATCCCAAGTATTGGCCATTGAATGGGGCTCCCAGCCCACGATATTTTGCATGCTCATCATAAAGGCCGCATCCATGGGCTCAGTGGACGTGTTTTTCAGGGTCACCTTATAGACCACAACCGGGAGCGAGCTTTCCCGATAATTCCCCTTGATAACGGGTGAGAAGCTGTTTACGCTCACCTTTCCCGGCAAGGCTTCTCCCTCATAGACATGCCATTCTCGTGGATAAAGCGCATGATAGCTTCCCTGGTCTGCAGCCAAATCCCATTTCCAATCGGTCAGCTTGGTGGTATCTCGATTGGCATCGGTATTGAGTACCGACGAGAAGGTGCGAGAGGGTGTTTTCATAAAGAGATGCATTTGGCTGGCTTGGTTCTGATTTTGCGTATCTTCCACATTTTGTCGAACGGTGGTCATGCCCACCCGGCGAAATGAACCTTGCGGTGTTCGCTCAATCCCACCGGTACCGATTCCGCCTAGCATTAACCCGTGACGGAAATCCACATTTGACATTCGCATATAGGCTACGCGGTTTTGTCCCCGAATAGGCTGTGTCCCCAGTGGCGCATCGTAGGCTTGCGGGGGAATACCTGCTGTATCCACTTCGGATGCCCCGAGCATGTGCATCACCTTCTGGGCCACAAGTTTGGCGGGATCACCCACGTCTTGACGCGTGGCCTTCATGGCTTCACCGATTAACCGTTGAAGGTCAATGGGGTTGATGATGGTTTTTCCGTCTGGGGCCAAAAACCCCTTTTCGATCAGCTCATAGGAAAAGGGTTTGTTTTTTAAAAGAATCGAAACAACCTCCCTTGCGAGAGGGTTGTTCTGTGAGAATTGTTGTGTTGTGACAGGATTAAAGTACCCAGATACTTGTTGAGTTTCAGCCATTTTTATCTCCTTTTTCTGACTATTTGACTAGATGTCTTTGGAACGCACTAATATTGTTATCGTGCGAGAGACCCCGGTTGGATCAGAAAAATGAAAAAACAGAAAATGACAGCGCCAACATCCCGGCAGCAATAAACAGAATCGGATAGCCTTGAAAGTATTTTGGAATTTCAGCCTCAGCCAAGCGCTCCTGAATTCCGGCCATCATGAACAGCACAAGCATCACACCACATCCGCCACCCAGCCCAAATCCAATTGCTTCAATGAAATTATATTGGCTCTGCCCCACGAGCAAAAGCCCACCCAGCACCGCACCATTCATCACCATCGATCCGAAGTAGGGGAGCAAGCGATCTCTCAGCTTCGGCGAATACGTCCCCAGAACTCGCAGAATCGTGGGGATCAGAATAACCATGGTGATCACAAAGATCAGCAACTGTAAGAACTCAGCATGAAGAGGCAAGAGGATTCCTTTCTGAATCAGCCAGGTGACGGCACTGGCAATCGGCATAATGATCATCAGCGTAAGTCCAAGTTCAATGGCGGATCGATAGTCAAATCGCGGTGCGACGGCTGCATCAACTCCCAGCATTCGAATCAGCACAACGTTGTTCACTAACGCAGCCTGAAAGAAAATCACCCACCACTCAACCATTCGTTACCCTCCGTACCTCAATGACATCCTTGATCATCTTGAGTTTGGCAATGACCCCTTCGAGCATCGATACGTCCAGGATGTTCAAGATGAGATTGACCACTGCTTTTCCCGATGCGGTGGTACGGATCTGGCCGTTCAAAATATTGATTCGCATTTCCGCAATCCTTGCCACAATGTCATTGAGCAATCCCACACGGTCATAGCCCAGAACCTCCAGCGCTAACTCGAAATGTCCTTTGTGCCCCTTGTCCCACTGTACCCGGATCAATCGTGCCCGATCGACATGTTTTAAATTATGACAATCCATTCGATGAACCGCAATCCCTCGCCCCTTGGTGATATACCCCATGATGTCATCGCCCGGAACCGGATTACAGCATCGACTCAGGTAGGTCAATACGTCGTCCCCATCTTGAACGATAATGCCTGCGTTCTTTCGTTTTAGTTTCTCGGTCTTCCCTTCCTGAATCGCCTCTATTGTTTTTACCAAACGGTCTTCTTCTCGAGGCGCCTCAATACGGTCATCTTCTTCCTTCGTCTTTTCCTCAGCATAAATGGTGGTGTTTTTCTTGAGCCATTGCTTGATTTTGTTTCGTGCCGATGACGTTTTGACGATAGATAGCCAGGAGAATCGGGGGCACGCGACATTCGAGGTGATGATTTCGACAATGTCGCCATTCGTCAGCTGAATATCCAGGTTCACGATTTGCGTATTCACCTTTGCGCCAATACAGCGGTGACCGATCTCGGAGTGTACGCGATAGGCAAAGTCCAGCGGTGTTGCAGCGGTGGGCAGTTCATACACGTCGCCTTTTGGCGTAAAAACGAAGATTTCATCGGTGAAGAGATCTATTTTGAGATGTTCGTAGTAGTCTTTGTTATCAACATCATCATGTCCTTCAACCAACTCACGAAGCCAAGCCATTTTCTTTTCGAACGGCTCCTCTTTCACTCTGCCTTCTTTGTATCGCCAATGTGCGGCAATGCCAAATTCCGAGATACGGTGCATCTCCTCCGTTCGAATCTGCACCTCCACCGGTTTTCCTTCCGGGCCAATTACCACCGTATGAATGGACTGATACATATTCTGTTTTGGCATGGCGATATAGTCCTTGAACCGGCCCGGAATCGGCTTGTATCGGGTATGCACCGTTCCTAATGCGGCGTAGCACTCTTTCACGTTCCCAACGATGATTCGAATCGCATATAAATCATATAAATTTTTGATACTGGTGCGCTGCTTGATCATTTTGTTATAAATGGACCAAAAATGCTTGGGGCGCCCGTCTACCCTCGGCGAGATGGATTCTTCTTTTAGGAACAGGGTTACCGTCGAAACAAAGTTTTGAATATACTGTTCTCGCTCTTCGCGTTTGGCCGAGATTTCTTGTTTTAACTTTTGATAATCTTGTTCATAGAGAAATCGGAAACATAAATCCTCCAACTCCCACTTGATATTCGACATCCCTAAGCGATGAGACAGTGGCGCATAAATATCGAGGGTCTCGCGTGCGATTCGTTTTCGGCGATCCTCCTCGAGATACTTGAGGGTTCGCATGTTATGGAGGCGATCCGCTAGTTTAATAATGATAATTCGGATATCTTTGGCCATGGCCAAAAACATTTTCCTAAAGTTCTCGACTTTGGCTTCCTCAGCGCTTGAAAAATTGAGACGTCCGAGTTTGGTTACCCCTTCAACGATATGGGCAATATCTTCACCAAACGTTGCTTGAATCTCCTCGGCCGTAATGGGAGTATCCTCAACAATATCGTGAAGCATGGCTGCAATAATCGTTTTCTCGTCAGCCTCATAATCTGCCAGAATCTCGGTCACCCGAATGGGATGCCAAATATAATCCTCCCCTGATTTTCGGGTCTGCCCCTGATGTGCATCCATGGAGTATCGAACCGCAGATAAGAATTTTTTGAGATTAAAGTCTTTGTTATAGTGGCGAATCGTCTTGGCGATCGAACGGATTTGATAACGAAGAGAAGCGTCCATGCCTCCAATATACCAAAAGCACCCCTACCACGCCATAGCGCTAATACGGGGCATCGATGGTTCAACCGATGGGGTATCCGAGAAAGCCAACTCCGCCCGACGAAAAACCAAGTCTGCTTCTGCGGGCACATCCTCATCCGTGTATCGTCCCGAACCCCCTTCAAAGGTCAAGGTTGAGTTGGTTCGATGCCGCGCTGGAGGGGCCGAGCTCATGAAGTCTGCCGCGGCGAGTCGCAATTGCTGTAGGGTTACCCCCGGATTGCGTCCATTGCTTTTCAGGGCAAGATAAACCAAATAGGGTGGGGCGTAGATGGGAGCGTGAATCCCGGTTACGCGTCGA
>NZ_RXIU01000264.1 GCF_004217665.1 Candidatus Magnetaquicoccus inordinatus | reverse complement strand
CTGTTCCAGCCAGGAGGAGAGAAAGCTTAAGTCCACCTTGCTGGCCACCACCCCCAACAGCTCGCCATCGACCTTGAGCAGCTCTTGCAGTTGGTTGCCGGGCATGGGATGGGCAAAATAGAATCCTTGCACCAGGCTGGCCGATAAACCTCGGAAAAATGAGATATCCTCCTCCTGTTCCACACCTTCCACCACCACCTTTATCCCCTTCTGCTCGGCCAAAGCCAAAACCGCCCAGGAAAAACTGGCATTGAACGGGTTGTGTGCACAGCCTGCTGTATACTCTCTGGGCAGCTTGATGCCATCTACCGGCAGTTGCTGCAGATAGCCAAAGGAGGAGTGATCGGTGCCAAAATCATCCAGAGTCAAACGTATCCCCATGGCACGCAACTCCTCCATGATGCTCCGTGATACCGCCATATCGCGAATCAAAAAGCTTTCGGTCAACTCCAACTCCAGTTTGTGGGCCGGAAAGCCACTTTCCTGCAACACCCCAGCCACCATACTGGAAAAATCACGGCGCAAGAATTGCCGACCAGAGACGTTGACCGCCAGCTTGGGCAGCATGATCCCAGCATCCAGCCAGGATTTGCCCTGCTGACAGGCGGTACGCAATACCCACTCCCCCAACAGCACAATCAGACCACTCTCTTCGGCTATGCGTAAAAATGTGCTGGGCAGGTTGAGGGCGCCGCTGCTGTCGTGCAAACGCAACAGCGCTTCCACTCCCCCCACCTTGTGGGTGGCCGGGTCGATCTGCGGCTGATAATAAAGAACAAAACGTCCCTCTTTCATCCCCTGCAGCAGATCATTTTCCAAGCGAAAACGCTCCTGCATATCCTTTTCCATCTCTGGAGAAAAAAAGTGAAAACTGTTGCCGCCATGCTGCTTGGCATGGTAGGAGGCGGCATCTGCCTTGCGTATCAGCTCCTGATCATCGGCGGCATCATCTGGATAAAAGGCCACCCCCATGCTTGCGGCAATATTGGCTGCTATACCATTGAGGGAAAATGGTTGTGCCAGGCTTTCCACCACTTTGCGGGCTATCTCGGCGATATGGTGCGCATGCGCCGATTGCTCGACAATAATGGCAAACTCATCGCCTCCCAAACGGGCGACCATGTCGGAATCGCGCAGACAAGCGCGTACCCGTGCCGCCACCTGTTGCAACAAGAGATCTCCGACGGGATGGCCATGGGTGTCGTTGACTACCTTGAAGCGGTCCAGATCAAACAGCAACAAGGCAAGGGAGCGTCGCCAACGGCTGGCACTTTTGACCGCCTGCTCCAGCACAGGCAAAAATTGATTGCGATTGGCCAGGCCGGTGAGAGGGTCGTGCATGGCCAAGGCACGCAGCTTGTCTTCGGCCAGCTTCAGCTCGCTGATGTCACTGAAAACGCCTATACACTGCACAATCTCCCCTTCTTCATCGCGCAGTGTGTCGATGGTCAGCCATTTGGGATAGAGTTCGCCATCCTTGCGCCGGTCCCAGATCTCCCCATGCCAATGACCATGCTGCAAAATCTCTCGCCACATCTGGGCATAAAAATCATAATCATGCCGTCCCGATTTCATGAAGCCAGGATCCTGACGCAACGCCTCTTCACGCGAATATTGGGTAATTTTGCTGAAGGCGGGGTTGATGTCGATGATGCGATTTTTGCTATCGGTGACCATAATCGCCTCTTGGGTCATGGCAAACACCTTGGCGGCAAGCAGTCCACGCTCCTCCGCCTGTTTGCGCAGAATGATTTCGGCAAGCAAGCGGCTCATGGTGGTGAGAAAATCAAGTGCCTCTTTGGTATGGGCCGGGGCAAAGGGGTTGGGAAAGAGTCGCAATACTCCCAGTGTCTCTCCTTGTCCGGCGATGGGCAACAGCAGATGCGACTCTATGGCGGTACCGCAGAGCGGTTGCTGCTGGGGATAGGGGCTGTTTTTTTCCAAAAAGTGCAACATTGCGCCGCTATGCAACGTCTGCTGACACAGGCAGTTGCTCGGCTGGCAGTGTGCACTGCAGCAGTTGATCTGACTGCTTTCCATGCCCACAATCACAACCGGTAGCAACGTATGACTCTTTTCCGATTTTAAAAAGATAATGCCCTGGGTAAGCAGATTCAGCCACGGCAGGGAGAGAATTCCCTGCAATGCAGTGCGCAGCAGAGATTCCAGGGTGACCGGTTGCAGATTGACATGCAGCAGTTCACTGATGATCCGCTGCTCACGCAAGGCGCGTTGATTGCGCTCTTCGGCACGCTGTCGTTCGATGATCTCCCTTTGCAACTGCTCCATCCCCTCCGACAACTCATGGGTTCGTTCTGCAACCAGCAGCTCCAGATGGCGATTGTTCTCCTGCAACAGCTCTTCCATCTGTTTGCGCTGGGTGATCTCCATGACCATGGCCAAAAAACAGGGGGTATAGTCAAAATCAAGCGGTTCAGCACTCCATAAGGCGATGCGCTCCTGGGCAGTTTCTGTCGGCAGATGTCCCTCCCACTCCTGGACACGCTCTCCCTGCTTCAGGGGTTGCAGCAGTTGTTCCACCGCATCCCGGTGGTGCCAGAGCGGGAGCTGGCTGGCCTGGCGACCGGTGAGCTCCTGGGGCGTGCATCCATAGAGTTGGCTGAAGGCGGGATTGGCCTCCATGATCTGCAGATCCTGCAGACGCAAAATGGCAATGCCGATGGGGCTGTTGCGCACAATGGCCGAGAGCTTGCTCTGACTGCTGCGCAGCGCATGTTCCGACTCCCGACGCTGCTGCTGCATCTGCCAGCGATAGAGTGCCAGCAGCAGCATCAACAGCCCCACTGTTTGCAAAAACCAAAACCAAATCTGCCGATTGTCGCTGATTGTCAGCAGCAGCGGAACCGAGGTTGCAACGGTGATGCTGAGCTCCTCTTCTGGAATCTGCAGCGTGCGCAGCAACACCGGGTTGGGATTGTCTGCCAACAACTGAAATCCGGGATAGGGGCCGTTCCAGGGGGTCATGCGGAGTGAGTCAAAATCGCTCTGCTTATAACGGGCGAGGCGCTCGCTTGCAGTCAAGGCGCCGAGGTTATGATCAGGAAGAGTGTGCAATTCCCATTTTTTGTTGCGCGCCAGAATAATCACCCCATACCGGTCGGAGAGAAAGGCATCATTCTGTTCCAGCCAGGAGGAGAGAAAGCTTAAGTCCACCTTGCTGGCCACCACCCCCAACAGCTCGCCATCGACCTTGATGGGGGCAGAAAAAAAGAGTCCCGGAATATTGGTGCGTCGGCCTACAGCATATTGATTGCCCAGACGACCCGCCATCGCCTCCTGAAAATATTCCCGGTCGCTAAAGTTGGTGCCGACAAAACTCTCTGTCTGGCGAGCGTTGCTGGCGGCGATGGTCTCTCCCTGGGTGTTGATCACCCACAGCGCGCTGGTAATGCCCAAAGAGGCGTTAAAACGCTCCAGCCAAAGATTGAGTTCCTGCAGTTCGGGATCGGCACTCCAGAGAGAGCGTTTCAAGGTTTCGCTGGGCGGTATGCTCTCTTTGGGCAGCGCCGAGAGGCGTGCCAACTGTTGACGCAACTGTTTATGTTGGCCGACTGCGGCGGGAACGGCATGCAGTACTGCCAGACCACGGCGGATACCCAACTCGATCTTTGCCGAAGAGGAGTCAAGCTCCTGCTGTGCCTGTTCTGCTGTTTTTTCTAGTTGTTGCAGGGCAACCATACCGGTGATCCACCAGGCGCCACCACTCCACAGGAGCAGAGAGGTGATTACTCCCACCAGCAAGAGGGGGGAGAGGCGGCGCGGAAATGGCATGCTCTGCAGGAACGGATTCATGATCATCTGTTTCCTGTATAGGTCAATAGGCAAGTAGGGGGCGGAACTCTGCTGTCGCAGTGCCAATTGTTTTGCGCCATGCAGAGGTGGTTGCACGAGAAAATCCACCGGTCCAGAGAGGGGCTTTATCCCAGGTGCAGTGTGCGTACTATACGCATGCCGACTCTTGGGATGCGTATATTGGAAGAGGAGAGTGCAGAGAGCTGCCGTTTCACTCTACATCTTTTGCTGCTCTGTTTTCAATCATTGTTTGCCGATTTTCCGGGCAAGCGCATTTGAAAACCAGAAAATTATTAGGGAGGTCCAGGAGGAGATTATCTCCTCCTGGTGGGTGCAGGGCAAAGCCCTGCTGAAAATGTGCGGCGTTTCACA
>NZ_RXIU01000263.1 GCF_004217665.1 Candidatus Magnetaquicoccus inordinatus | reverse complement strand
CGGGAGGATTGCACGACGCCTTCCAGAACCGGGAGAATCTGCTGCAGATTGCTGACCTTCTTTTCGACCAACAGAATCAGCGGATCATCCATTTCCACCAACATTTTTTCGGCGTTGGTGACAAAATAGGGGGAGAGATAACCACGATCAAACTGCATACCTTCCACCACTTCCAGGGTGGTTTCCAGACCTTTGTTCTCTTCGACAGTGATGACGCCCTCTTTGCCCACTTTGTCCATGGCTTCGGCGATCATTTTGCCAACTTCCAGATCATTGTTGGAGGAGATGGTGCCCACCTGGCAGATCTCTTCGGAGTTGGTGACCTCTTTGGCCAATTTTTTCAGGTTGGCAACGACGGCATCGACTGCACTATCCATACCCCGTTTCAGATCCATGGGATTCATGCCAGCGGCCACAGCCTTCATGCCTTCGCGAATCAGTGCCTGGGCCAGCACGGTGGCAGTGGTGGTACCATCGCCCGCTTCATCTGAGGTCTTGGAAGCAACCTCTTTGAGCATCTGTGCGCCCATATTTTCAAATTTATCTTCCAGTTCGATCTCTTTGGCGACGCTGACACCATCTTTGGTCACCCGAGGAGCGCCCCAGGATTTATCCAACACCACATTGCGTCCTTTGGGACCCAAGGTCACCTTGACCGCATTGGCCAGGGTATTGACACCAATCAACATTTTTGCCCGGGCAATTTCACCGAATTTGACTTCTTTTGCAGCCATTTTGCTCACACCTTATCTGTTATAGAATGTTGTCACTTTGCCACTTTGCTGTCGTCATTGCGGAACGAACAGGGATCAATCAATCCTTGATCACACCCATGATGTCGGTTTCCCGCATGATGAGCAGCTCTTCGCCGTCGAGTTTGACTTCGGTTCCCGCATATTTGGCAAACAACACAATATCGCCGACCTTAACGTCCATAGGGCGCACTTTACCATCTTCCAGGATGGCGCCTTTGCCTATGGCCAACACCTCCCCCTGAATCGGTTTCTCTTTGGCGGTATCGGGAATGATAATCCCGGATGCAGTTCTCTCCTCTTCAGAGCTGCGTTTGACAACCACCCGATCGTGTAATGGACGAATTTTGCTCTTCATGGTTTTCCTTCAACCTCTTCCGGACAAATAAATAATAGACAATCTCAAGAGCCCGTTCTGTGGAACATCTGCTCCGTTGTTAGCACCAACTTGGTTTGAGTGCTAATGTAAGGCTAATTCCGTTGCTGTCAAGAGGCTGGAGAAAATTTTTTTGTCGATTCGCATCATTTTGCCGGGGCACGAAACAGTTCCAACTCCCGGCGCAGGCGCCCTGCTACTGCCACTGGCAGGGTCACTACTAGATGAATTGTTTCACCCTCTTCGGTTTTTTGCAAAACGCACCCTTCGCGGATCAGACGAGCCAACAAGGCCCCTTCGTACACTGGCAACTGCAGATGAAAACAGGGAGCGCTGTGATTGGCTTGTGTTTCCAGGATTTGCAACAGCTCCGGAATCCCCTCGCCAGTCAATGCCGAGAGCAAATGGGTATCAGGACGGGCACGCAAACGCTCCAACAGACCAGGAGCATCCACCTGATCAATTTTGTTGAAAAGGGTCAACATTCTCTTTTCCACAACACCACCGCGCTCCTGAAACAGCTCACGCAATACCTCCATGACTGCGGCCTCTTGATCGGCCCACTCAGGATCGGCAAGATCGACAATGTGCAACAGCAGATCCGCCTCCAATACCTCTTCCAGGGTGGCGCGAAAAGCCGCAACCAATTGATGCGGAAGATCACGGATAAAACCCACCGTATCGCCCAAAATAATTCGCCCACCACCGGGCAAAATCACCTGGCGCAAGGTGGGATCCAGGGTGGCAAAGAGGCGATCTACCGCCTCCACATGGGCCCCGGAAAGATGGTTGAACAGGGTCGATTTACCGGCATTGGTATAGCCAACCAAAGCCACAGTAAACAAAGGCACCTCGCGCCGGGCCTGCCGTTGCAAAGCACGGGTCTGTTCCACCTGGGTCAACTGCTTTTTTAATTGATGGACCCGCTCGCGCAGCAAACGCCGATCCACCTCGATTTGGGTCTCTCCTGGCCCACCGCGCATACCGACCCCACCACGCTGTCTCTCCAGATGGGTCCAGGAGCGCACCAGACGCGATTGTTGATAGAGCATCGAGGCCAGTTCCACCTGTAGCCGCCCTTCGCGGGTACGGGCCCGGGCAGCAAAGATCTCCAGAATCAAACCGGTACGATCCACCACTTTGGCATTCAGTTTGACCTCCAGGTTGCGCTGTTGTACTGCTGACAGAGGGCTGTTGAAGACCACGACGGCTGACTGTGTCGCCTGCACCTCTTCCGCCAACTCGTTGACCAGTCCACTGCCTAGAAATGTGGCCGGGATCACACGTCTATGGGAAAAAAGACGGCTGCCCACCACCTGCAAACCGGCGCCTTGCGCCAAATGTTCCAATTCGGCTGCCAACAAGAGAGCATAATCCCGATCCCGTCCGGCAGGAGTGACTTGAATCAAAAAGGCGCGATCAGGTGGTGTAGCGGTATCCAACAACATGCGCGTGCTCATTCTCTATTTCCAGACCGACAAAGGAGAGAGGGGGGAAAATCTTTTTGAAAAGAGATCAGCAACAATGAATCATCCTTTTGCTGATGGAATTACCAGGCAACCAGGCTGCAACCCAAAACGATAAAGGCCAATCCCAACCATTGGCGACGAACTATCCTTTCATCCAACAGCCACAGAGAAAAGAGAGCTGTTGCCACAAAAGCGAGTGCTCCCAATGTATAGGCCAATGCGATTGGCAACTCTTGCAAAGCCATGGTATACACCCCTGCCTCAATGACAAAGGCAAGGATGCCGATGGTCAACCAATACCATTTTTTGGCGCGTTCAATAACCGATTTTTTCAGACACACATGTGCAAAACCTTCGATGAGGGCGGCCAGAAGCACCAAAAGCAGGGCAAAAAGCTGAGGTTTCATCTTTTTTCCTGACTGTGTGAATTTTGCTGCGGATTGCCGCTGCCAATCATGCCGACACCGACCAATACACACACAATCCCCACCACCTTGGTCAATCCGAATGGTTCTGCAAACCACAGATGGGAAAAATAAGCGACTGTAACATAGCTTAATGAGGTAATGGGCAGGGCGAAACTCAAATCCGCCCCTTCCAGAACATGCAGCCAATTGAGCAATTGTAACAGAAAAATGGCAGCAACCAACCAAAACCAAGGCTGCATGAACACTGCTGAAACCAAATACCATCCCTCTGCATCAGCAGGCAGATGGATAACCGCCTCTTTCCAAATCAGTTGTCCAGCCGTATCCAGTGCGACAACCAGCGTCAAGCCGATGGCCAAGCCTTTGGTCAATGGGCAGCATCCGCCTGTTTGAGCCAGTTGGCATATTCGTTGGCAGTCAACAAGCTATCCACTGCTGTGCTCTCATCCGGTTGAATACGGATCATCCAACCCTCATTATAGGGAGAATCGTTGACCCGTTCTGGGGCAGTTTCCAATTCATGGTTGACCGCAGTAACTTCACCAGTGAGCGGGGCAAAGAGATCGGAAACCGATTTGACCGATTCCACCACACCGAAGGGTTTACCGGCTGTCACCCGGGTGCCAACCTGTGGCAACTCGACAAAGACCACATCCCCCAATTGTTGTGCGGCGTAGGCTGTGATTCCCACTTCCACTTCCGTTCCTTGGACACGAGTCCATTCATGCTCACGGGTATAGCGGAGTGCGGCGGGAAAATCGGTAACAGTGGACATGATTGCATCCTCAGTTTCATTAGTTAAAGAGTGGTTATTGCTCTTCTGGTGCAAAGAGTGGCATAGTATCTGTGTGCCATAAAAAGCTCAAGGTGAGATCACGGGATTACAGTCTCCTGCCTGGGCAACAGAGTGGCTGTCTGATGGTAACTATTCACCACCCAAAACTATTGCGGGTCCATGGAGGGCACCTCCCTGGCCGGGTCCAGGGATGGAATACCTGGGATTTTGCTTTTAATTCTTTTGCCTTTGGCGCGCTTTTCAAACTAAGCCGATGCGCTCTTTGCGTCGGCTTAAGCGCCTAATGGAAGCAAGCTGTGCGAATTGGCGCGCATTTTTGCGCCAATCCGCACAGCATCCCCATGGGAGTAGAGCTGGCGAGCCATCACGAACCTGAATAGTTAC
>NZ_RXIU01000262.1 GCF_004217665.1 Candidatus Magnetaquicoccus inordinatus | reverse complement strand
GACTCGGTGGCGTTTAACAGGCTGATGCAAGAAGCAAGTACGGCCATTGACGATTGGATTGCAAGCCGTTTGTGATGCTGTAGGTCTGGGGCGTCGCCTGTGTTGTTTATGTTTCACCATGGCCTGCGCGTGTCCGAGGCTTGCGGCTTGACCTTGGCGCAGGTGGACATGGAAAGTCGCGTTCAGCACGTCACATGCCTAAAGCAAGGTCTCTCAACCACCCACCTATTGCGGATAGAGGAGGTGCGGGCGGTAAAGGCGTGGCTTGTCGAGCGATGCAAGATGAAACCGGAAACGACAGATTTCTTTATCTCGGGACAGCGCAAACCGTTGAGTCGCTCGACGGCATGGCGATCCGTGCGGAAATTTGGTGAGCTTTCGGGGATTGCCCTGCCTACACACCCTCACATGCTCCGGCATGCGTGTGGCTATGCCCTGGCCGACCAGGGCGCGGACACCCGACTCATTCAGGACTACCTTGGGCACCGCAACATTCAGCACACCGTGCGCTATACGGCCACCAACGCGGCTAGGTTCGAAAGATTGTGGAGGTAAATCGGTCAGGCATAGTTTGTATGCTAAACAGCACCTCTTGTATATCACTTGGATATCGTGTAGCATCTGTTTCGTTAATGACTTTTGCAAGGTGGAATGTCCAGTGATCCTAGCCGTTGGAAACATCAAGGGAGGAGTCGGTAAGACCACCCTTGCCGTCAACATTGCCATTGCCCGTGCCCTGGCCGGACACGACGTGCTGCTTGTGGACGGTGACGAACAGCGCACAGCATTGACTTTTACCGAGTTGCGCACCGAACAGACAGGCAGGCCAAGCTACACTGCCGTTGGCTTGCAGGGGGCAGCTCTGAGAACTCAAATAAGACAATTGGTTAGCAAATATGATGACATCATCATTGACGTTGGCGGGCGCGATACTGGAAGCCTGCGGGCCGCCTTGACCGTTGCTGAAATCCTGTTGATTCCCGTGCAGCCACGCAGCTTTGACATTTGGGCGGTTGATCAAATGGCCGCGTTGGTGAAAGAGGCACGGGAGATTAGCACCCTGCGGGCTGTCGCCATATTAAATGCCGCCGATGCCCAAGGTCACGACAACGAGGAAGCGGCCCAAGCCATTGCCGACATCCCAGGAATTGAGATGTTGTCGATTTCCATTGGCCGACGGAAGGCGTTTCCAAACGCTGCCGCAGGCGGTCTATCTGTGCTCGAACAAAATCCAAAAGACGCCAAGGCAGTACATGAATTAACCGCTCTCGTCGCTGTCCTATACCCAAACAAACAGATATCAAAGTGATATACAATGGCAATCGCAAGGAAACCTAAACAGTCTACAATGGATATCACACAGCAAGGTGACGAGATGGCAGCGTCTTTTATCGCTGGTGCAAATCGCACACCGGAGCAACCGGAAAAGAAGATCAAGCAACCCATCGTGCTGCGGTTTGATCCGGCCTTGCTTGACAAGGTTGACAAGGCCGCCCGTCATCGTGGCATTAGTAGGAGTTCCTGGATTCAGTACGTTGTCAGCCGGTCACTGGATAACGGAGAAGGGTAAGCGAATTATCTGATGACTAGTCGCACAAGGGGAAAGCAGAGGCATGAACACCGCAGACATCAAGAACAAGCCATCATCGGTCACGATGCGCGTCATAGACGCGGCGGTTGAGATTGCAGAGAAACACCCCCTGCAAATCGAATATCAGCATGGCTTGTTGTGCCAGGTGTTCCTGCCACGTCGCAGGCCGGTGGAACGTATCTTTGAGAGGCAGTACCAACAAGGCTCCATTCGTTTAGAGGCAGGAGCGTTGTGGAACGGGCGTAGTTGGGTTGATCAGCCATTGCCTGCTGGTGCCAAACCACGCCTTGCCCTTATCCACATCAGTGCCGAGGCTGTTAAACGGCGTTCCCGCATCATTGAGGTTGATCACAGTGCCCGTCAGTTCATGGAGCGTTTAGGTTTGAACACGGATGGCGGCAGTAGCTATGCCCTTTTTAGGCGGGAAATGATGGCCCTTGCCGCTTGCCGTATGTGCCTTGGGTGGAACGCAAACGGACACGCCGTGACGATAAACACGCAACCGATTGAAACATTTGAAGCATGGATGCAGAACGACGGCGAACAGAGAGTTTTGTGGCCTGGTGTGATTGAGCTTTCACAGAAATATTTTGACAGCCTGGTTGAACATGCTGTGCCTCTTGACCCTCGCGCCTTACGTGCTTTGGCGCACAGCTCTCTTGCCATTGACGTTTATTCCTTCCTTGCCCGCCGTCTGCATGTTTTGAAGAAGCCCGTCATGGTGCCTTGGACAGGCTGGAAGGAGCAGTTCGGGCATGAATATAAAGATCTTATGAATTTCAAAAATGAATTTAAGAAAGCCCTAAAAGCCGCCCTTGAAGTCTATCGAGGAGCCAAGGTTGAGGCAATCATTGGTGGTTTGCTGCTCAAGCCATCCTTGCCGCCGGTGCATTACGAATCTGTAGCGGTTTCGTTTGGACTGGCCGACCATGTGCGACGATCCTTGCCAGTGCCAGACGCCGAGGCGGCCCACAACATGGGCGGCATTGCCGAGGTGACCATCAAAAGGTTTCGTTCTCTCTATCCCCGCCTTGACGTTTACGCCTGCAAAGCTGCTTTCGATGCGTGGCTTGAGACAGGCAAAGCGAAATCACCCGCGAACTATGACAGTGCCTTTCTTGGTTTTGCCAGGAAGTGGGCTATCGGCAAAGGGTAGATCGTCGCTCTCTCGATCCCCAAGTTTCTCCCATATGTCATGATTTGCGATTGGTGCGCGTGCGGAACCGTGCCGATTTTTTAACCTGTTGATAACTCTGTTAAAAGTCGATGTTATCCACGGCACATTACCACTACCCATTTATGGCACATTACCACTACCTTGCCCAGGGGAAGCATGGCACATTACCACTACCTATCTATCTAATAGATTCTTTCAAATAAAAAATCTCAAATAGTTGGCAACGCAAACCTGTGCACAACCGCTTAGCAGCATGACCACAAGAGCCTGAAAACTCCCCAAGGAGGCACACAAAACGCATCTTGGTCAGTAGGGTAGCCAAAGAGAATGAAACGCAGCAGTAGGCAAAAAACAGTCTTGCTGTGATGAACAAAAAAACGGGCAGTAGGAAAAGAAAATAAGGTAGTAGCATGGACGAACTGGAACGATTCAAGACCGAACTCCATCTTGCCGAAGTCGTGGCGGGCTATGGGTACACCTTAGACAAACGGGAGAGTAGTCGGGCCAGCTTGGTCATGCGGCGGGCTTCTGACGGCGACAAGATTGTTGTAGCCACCGCACCTGATGGGCATGGGGTTTATTTCAGCGTGCGGGATACGGGCGACAACGGGAGCGTGATCGATTTTGTCATGCGTCGCGACGGGGTGAGCCTTGGCGGTGCTCGCAAAGTCTTACGTTCTTGGCTCGCTGTTCCCTCTTCTTTCCCTACTGCCCGCCGACCATTCCCAATTCCCAAGCCTGCACCCATGCCGCGCGACCAGGTAGCCCTGATTGCCCAATGGTATCGCCTGATTCCCTACCGTGGCGGGTATCTTGAAGGGCGTGGCATCATGCCCAACACTGTGACTGCTTTTGCCGATCATGTGCGGATCGACGCACGCGGCAATGTGGCTTTCCGCCACAATGACCGCAGTGGGGTGACAGGGTGGGAACTCAAGAATAAAGGCTTCACCGGATTTTCATCCGGAGGCAGGAAAGCCCTGTTCGCGTGCCGGATAGGGACAACCCATCCTGCGCCGCATCCTCGCATTGTGATTGCTGAAAGTGCCATTGACGTGATGAGTTTTTACCAATTCAACTCGGCACCAGGTCTTTTTGTGTCCTTTGCTGGTGCCCTGTCTCCCGATCAGCGCACCCTGCTTGCCGACGTTTTGACCCGCTATCTTGACGCTGAAATTCTCGCGGCCACCGATACCGACCCGGACGGAGAGGGCTTTGCTGCCATGATCCAGTCGCTACGCCCTGACGCACGGCGGGCACGATCTCCTGAAGGCAAGGATTGGAATGACGCTTTGCGCTTGGCATTGACGTGATTGGTTGAAATTCTCATCAGAACGCCTCAATTTTATATTGTGCAATACAAGAATGGGAGGTGACGAAATGGACGACAACAAGCCAACCGTGGAAACCTACGGCGCGTTGCAGCAGGCTTACGATTTTT
>NZ_RXIU01000261.1 GCF_004217665.1 Candidatus Magnetaquicoccus inordinatus | reverse complement strand
AAATACGATTGCCCTATGCAAAAACTCTGATATGGTTGCATACAGCCTATAAAGGACTTATGCTGATAGCTCTCTGCACCATTTTGCAGGAGTAATTATGAACATTTTATTTTTGTACTTCATTGCTCGCTAGCTATTGGAGGAGTGTCATGTTGCCAGTACGCAATCTCTCCGTTGTCTTGCTGTTTACTCTCCTGTTGGGGCTGTTGCTGCTGCCACAGTTGCAGGCTGCTGAACCAGCACTGACCCCCACTACGCCTCCAGAAGGGGTGCAAATGGCTGATGCTGTCCAGGTGCAAACCCTGCAGGCTAATGGGGCCATTGTGGTTGATGCCCGCAAGGCCGCTGAGTTTGCCGAAGGCAGCATCAAAGGGGCTGTTTCTGTCCCCTATGATCCCGAACAAAGTGCCAAAGATATCTCGTTTGACGCCAGCAAAGACAAATATGATTTGTCGAGCATTGCCGACAAAAGCAAGAGCTATATTGTTTATTGCAATGCCAGCTCCTGCTGGAAATCCTATAAATTGGTCACCGTCATGGCCCGTGCTGGCTATAAACATCTCTATTGGTATCGTGATGGCTTTCCCGATTGGAAAGCGCGTCGTCTGCCCGTGGAATAACCGACTTTCGCGCAATTGCAACCTTCTGTTTTTCTTGCCAGCAAGGATGTCACACCATGATCTATACCCATAAATCACCAGCCCTGTTGTTGATGGGGCTGTTGATCCTGTTGTGGGGCGGATTAAACCGCCTGGGCAGTGTCGATGATCTGCAAGCCTATCTGCAACCGAGCGCCTATAAAGACCATATTGCCGTCAAAGAAAAATGGGAGGCCGAGCTGCGCGTTGCCACAGAGCAGGCCAAAGCCAATAACCAGGCAGCACCCAGTCTGAAAAAGCCTCTCTCCAAGTTTGACAAGGAGAAGGAGTTTCAAAGCCAGCTCTGTACTATTTTTGGTGGCAGCTTTACCCTGATTGGTCTGTTTACTCTCTTTTGGCGCCCCAAACCCGGCAATGTCGATTATCTGATCAGTACAGTACCCGGCGTCGCCTTTATCGCCAGCATTGCCTTTGTGGTGCGCTGGGGGTTGGATCCGATGTTTGCCAACTGGGGCAAGGCGGTCAAGGATGCCGGTATGTTAAGTTGGGATTTTGCCAAAATTTTTAATCTCAACTATGTGGTGTTGGGCATTCTGGCAGGCATCTTTGTGGTCAATGTCATTCGTGTACCCGCTTGGGCGGCCAATGGTGTGCGCCTTTCGCGCCTGTTTTTGAAAAGCGGTGTTATTCTGCTTGGCACCCTCTACAGCGCCGCCGAGTTGGCCCAGTTGGGTATGTTGAGTGTCATCTTGATCGCCATCTTTGTGTTGGGATCGGTGGGCATCGTCCTGATCATGGGTAGGCGCATGCAGGCTGGCAACTCCATGACCGGCGTGCTTTCTGCCGGAATGGGAGTCTGTGGTGTTTCCGCCACAGTCGCCGCCTCGCCGGTAGTGCAGGCCAAAGCTTCGGAGATCGCCTATACCATTGGCACCATCCTCGCCTGGGGGGTGATGTGCATGTTTATCTTTCCTACCATCGGCCATCTTTTTGAGATGACGCCGGTTCAGTTTGGTGCCTGGGCCGGAACCGGTATTCTCAACTCGGCGCAAGTGGCCGGAGCCGCCCTGGCCTATGATCCAGAGGGGGTGGAGACTCTGAAAGTGGCCGAGATTTTCAACATCACCCGGGTACTTTTTCTGCCAATCATCGTCCTCTGGCTGGCCACCTGGTATGTAAAAAACGAAGAAAATGCCACCAAGGTTGATATCGGCCATGTTTTAATCAGTAAATTTCCCCTCTTTGTCCTCGGCTTTATCCTGCTCTTTATCATGAGCTCCCTCGGCTTTTTTGCTCCCGCCGACCACTATCAGGGCAAATTTTTTAGTGGTGACAAGGTGAAAGAAGAAAAATTGCTCAAAGCCAAACAGGGCAAACTGCTCGAAGGGGTTTTGCAAAAAATGCGTACCCCAGAGGAGCAAAAAGCCCTTCAGGATCTGATTGCCAACCGTAAACTCACCTCTCGGGATCAAGATAATATCCTCAAAGCGGTGGCAAAAATTCCCGACCTGGACAATGCCATTAAAGGGATCCTGGAAAATGCTCATAAAGCAGCCTGGCACGACTCGCCGGTGATCCGTGCCTATCGGGATTGGATCGCCTGGCTGTTTGCTTTTGGTTTGATCGGCTTGGGAATGCAGATTACCGGGCAAGCGATTAAACAGGCCGGGGGCAAGCCGTTGGTGATCGGTTCTGTAGTCGGCACCTTGAAAGCGGTCGGTTCTCTGCTGGTGGTCTTGTTGTTTATCTCCAAATCGGTGTAAGGGAGAGTGGCGATGGAAGAAAAACGCTTTGATCGGGGTTCACCCCTCTCCATCTTTCGTACCGATCGGATGGAGGATGTGGCGGCTTTGCTGGCAGCTTTGCTGATTGCAGTCAGCGTGGTGCTGGTGGTCGGACATGGTTGATGGAGAGAGGCCAGAAGCACCGCTGTTGCTTCTGGCCCACCATGGCACCCCTGGTGCCTGTGCCGCCGAACAGTTGGCCTACTCCGTAGCCCGTGCCTGGCAGGCATCCATTCTCCATCTCTTGGTGATTCCTGCTTTTTGGCGCGATATGATGGGCGATGATTGGCTCAACAACGCCGCCACCCGTGCCCAGTTTGGCGGTTATCTGGAACAGATTTTGGGGGCAGAAGCGCAGCAACAATTGCAAGCGGTTGCAGAGCGTTGTTGCGGCCAGGGGCTCGCCTATCGCTCCCTGCTCAAGATTGGCGAACCCACCGATCTGCTTTTGGAATGTGTGCGCGATGAAGCGCCTGCGGCGTTGGTGTTGGGTTCGCCCCGACCGAAAGGGGTACCCGGAGTGCGTTCGCGTATCGATATGCCCCGCCTGATGCAGCGGAGCAGCATACCGCTGTTGCTGGCTCCCTGGGGGTGGAAGGGCAATCAACCGTTTTTTTGATTTTTAATCGGCAAAGAGATCCTCCAGAGCGCCCCCTTCCAGGAGTTGATCACTCCATCTCTCCAACACCGGGAGTGGGGCGGCAGCAATTTTGGCGCTGACCCTCTCAGGAACTGCCGTAAAACGACGCTGCAGTTGTCGCAATAACAGATTGGCGGTGCCCTTACGCAGACCAGCTTCCTCGCCTTCCATGCGTCCTTTGATGAAACCTTGCTCGATTCCTTGCTCGATTCCTTGCTCGATTCCTTGCTGGATTCCCTGCTGGATCCCTTCCTGCAGTCCTTCCTGCAGCCCTTTTTTCATGCCATCCATCCATCCCTCTTCATGTGCCAACTTTAAGCGACCACGGGCGTCTGCGATGGCAATGCCTGCTTTGTCATAGAGATCCCACTCTTCGCGACTCATGTTGGCCAACATTGCCCGCTCAAAAGCGTGGCGCAACGGCGGCAGATCCAACGGTTGCGGAATTTGTTCAAACATCTCTGCATAGCGAATAAAATAGATCCACTTGTCCAGCAGAGTCTCACAACTCTCCATATCCTTGGTAAATTTGGGTAGTTCGACAAAATAGTGGAGAATGTCGCGCAGAAAAGATTGTCCGGTGATTGTTTCCCGCGACTCATGGCAGGAGACGCAATGGTCAAACTCTGGAAACATGATAAAGTCGGCGATGGTTATGGCAATGACCTGATTGAGTTTGGGATAGTGTTCTCCCCTCTGAATCTGTAAGGTATAGGTTTTGGCGCTGTTGTATTGAATCCGTTTCAGAAAGCCATCCACCTTTTCCACCTGCATTTCCACAATGTAGGAGATTTCGCGCTGATCGGTACAGCGCACATCCAGGATGGAGGATTTTAACTCTTTGATCCGAGGGGCCAGAAACGGATCCAGAATCACCAGATCTTTGATCCGGCGTTCTCCTTCCAGACCCAGCAGGTTTTCCAAAAAAGAGATCAAAATATCTTTGCCCTCTTCGCTGCCAAAGATTTTTTTGAAGGCAAAATCAATACGTGGATCGATAAAGCGCATGGTTGGTTCTCCCAGCAAGGCAAGGAGATGGAGGAGAATACAGTATTATCGTCAGTATAGTCGTGCAGAGAAAAAATTGCGAGATCAATTACCGGTGTGTTCAGGGCAATCGCATTTGCCAATTTCCTCACTGTTGCCACAAGCGAAACTGTGCATGTCGGGCATCCGCCCTCCCAAAG
>NZ_RXIU01000260.1 GCF_004217665.1 Candidatus Magnetaquicoccus inordinatus | reverse complement strand
AATGTAGACGCAGACTGGGTGATGTGCGGGATGTGGCTTACCGTTCTGCTCCTTCCTGCTGAAACTCTAAAGTCCAGTCAACCAATCCTCTGTTACACCAGCAGTGCCACCGCCAATGCGCAATTAAATATTCGTGGCAATAGTGGGACAACACTGTCCAGTTTGTTGTCCGTAGGACAAAGCATCACAGTTGCCTTTGGTTGTACCAATGGCGCAACGGCAAAATATGTCACAGGGATCCAAATCGACGGGTCAAGCAGCAACGTGCTTGTAAAATGGCAAGGCGGATCCGCACCCTCCTTTGGCAATGCCAACAGTGAGGATTGGTATATTGCGCGTATCGAAAAAACAAGCACGGGCACCACTCCGCATTCATTCGTTGTTTATGCCTCACAAACGAGGTTTTCATGATGAACAAGTCAAATATTCTATCGATTTTGACTGTTTGTGCCGGATTCTCGTTTGGCTGGTGTCTGGATACTGGTGAAACTGTTGTTATGGAAGAAAATGGGCTACAGCAAGACAATCTGTTGTTGTTTGCCGGCCCAGTTATCTCTGCCGTTGAAATGGGTACTGTTGGATTTGGCCATTTTGCATTTATTGTTCATCCAAGTCAGGTAGAGGTTGTTGTTGTCGGCGGAGGAGGCGGAGGCGGAGGAAGACAGGGTGGTGGTGGCGGTGCTGGGGGATACCAATTTGATTCTGCATTGCTGGTCAATAGTGGTGTCAATTACACGGTGACCATTGGTGCAGGAGGGCCTGGGGGGGCAGCAGAGGGATCGAATCATGGATATAATGGAAACAGTTCCAGTTTTTCATCCATAGCATCTGCTGGAGGTGGTGGTGGAGGAAGCGGATATTCCACACCACGCACAGGTATCAATGGCAGCTCAGGTGGCGGTGGCTCTGGGTCATCGGCAAGCCCGCAAGCTGGTGGCATCGGTAATACTCCGTCAACCACTCCAAGCCAAGGCAATAACGGTGGTGCCGGAGGAGCCTCTGTGTGTGGTGGTGGTGGCGGTAGTGGCAGTGCAGGAGAAAACAGTATTTCCGGTTCACGCAGCGGGAATGGTGGCAATGGAACAAGCAACTCCATTACAGGCTCTGCCATCGTTTATGCTGGTGGTGGTGGCGGCGGATCTTCCGCTGGAAAACAAGATGGCAATGGACAAGGTGGTGGCGGTAATGGTGGCAGGCCGGCTGGTAACGGCAATCCCAACACAGGAGGAGGTGGTGGTGGTGGTGGAGAGACGACAAGCGGCTATGCAGGGGGTACTGGAGGATCTGGGATAGTGGTGATTGCCTATCTCAGCAAATATGCTCCCTTGTCCTATATCGGTGCCGGATTGACCTATACACTCGACACCGCGAACCGACCGGGCTATCTGGTCTATAAATTCACTGCTGGTACAGACTCTATCAGGTGGTAATATGGCACACTATGCTTTTCTGGATGCAAACAACATTGTCACCTCAGTCATCCCTGGGAAAGATGACCCGGGGATGGAAGAATATTACTCGGCAATGAGAGGGCAAAGATGTGTGCGGACATCCTATAACACATATGGCGGGCAGCATTTGTTAGGTGGTACGCCCTTGCGCAAAAATTTTGCCGGAATTGGCTACCAGTATGATGCCGCACGCGATGCTTTTATTCCACCGCAACCCTATCCCTCCTGGATATTGGCCGAAGAGAGCTGCTTGTGGATGGCTCCCCTGCCCAAGCCAGAGGATGGCACACCATGGTATTGGGATGAGTTGAGCCGGAGTTGGCAGCAACAGCCCTCTGCACCCAATCAGTAGAATATATGGGCAGGATAACCGGGAGTGTCTGTTGCAAAAGCAAGGATACTGGACCTGATGCTGATCCACGCCCATAATAGTCAGGGCTGATGGGCGTGGGTTTTATTGACTTAGGGTAACTATTCAGGTTCGTGCTGGCTCGCCAGCTCTACCCCCATGGGGATGCTGTGGGCATTGGCGCAAAATATGCGCGCCAATGCCCACAGCTTGCTGCCATTAGGCGCTTAAGCCGACGCAAAGAGCGCGTCGGCTTAGTTTGAAAAGCGCGCCAAAGGCAAAAGATTAAAAGCAAAATCCCAGGGATTCCATCCCTGGACCCGGCCAGGGAGGTGCCCTCCCTGGACCCGCAACAGTTTTAGGTGGTGAATAGTTACGACTTCAGAAGGTAAAGCAATGCGTATCATTTTGGCTGAACCCCGTGGTTTTTGTGCTGGTGTAGACCGGGCAATTGCCATTGTGGAAAGTGCGCTGGCAAAGTTTGCCCCGCCGATTTATGTACGCCATGAAATTGTCCATAACCGTTGGGTAGTGGATGCACTACGGCGCAAGGGAGCAATTTTTGTGCAGGAACTGCCTCAGGTACCGGAAGAGGCGACTGTCATCTTTTCCGCGCATGGCGTGGCCAAGGAGGTGGAAGAAGAGGCACGGCGACGCAATTTACGGGTATTGGATGCCACCTGTCCTTTGGTAGGCAAGGTCCATCGGGCCGCGGATCGTTTGGATCGCAGCGGACATCGTTTGATATTGATTGGTCATCCTGGTCATCCTGAAGTGGTAGGCACCCTGGGACAACTGCCCGAAGGCGAAATTGAGTTGGTCTCCAAAGTGGAAGATGTATTGCGTTTACCGAAACAAACTGAAAAAAATTCGGACAGCCGGATTGCCTATATTACCCAAACGACCCTCTCTTTGGATGAGACGGCAGGAATTGTTGCCGCCTTGCAGGAGCGATTTCCAGAAATTATCGGCCCGGCCCGGGAGGATATTTGCTATGCCACCCAAAACCGCCAGAATGCGGTCAAAGCCTTGGCACAGTGTTGTGAGCTGATTCTGGTTTTGGGTGCGCCAAACAGCAGTAACTCTAACAGGTTGAAGGAGGTTGCGCTGCGGGCGGGCGTGACGGCGCACCTGATTGAGTCGGCCCATGATATCGATCCGCAATGGTTGCACAATCTGCAGGCCCTCGGCATTACCGCTGGCGCTTCCGCTCCTGAGATATTGGTGGATGAGTTGTTGACAGCGCTCACTACCCCTGGTGATCGGCTCTACTGCGCCGATGCTGAAGCGGTAGAGCTGTTGTCGATCACAAAGGAAAATCTGGTTTTTTCCTTGCCGGAGGCTCTGCGCAATTGACTGGCAAAGTCACTGCTCTTCCAGCCTTTTTTTGGCACGAGGATGGGCATCGTCGTAGACACGCAGCAAGCGGGCCTGATCCAGATGGGTATAGCGTTGGGTCGTCGAGAGTGACGCATGGCCCAGCATCTCCTGGATGGCGCGCAAATCGGCACCAGCTTGCAGAAGATGGGTGGCAAAGGCATGACGCAGAGCGTGGGGTGTGGTTTTTTCGGATAGTGCCAACCAGCGCCGTCGTTGTTGCATCAAGCGTTGTACCTGGCGGGGATTGAGGCGATTATCGCCCTCTCCCTGCCTGACCCCAACAAAAAGCGGTCCATTGACGGAGTGGTCTGCAAGAGCCTGATCACGCAGTTGCAGATAGTGGCGGATGGCCTGGATGGAGGCTGTGCCCAAGGGGACAATGCGCTCTTTATCGCCTTTGCCGACCACTCTGGCCTCCCGACCGCTGAGATCAAGATCCAAGCGATTTAATTGACACAACTCACTGACCCGCAAGCCGGATCCGTAGAGCAGTTCCAGGATGGCCCGATCACGCGCTTGTACCCACTCCGCGGCGGGGGATATGCTGTTGCTTGGGGGTGGGGATTCGAGCAAACGCACTGTATCCTCTTCGCTGGGGGCACGCGGCAGACGAATGCCCAGCTTGGGGGTAGTGACCCATTTGGCTGGATTGTGTGGCAGTTGTCCCGAAACTTCCAGAAAATGAAACCAGGAACGCAAGGCGGCAATACGCCGTTGCAAGGTGGCCCGCGCCAATTTTTCCCGATGGCCATGGGCCAGATAGGCGCGCATATCGACTGGACGCAGTTGTGTCAGTTGCTCCATGGTCAGGAGTGTACCCTTGTGTTTTTGCCAAAACTCCATAAAACTTGTTAAATCATGCAAGTAGGCGTTTACTGTACGGGTTGCGAGTCGCTGTTCCGAGCGCAAATGGCGTAAGAATGGTTCCAACAATGGATAAAGGGATGGTTCGGACATAAGCGGACTCACAAGGTGGGAGTACAAAAATCTGCATAACTATTCACCGCCCAAAACAACTGCGGGTCCAGGGAGGGCACCTCCCTGGCCGGGTCCAGGGATGGAATCCCTGGGATTTTGTTTTTA
>NZ_RXIU01000026.1:9521-25034 GCF_004217665.1 Candidatus Magnetaquicoccus inordinatus | reverse complement strand
AAGTGATTGGTCGTGCCGGTATCGGTGTGGATAATGTTGATATTCCTGTCGCCTCTAAGCAAGGGGTGATCGTAATGAATGCCCCATTTGGCAACTCGGTGACTACTGCCGAACATACAGTGGCCTTGGCCTTGGCCGCCTCTCGCCATATTGCCTCTGCCACCGCTTCTACCAAAGCCGGTAAATGGGAAAAAAATCGATTTATGGGGCGGGAGTTGGGAGGTAAAACTTTAGGAATTATTGGTACCGGCAATATCGGATCTTTGGTCGTAGAAAGATTTCAAGGGTTAAAAATGAAGGTGATTGCCTATGATCCCTTTCTCTCCCGGCAACGCGCTGAAGATATGGGTGTGGAGTTGATTGATGATCTGGATCAATTTTGGCCGCGCATCGATCTGTTGACAGTGCATACCCCCTTGACCCGGCAGACCCAGCATATTGTCAATGCCGATGCCTTTGCCAAGATGAAAAAAGGGGTGATTATCGTCAACTGTGCACGGGGTGGGATCATCGAGGAACAGGCATTGTACGAGGCCCTGACCTCCGGCAAAGTATTTGCAGCCGCTCTTGATGTTTTTGAAAAGGAACCAGCAACCAGCCATCCGCTCTTTGAACTGGAAAATGTGGTCTGCACTCCCCACTTGGGAGCTTCTACGGTTGAGGCCCAAGAAAATGTCGCTATCCAAATTGCCGAACAGATTGCTGATTATCTGCTGAATGGTACCGTGCAAAATGCACTGAACATTCCGGCGGTCTCCGAAGGGGAGTTGTCTATTTTGCGTCCATTCCTGAACTTGGCCGATAAGTTGGGCACCATGATGGGTCAATTGACCGATCGGGGTATTGAGCGAATCGAGGTGACCTATGAAGGAGAGGTGTCGCAACTCAACCGTAAACCAATCACCAATGTTCTGCTCAACAGTCTGTTGACTCCCATCCTGGAGACCGGTGTCAACATTGTCAACGCCCCTCTGATTGCTGAGGAGCGCGGGATCGAAGTGGTGGAGGCGATTAATAAGCGCTGCCGTACCGGTTTTACCTCCATGATTACCGTTGGTGTGGCTACCAGCACCGGAGAGCGCTGTATCTCTGGAACATTGTTCAACAATGGGCAGCAACCCCGTATCGTTTCCATGAACCATGTGCCTATTGAAGCCACTCCAGAGGGTAACCTGCTCTTGGTTGCCAATCAGGATAGTCCCGGATTGATTGGACGGGTGGGCACTATTTTGGGTAATCACGAAATTAATATTGCCAATTTCCATCTCGGCCGCGCTTCTGCAGGCGGCAGAGCTATCGCCTTTATCAACGTCGATCAGGATGTTCCCGAAGCGGTGATGCAGGTGTTGCGGGAGGTACCCAATGTGCTGGAAGTAAAACTGGTACGTTATTAAATCAAGGTGTTGCTGCGGATCCGGTCTTTGGCCGGGTCCGCTATA
The DNA here is from genome assembly GCF_004217665.1 of Candidatus Magnetaquicoccus inordinatus. Lineage (GTDB taxonomy): Bacteria > Pseudomonadota > Magnetococcia > Magnetococcales > Magnetaquicoccaceae > Magnetaquicoccus > Magnetaquicoccus inordinatus. The sequence continues at coordinate 23,595 of NZ_RXIU01000026.1, read as the reverse complement.
TTTCTCTTTTGCCTGTTTTTGAAGCTCCATATTACGACAGGCTGTGCATGATCTCTTTGCGGCTGGGAAACCGGAATGTCATTTTTGAACGCTCTGCAACTGAAAACAAAATTTATCGTCATGCTGCTTGTGGCCCTGGCCGGTCTTTTCTCTCTTGGCACCATGGGCATTGTCAGCAAATGGCAACTGCTGCAGGCGATGCAGCAGATGGAATCTTTGGTGGATATTGCCATACGTTCCAGTGCAGCCATCCATGAAATGCAGAAAGAGCGTGGCATGTCTGCCGGTTTTATTGGCAGCAAAGGGATGCGCTTCAAAGAGGAGCTGCCTGCACAACGCCGTGATGGTACCGACCAAGCGATTCAAACTTTAAGCGAGCATTTGAATCAATTTACGGTTGCTGAACAAAATGAACTGGCCTCCCTTCTGGCGCACAGTAAAGAAAAATTGGCTGCTGCCCGACAGATTCGTTCCCGAATCGATGCTTTGGAGTTGAGTGCCCAAGAGGCGATTGAACATTATACCGACTCCATCTCCCATCTCTTGGAACTGATTACCATGCTGGCCAAACTCTCTCCGACAGTGGAAGTGGCAGCACAAGTACAAGCCTATGTCAATTTGCTCAACAGTAAAGAGCGGGCTGGTCTGGAGCGGGCAACCCTGACCAATGCGTTGGCGACCAATGGTTTTGGCAGTGGCATGTTTCGTCGGTTTACCCAATTGATCAGTCAACAAGAGACTTTTAACCAACTGTTTCTTGCCCAGGCTTCTGTAGAGCAGGTCAATGCCTTCAAACGGATTCACTCTTCCAGCGAAGGGGTAGAGGTTGAACGGATCCGTGCACTGGCTTTTGAACGGTCAAGCAGTGGCAATTTTGCGGTTGATCCCAATCATTGGTTTAATACTATAAGCAGTAAGATCAATCAATTAAAAGATCTGGAAGATCAGCTTGCCACCGCCTTGCAGAAAAGAACGCAATCGGTACGCCAGCAGGCAAAAAATGATTTTTTTATTTATCTGGCCTTTATATTGACTGGAATGTTTCTTTCCGTATCCTTGAGTGTTTTGTTTAGCCGCAACATTTTGCGTCAGATTGGCAGTGAACCAGATGAGCTGGTATCCATCGTTAATCGGGTGGCGCAGGGAGATTTGACGGTACAGATGGATCCTCGCCGGTTACAGGACAGCAGTATTTATGCTGCTGTTGGCCGGATGGTCAATCAGTTGCGACAAACAGTACGCGAGGTTCTATTGCAATCCCACTCCATGGTGATCTGTGCCAAAGAGTTGGGTAATGCGCGTGATACCTTGCAACAAGAGACCAAAGTGAGCCAACAACATGCTCAAGGGGTCATGGAGGATCTTGGGCACATCTCCAGCAATATGCAGAACATTCAGCAAGCCATTACCCATGTGGCAGAAGAGATTGCTACAGCGGCGGCAACCACCCGGCAATTGGCTGGCGATGTCAGCAACATTGCCGATGGAGCCGGCAATGTCTCCAACAGTGTTTCCACTGTCGCCTCTGCGACCGAAGAGATCAGTGCCAATACCCTTGCAGTGCAAAAAAGTCTGGATGAAGTCAATGGATCAGTGGGCACCGTTTCCTCATCGGTATTGGATTTGGAACAGGTGGTCCGTGAAGTACGTGGTCGCTGTGAACGGGCTGTGCGTCAATCCTCGGAAGCAACCGGTTTTGCGCGCAAGGCAGTACAGGTGATGGCCGAGCTGACCAATCTGGCACAGCAGATTGGTGAGGTGGTTACCCTGATCAACACGATTGCCGATCAAACCAATATGTTGGCTTTGAATGCTTCAATTGAGGCTGCCAGTGCTGGAGAGGCTGGTAAAGGGTTTGCGGTGGTGGCCAATGAGGTCAAGGAGTTGGCGCGGCAGACCGGGGAGGCAACACGCACCATCTCTGAATATATCAATAATATTCAACATAAATCCTCCGAAGCCGCCGATGCCAGCAAGGCGAGCATGGTTGGCATTCAGGAGATTGAGCAGGCCAATCGGATGATTGCCGGCAGCGTGGATGAGCAATCCACCAGTATCAATGAAATTGGCCTCTCCATGGAAAAGGTGACGGAAGCGGGTCGGGATGTCAGCCGCAGTATGGCAGAGTTGAGTGATGCCACCCGCGAGGTGGCCAAATCGGTGGGTCAGGCGGTACGTGAGGTGGAGCAGATTACCCGCTTGTCGGTAGGAGCTGCCGATTCGGCACGCTATCTGGCGTCACGAACCCAGGAGGTGCAACATTTGGCCCTCTCTTCCGAAAAGTCGGCGCAGCAGGTTGTGGTCTCCGATGCACACATCAAGGATCTGCTCCAGCAATTTTCCTTTATTGAAGGAGGTATTCAGCACACCTCTCTGCTGATTGATACCTCTGCCGTGCCGGGACATAATCTGGCCGATTCAGTGCGTTCATTGACTATTGGTGAAGAGCCTTTTTCGGTGGAACAGATCAAGGGTGCGCATCTGAAATGGTTGGGTCGATTGGAAAATGTGATTCGCGGTCGCACCGGCTTGACGCCAGAACAGGTGACCTGTGGTCGGGAGTGTGATTTTGGCAAATGGTATTACAGCGAGGGGGAAAAACGTTTTGGCTCTCTGCCCACATTCCAGGAGTTGGGCCGTGTGCATCTGCAGGTGCATGAGACCGCCAAGCAACTGGTCGATCTTGTACAACGTGGAGAGATCCAACAGGCCAGCAACGGCATGAATCGCTTCAACGCCATCAAGGATCAGATGTTTGCACGCTTGGATCAACTCTATCGGGAGGCGTGTGCACTGCCGGAGTGAGGCACGCTTTGCGGTCAAAAGGTTTGGTGGTTCCCAAAATCTACAGAAGTTGGAAATAAATTCTGATTTTTGTTAGGAGATCGTTGATGATGGCGTTGTGGCTGCTAATGGCTATTTGATGTGACAGATTAGAAAAATTGTAGTTAAATTAGTTGTTTATATGTATTAATTTTGCTTGAAGAGTCGCTTCTTGTCCAGAGGTGCTATGCCGGTTAAAACAAAATAAATCAATATGCTGATCACTTTTTTTATCGCACTCTTCGTCCAGCAGCTTTTTGAGCGAAAAAGCTTTGCAATTTGCTATTTTATAATACCAGCAGGATCCGATATGAAAAAAAGTTCGGGGCGGTATGCTGTTATGTGATGTCTGCTTTTGAACGTTACGGGTGCTATAAAATACAATAGATGCTAGGCCATATCTCTCTGATGAACCATCTCGAAGATATACAAGTTCTCGCAAGTAACGGATGAATGCCGAAGAGCAAAAAAATTGATTTTTGATGCCTTTTATATCGTATGATTTTAATTCAATCATGACAAACCAATATAAATTTTTATAGTGACAAAAAACCACGTAATCACACCCACTGTGTAGTAATTTGTTTCCCTGATCTAGATAAATGGATTTTTTGGGTTGGGCAGGATGATCCAGGGTAAAGACAATAGACTTCTCTGGGAGATATAAATTTACCCTATTGTTTTTTGCATCTGGATTGATTTCTTTCAGGGTAACAAACTGATTGCCATTTAGCGCACTGTTTATTCCTATTATCATTTCATCGTTAATGATCTCTCTCATGAGTTCCAAAGCAGAAATTCCCATGTCTATTCCTCAATTTGCTCTGTCTGAAGAACGTTCTCTGCTAAGAGCATAGCCAATTCATTAGCGGTGTCATTCATGGCAACAATGACATCATCTATGGAAGAAACAGCAATGCCGAAATGATCCTTGGGGCATTCTGTTACCCTGCCACCTGTACAGGAATAGGCTCGCACCAATTTTGGGTTTAACAACTCTTGTGACCTATAGGAGGGGGTTGTAGCACCTTTATGATTCATGATTGTCTCACGGACTGCTTGCGGCAACTGATACAACATTATTAAGTTGTTAAACTCTTTTATCAAGTAATCGCTGTGTGTCGTAATCCATACTTGCAAGCCTGCGTTGACGCATGCGGCGAGTAAACGGGCAAGGATAATCTGATTTTTTGGAGTCAAATGTATCTCTGGTTCATCGATGATCAACAACTGACCGGATTGTGCAATATGTTTAAGGTAAAAAAAGAGGCTGGAAAGAGACTTAACCGATGATGACCATAAATTTACAGTAAGAGAGAATTTATTATTTCGCACATATTTTTTTGAAGAAAAAATTAATCCTTCCGGTTGTTGATACCGATATACACCGCCAGTCATTTCAACAATATATTCACATAACGCAGCGATCTCTTCAGAGCTGTCACTGCTTATTAAATCCTGAATTGAGCGAACAAAATTAATGCTTTCACGAACTGGTAATCCGTATCGACTGTTTGAACTCTGTACAATTTCTGGAATTTTTGCAAACAGATCATTGTTTGTTCCATCTGTTGTTTTTTGCAAATGTTCAATTAAAGCAATTTTTTGTACATCCAAATCTTTGTAAAACAAAGGTATGCCCAATCGTTCTGAAACCCCAATATAAGGGGCAGAGAGGATGTGCGGTAACACCAAACGAGCGATACAATGGTTTATAGGTATATAAGTTAGATCATGGGTGTTGCCCGCGCTCAAATCAAAACTAATATGCGGCCTCTTTTCAATCTGCTGCAAGGTGGCGTGCAGTTTTATGCTGCCATAACGCATAGTCAGCGATTCAGGGTTTTTTCCCAGCGAGGATAACCTCTCAGACACATCATCGAGTACTATAAAAAATTCTGGATTCTTGAAATCATCTTTTTTGGCGCTAAAAATTTCATGAAGATGGCGCGAATAACCTTCTGCCATGGCCGAAATGATTGCGTTAAAATCAACCCCCAGTAAGTCAAGATCAGCATGTTTGGTCTCTTGCAAATCTTTGATAAGGGCTTTCATCGATTCGCCAAGGGAAAAATAGTCACCACATACTTGATAAAATCCATACAGGGCATAGGTAATATATGACTTTCCCGCATTGTTAGGACCAGCGAGAATGGTGAGTGCTCCTAACTCAAGCGTTGCATCTTTGATAAGGCCAATATTTTTGAAGCGACATCTCATCCTGATTGCTCCTAAATCTCCTGCAATAACGTCAACTGCGGTTCCTCTTCATGTTTGGGAAAGAGGATCGGATAGTTGCCAGAGAAACAGGCGTCACAAAAGCCGTGCTCATGACCGTTGTTGACCGCCTTGTATAGACCCTCCAAGGAGAGAAAGCCCAAGGAGTCGGCAGTCGTATAGGCGCGCATCTCCTCGATGGTGTGGCTGGCAGCCAAGAGTTCACGTCGGGTTGGGGTGTCTATACCATAATAACAAGGATGGGTCGTGGGCGGGGAGGAGATGCGCAGATGCACCTCTTTGGCCCCGGCAGCACGTACCATCTTGACAATTTTACGACTGGTGGTGCCGCGCACTACCGAATCATCCACCAAGACTACCCGTTTGCCCTCGACAATTTGCGGATTGGTGTTGAGCTTGATCTTGACCCCAAAATGGCGAATCGCTTGCTGCGGTTCAATAAAGGTGCGGCCTACATAATGATTGCGAATAATTCCCAATTCAAAAGGGATGCCAGAGGCCTGCGAAAATCCCAACGCTGCCGGTACCCCGGAATCGGGCACCGGTACCACCAGGTCGGCTGTCACCGGATGCTCCTGGGCCAAACGAGCACCAATACGCTTGCGCGATTCATAAACATTGATGCCATCTATGGTCGAATCAGGACGGGCAAAATAGATATATTCAAAAATACACATGTGATGGCTTGCTCGCTTGGGAAAGGGAAAAAACGACTCCACCCCCTTGGCACTGATCACCACCATCTCACCCGGTTGAATATCGCGTACAAATTGTGCCTCTACCAGATTCAGGGCACAGGTCTCAGAAGATAATACATAGGTGTTTTCACGATCCGGCCATCTGCCCAAAACCAACGGGCGCATTCCATCTGGATCGCGTACCCCGATCACACAATCCTCCCCCATTGCCAACAAAGCATAGGCCCCGCGCACCTGATGCAACGCCTCTACCAACCGTTCTGGCAGAGTGCGCCGTTGTGAACGGGCCGCCAGATGGACAATGACCTCTGTATCCATGGTTGACTGAAAGATGGATCCCTGACGCTCCAATTGACGGCGCATCTCCACGGCGTTGACCAGATTGCCATTATGTGCCACAGCCATGCCACCCTGCGCGGTATCCACAACCAACGGTTGAATATTGCGCACATTGGCCGAACCACCAGCCGTCGAATAGCGCACATGCCCAATCGCTTGCAACCCGCGCAGTTGATCCAGATCGGGTCGTTTGAAAACGTCGGCAACCAACCCTTTGCCGCGATTGCAGTGAAAAATGCGCTCTTCCACAGAGACAATTCCGGCAGATTCCTGTCCACGATGTTGCAGAGCATACAGGCCAAGATAGACCAAATTGGCCGCTTCGGCATGGTTGTAGACACCGAAAATACCACAAGCATCATGAAAATGATCATCCATAAGCAGAGTCACGGGGCACCTTGCCGATTACGGCTGGCTGGCAGGACGAACAATCCGTCCCAGGTTGGATTGCAAAGAGTGGGATTGGGTGGTCACCCAATCCTGACCTACAAGCTGGGCAAGCCAATCGGCTCCCCGCTGCAGATAAGGAGCCAGAACCGATTGTGACATCAACTCTCCTGGCGGCTCACCTTGATTAAAATGCTTAAACAAAATAAAGCCGATCAGCAATATCAACAACCCTCTGGCCATGCCAAAACAGAGGCCCATCAGCCGATCCGCAACCGACAAACCGGCATGATCAGCCAACTGTTGCAGACGTTGTCCCAAAAAACCAAATACCAGTAACATGCCAAAAAAAATCAGAAAAAATGCAACCGGTTTGGTCAGATAAGGCTGATGAATCCAGTTGGCCAGTACAGTGGCAAAATCGCCAAAAAAGCGTGATGCCACCACAAAAGCCACCACCCAGCCCAAGAGTCCGATCACCTCACGCAAAAAGCCGCGCATGGCCGCCAACAGGCCGGAAACGGTTAATACAATAACAATCAGAGTATCCAGAGTATTGCTCATCGCCAAGAGTCCACTGTGCTGATACAAGATAACGTCATGGTGTGAGCAAACGTCGTACCATCTCTTCCACCGATTTTACCGGATCTACCACAATGGGCAATCCCTCCGGGAGGGAGCGCAGAGCTTTTTCTGGTACAATACAGCGGGTAAAACCCAATTTGGCCGCCTCTTTGAGACGGGTTGCTACATGGGAGACCGCGCGCACCTCGCCAGAAAGACCCACCTCACCCAAAATCACCAAATTGGCATCCAGGCTGCGGTTGCGGTGCGAAGCCACCAAAGCAGCACAGACCGCCAGATCAACGGCAGGCTCCGTGACACGAAAGCCACCGGCTACGTTAAGAAAAATATCATGGTTGAACAGACCCAGCCCCAGGCGCTTTTCCATCACTGCGGTCAACATGGCCAAACGGTTGGGATCCAACCCCAAAGTGGTGCGCCGTGGCTGGGGCAGGGGTGTGGGGGCGACCAAAGCCTGTACCTCCAACAATAAAGGACGAGTGCCTTCCATGCCGGCAAAGACCACCGAACCCGCCGCACCGGCTACCCGTTCGGCAAGAAAGAGCTCTGAAGGGTTGGCCACTTCGCGCAAACCGCTTTCGCTCATCTCGAAAACACCGATCTCATTGGCCGGTCCAAAACGATTTTTGACGGCACGCAAGATGCGATAGTCGTGGCCCCGTTCACCCTCAAAATAGAGAACGGTATCCACCATATGTTCCAAGACCCGTGGTCCTGCAATCTGTCCATCCTTGGTGACATGTCCCACCAAAAAAAGGGCCATGTTGCGCTGTTTGGCCATTTGAATCAACTGGGCAGCACACTCTCGAACCTGGGAGACTGAACCGGCTGCCGAACTGACCCGATCACTGGCCAAGGTTTGTACCGAATCCACAACCAAAACAGTCGGTTTTAACTGTTCGGCACTGTGCAAAACCGCCTCCAGGCGATTTTCCATCAACACCTTCAACCCTTTTTCCACCACTTCCAAACGCATGCTGCGTTGTTTGAGCTGTTGGATCGACTCTTCACCGGAAACATATAATACAGGAGTGCGCCGAGCAAAATCGGCCATGGTGGTCATCAGCAAGGTTGATTTGCCAATACCAGGATCACCCGCCAACAATACTGCAGATCCTTGCGTCAAGCCTCCTCCCAAAACCCGACGCAACTCCTGGTTGTCCAAAGGCAGACGAGGACGTGGATCAGCCACCACCTCAGCCAGGTCAACCGGATGTGCCTCCGTGAATGCACTACTGTTGGCAGCGCTACGGGGAAGTGCCGCAGGTTGAAAACGCTGCAGGGAGTTCCAGGCTCCGCAACTGGCACAACGACCTTCCCAGCGGATCGCTTCAGCTCCGCATTCGCTACAGACAAAAAATGATTTTTCCTTGGCCATGACCGTTATCGCTGGCAATAAAAGGGGTGCTCATAGCGAAGAGCAGCTTTCGTGACTGCTGAGGAGAGTATTATTCAACCAAGCGCAGGTTGGGACGACCGCTTTTACGACTGGTGCTGGTGGTGACCGCCCCTTCACCCTCTTGTTGACCACCATCTATCACGCGCAGTTGCAATGGTGGACGTGTGGCCGGGGTGGAGGAGGGTAAGTCATCGCTCAAAGAGTGTTCGTTGGCACCTCCCACCATCGTTATCTCATCGGGATAGAGCGGTTGCAAAGGCAATTGCAATACTCCATGCGAGTGACGCACACTTTCCGGCATATCGTCCGGCCAGACCATGCCATGATTGGTATCGGGGTTGAACACACTCCAGACAGCAGTAAAGGGGATGACACAATAGTGTGGAATACCTCCGAAACGCAGTTCGGAAGCAACACAATGAGGTAGAATTTCAATGGGTTGCGGCATGGCGACGTTGAAAACCAACATCAAACCAGGATCATTGCTGAAACGTCTCGGTACATCGACTCCTTTGCGTGTGGCATCGAGGCAGATCATGGCTCGCCCTTCGCTTTCCAACAGCAGACGCAGGAGAGAGGCTTTGTCAGGCAATTGCGGAGCAGTCATGGCGGGTATCTCCCTGCTCATCCACGGGCGTGTGTAGGATGTCGCGTACCAGCCAACTGGAGCCATGCGTTGGCAAAACGGGCCAAATGGGCCTTATTGGGGGCCTCTTGTTGCAAAAGCTGCCACACCCGCTCTTGTTCAAGCTGATACTCTTCGCTGTTGAAATGGCCAGCAAAATGGGCCATGCGCAACCAGACCAAATAGGTGGTCAAGGCATCGCACTCATTGTAAGCGATAATCTCCTCCAATTTGCCATCCAGCCACAAAAGAGGTACCTGATCACCATGGGTATCCAGCTTGCCAGGAATACCTGACAAAACAGCCAACTCATGCAGGGAAGGAGAGCCACTTCCCCAACCGGGTGTCGCATAATCTTTCAAATCCAGATGCGATTCGCCACCACGGGCAAAATAGTCCACCCCTTCCCAGGGTTTATTGGGGCGAAAGGCAAAACGGGGACAACGCAAACCCATGGTGATTGCCCGCTGTACCAGAATACGCAGATCAGCAGCCAGGGAGTTGTAGCCGACCAGTTGCGGTTGTCGCTCACCCATCGCCTCCAAAAAGGTACCAACAATAGCGGCTTCGCTCTCCTGGTGTACCGCTTGTCCTTTGGGCAGTGGTAGCAGATTCAAGGTGACACGACCATCCTTATGCACCAACCGTTGTACCACGACAATGGAGACCACGCGGCACATAACGGTTTTCAGGAAGGGGGTTGGATTCTCTTCGGTTGCCCCCCCCTGACGCCACATCTCCTGCATGACCTCCGAATCGGGCAGATCATCGGGCAGATCATAAAGCACTCGTCCTGCCTGCGGATCGGGAATCCACTCGGCGTCAAAGGCCCATACTAGATTTTTGACTGTTTTGAACACCGTGACTCACTATTTCGGAGCAAAAAATTGATCCACCCACTCGGTTGCCAAACGCTTGTTTTGCGAAGCTTCTGGCGTGGAGCGCAATTGTTCCATCGGATATTTAAAAGTTGTCAACATCTGGCGAATGGCATATTCGCTCAACAACTCCAGCGGACGACCAGACTCTGGTGGATGGTGCGGAGCCATGGCTACACTGCCGACGACTGTACTGGCCGAAGCGACAGGATTCGAGAAAGCAGCACCTGTCGCCAACATCAAAGCACCGACCGTGGTTCCGGTCTCAACACCTTTGCCAGGTCGTGTGGGTTGCGATTCGGCGCGTACCCGCAGGGTGCGCAGAGGCTTGCCATGTTTCAATAAATAGACATCCAAATCCACTATGCCAGAAGCATTGGGGCTGCTCTCACGAAACTGCCGAGGAGAGATCCACAAAGTCAATCCCCATTGATGCAGTCGGGCCACTGCGATTGCCTCTTCCAGACTGGTGGCTGGCTGCCACTCTTGGGTCAGGTTGTCGGCCAAGCCACTCGGCAGTAATTGCCGGAAGATGGAACGGGTATACTCCGGCAACAATTGCGTTTCACCCTGTCTGTTCTGGGCAATCGGCAAAAGATGCACGTCAGAAAAAGGCGCATACTCTTCGCCCGCATCGCCTTGTGCATCCCAGCACACCTGGACATCCGCAATCGGGTTTTCACAACCATGATGGTGGACCCCGGCTGCCATCCCATTGCCAGTTAACGATAATCCGCCGCACAGCAGGGCAGCGACTATCCATGTGTGACGGGCAGACTTTATTCTGTTTGGTATTTTGGTAGGCACAGTGCTTTCCTCAATGGACAAAACGACACAATCAAGCCACAATCTATAGAACTTTTGCCGAACAAAGGCAAGCAAACATCAGACCATGTCACGCCCGGCCCATGTCGTGCTGCGCAAGGGAGCAAACCAATTTGCTGAACCGTTTCCCGGTCTATCAGGAGAACCATTGGCCATGAAGCATCGCTTCTTGTTATTTTTTACCCTTTTATGTGTCCTGCCGATCTGGCAGACAATGGAGCAGGTAGCATGGGCAGCATCGGAGTCTGCTCTGCAATTGACTGGACAATTGTTTGCTCCTCAGCAAAAAAAAGGGGTTGAGCGTATCGATCTGTCGCGCATTACCATCCCGGGAATGGATCAACCCCTGCGTCTGGAGCTGCAACTCCGGGCGAAAACAGCCTCTCAGCCTGTTGCTACACCTACCCCACCTCTTGCCCCAACTGTTGACCTCTCCAGCAAACAAGCTCTCTCTGCTGTTGGTGCCGAGACAGCAGAGTATGCTGGCTATGCCGAATTGTTATGGATCATTGTGCCCTTTTTGCTCATCGTTGCCATGCTGCTGTGGGGCTGGCGGTGGTGGCGACGCGGCAGATCGGTTGCTGCCGATGCCGTTTCTGAAAAACAACAGACTGTACGCTGCGAACTGACCTGTCTGCCCAGTAATCTGATACCGCTGGTAGGGCGCACGGCCCAACTGCGGCAGTTGGACCAATGGTTGGCCGATCCAACGGTGGCGGTAGTCACCTGTATTGCTCCGGCTGGCGTGGGTAAATCAGCTTTGCTCGATGGCTGGCTGGACACTCTGCAACCCCGATTCGGTGGCGCCAGAAGAGTTTTTGCCTGGAGCTTTCCCCAAGCCTCCATCGCCCATGCCCGCTCTGCAGTCAGCGGTCCAGGAGGATCAGGGCTCTTTTTTGTCCGTGCCTTGCGTTTTTTTGGCCATGAAGGTGCTTTACCCGATAGCGAAGAAAAACGCGCTGTTTGTCTGAGCCGTTTGTTGCGCGCTCAAGCGGCCCTTCTGATATTGGATGGGGTCGAATTGATGCAATATCCCGATGCAACGCCCGGTGAGCAGTTGGCCGATAGTTTTGCCGATCCAGGAATGTATCACTTTTTGCGGCAAATGGCGCATCCGCCCTCCGATCATAAACATAAAAACAGTTTGGTGGTCATCACCTCCCGCCGCACGCTTGCAAGCAATCCCTCTGCAACAAGCCGACTGCAAGCCTGGCGGCCGCTCAGCAGTGTCTGCCGCGAGATGCAGTTGCCCGATCTCAACGAACGGGAAGGGGTGCAATTGTTGAAAAAATTGGGGGTAAACAGCTCCTACCACAAGCGCTTGCCGGAGATGGTGCGACAACTGCATGGCCATGCTCTGACTTTAATACTGTTGGGAGGGCTGTTGTCCCGTTCAGAACGGGAGCATGCACCCAGCATTCTCGAACTGGAACGCTGGTTGGAACCGGCTGCTTCCGGTGAGGCGTGTCAACGTCTGTTGACCTATTATGATCAGACTGTCTGGCCACGCCATACCCCGCATGGTTTGACCTTGCGCCTGTTCGGTCTATTGGATCGTCCCATGCGCGATGAAGAGTGGCAGAGCATTCGTGCCAAAGCGCATTTGGCAGCACCGCTGCGCGATTTGGATTTTGCCGCCTGCGCTACCCTGTTTGATGAATTGGAGCAGGCTGCGTTGCTCACACCCTATTCCACCCATTGTGGCTGGCAAATGCACCCGATTGTCCGCGACTTTTTCAGCAAAGAGCTGGAAGATGAGTTTACCACCTGGATCGCCGATATGGAGGAGGATGCTGCCCCGGCTTGGGAAAATCCTTTGTGCCAAGCCCATGAGGTCCTCTTTGACCATTTTCAAGCGGTGGGCGAAAAAGAGTTGCCGGATGGCCGAGTCGGTTTGGAACCTCTCTATCGCGCCGTACAACATGGTTGCCGGGCTGGTCGCTACCGGCAAACTTTGCATGCACTCTTTTTGCAACGCATTCGCCGTCAGCAAGCCTGTTTCAGCCTGGCGGAATTGGGGGCCTACAGCTCCGATTTGACTGCTCTGTCAGCATTTTTTCCCACAGGTTGGCAAGCTCCTCCAGTACGTGGTGATTTGACTGCAGAAGATCGGGTCTGGTTGCTGGCCGAGGCAACCTATTGCTTGACAGCCGTGGGACGGGTCAAGGAGGCTCTGGCCTTGCAGGAGGAGGGGGTACGCCTGGAGATGCAACGGGGATCTCCCCACGGTGGTGCTATGGCCGCCGCCGCTTTGTGTGATCTGCAACTGGCCACGGGGCAATTGCGCGCCGCTCTGGAGAGCGCCGAACAGGGTATGCAATGGGCAGAGCGGTATCAATTACCTGTATTGCGCTGGCTTCTGCAGAGCAAAAAAGCAATTGTGTTAATGCGTTTGGGCGATTGGTCGGCCAGCATGAACCATTTTCAGGAGGCTGGTACCCCCTCGCGTGCTGCCTTGGCTGCAGAGTGGTTGCCCTTCCTGGCCATGGTGGAGCGGGTTCGCTTTGAGTTATTGTTGCAACAACAAAGTGTTGCACCAGCAACTCTGCTGGAACAACTGCGTGCGACCCAGCCATCATCTGACACAACAGAGCCGCCATTGAGCAAGGTGATCCATCTGCTCAACCAAGGCCGGGTCTATGCCGCTATGGGCGATATTGCTGCTGCCATGACCGCTCTGTTGCAAGCGACCATGCTGACCGAAGAGCGCGAAGGAGAGACGCCTTTGCTGGGAGAGATTCTTTGCCAACGGGCCGCTCTGTTGCGCCAACAAGGGGAGCGTCAAGCGGCCTGGTGGGATTTGGCAGGCGCGCTGGAGATAGCCCGTCGTTGGCAATTGCCTTTACTGGAGGTGGATGGTCGTCTGTTACAGGGCGAGCTGTTGCTGGATGAACGGCGTGTGCAGGAGGTGGAAGAGGTGGTGATGCGCATTGATACGCTGCTCAATCAAACCGATTATGGCCAGCAGCGCGAGACCGCCAAGGGGTTACGCAATCGTTGGCTGGCCACACGTAGCCAGTGATCCATTCTGTGGAATAGATTTGATTATGGATAATTATTTTCTATTATCGCTTTTGCTGCTACTGCTTTTTATCGTCATCCTTTTGTGGCGCCGTCGGCAACGATTGTTGGCGCAGGAAAAATGGTTGCTGCGCCAGACAGAAGAGAACAGCAGTCGCCGTCGGGCCGTGCCAGCCGTTATTGACAAGGATGAGCCCCCACCGCTTGAGGTCACACAACCGCAACAGAGCCCACCACCCTTGCCACCGCCCTCCGC
>NZ_RXIU01000026.1:5000-8686 GCF_004217665.1 Candidatus Magnetaquicoccus inordinatus | reverse complement strand
CCCACCCGGTAGCTTGCCTGGTCTCTCCTGTTGCTGGTGTTGTTTCCATCTTGAATGAGGAGTTTCAACGTTATGAGCCTGTGGTCCACTTTTCTTGCTCACACCGATGTGCATCGCCCCGTACATAAATGGAAACACTATTTGCCAATTTATGAGCGCTATTTTCGTGATTTTGTGCATAAGCCACTTCTCTTCATGGAGATTGGTTGCTGGAAGGGTGGCTCCCTGCAGATGTGGAAACGATATTTTGGTCCGCAAGCGCTGATTATTGGTATCGATATCAATCCTGCCTGCAAAGCCTTTGAGGAAGATCAGATCCAGGTGCGCATCGGTCCGCAACAGGATACCCAGTTTTTGCAATCTGTTTTGGATGAGTTTGGCATACCAGACATCATTCTGGATGATGGCAGCCATGTCATGAGCCATGTCAATGCCACCTTCGACTTTTTATATCCCCGTATGGCCAAAAATGGGATCTACATGGTGGAAGATCTGCATACCGCCTATTGGCAGGAGTTTGAAGGGGGAGTACGCCGTGCCCATACCTTCATCGAAAAAGCCAAAGGGTTGATTGATGAGCTGAATGCCGATCATACACGGGGGGCGCTGCCGCCAACCCCTTTTACCCGTTCCACCATGGCCATCCATTTTTATGACAGCATTGCGGTTTTTGAGCGCTGTGCACCGCAGGCCAAGATCGATTTGGTTATTCCGGCGGTCAATCGGGTTTTGGATGATGTGATCGATCAGTTGTTGCGCTTGGAAGAGCAGGGAGAGGTGAATCAGATGGTCTCCCTGGTGCAGTTTGAAGCCGATCCGGTGATGTTGATGCAGGCTATTGAACGGCTTTTGCAACAAGGAAGCTATCGCCCGGCCTATGTGACTGCCTTGGTACTCTACAAGAATGGTCGGCAATTTTGGATCATTGCCTTTGCCCTGGCAGTGGGAGCCGTACTGTTTAACGTAGCAGATATACGTGCGCAAGGAATCTCCCTGTTGCTGCGTCTGAGCGATGAGCTGGCGCAGATAAAACAGGAGGAGTGGTTGCGTAGCGTGATTGCGCCGGTCATGATCGCTCTTTTGCAGGGGGCCATGCAGAGGAACGATACACGGCAAATCAATGATTTTCTCGCCATTGTCCAGGCCAGCGCGCCCAGCTTGCGGGTATGGTTGGCAGAGGCTATCCGCGCCGCCGCTGCAGAGCCTGCGACAGCAACGGAGCTGCTGCTGCGCCAAGTGCTGCAACGATTGTCGGTTTACAGTATCCAATAATGGAGCAACTGGCATGAATCTGTGGTCAGCGTTTCTCTCCCATCAGGACGCAGATCATCCGACTCATAAATGGAAATATTATTTTCCAGTTTATGAGCGCTATTTTCAGCATTTTATCTATAAACCACTCACCTTTTTGGAGATTGGCTGCTGGCGAGGGGCTTCCACACGCCTGTGGAAACGCTATTTTGGGCCGCACGCAACCATTATCGGCGTGGATATCAATCCCGCTTGCAAAGCCTATGAGGAGGATCAAATTCATATACGGATCGGTGCGCAGCAGGATACACAATTTTTGCAAAGCCTGTTGGATGAATTTGGTGTGCCCGATATTGTTCTGGATGATGGCAGTCATATGATGAGCCATGTTACCGCCACTTTTGAATTTCTCTATCCGCGCATGGCCAAAAATGGCATCTATATGGTCGAAGATCTGCATACCGCCTACTGGCAACGCTTTGAGGGTGGATTGCGTCGTCCAACAACTTTCATCGAAAAGGCCAAAGGGTTGATCGATGAAATGCATGCCCATTATACCCAAGGAGGGGCCTTGCTGCCGACCAATTTTACCCATACAACCATGAGCGTTTGTTTTTATGATAGTATGGTTGTTTTTGAAAAATGTGCAGCAAAGGTTAACAGAGGCATCTCCATGCCCGCCTCTTATGATGCTGTGCACCATTTGGTTCTGGATTTGCTCTATTTGGACAAACAAAGTGATACAGCAGAACTGTATCAAAGGGTGCGTCTGGAGACAGATGGGGAGAGATTGCTGCAGGCAAACGAACGCTTGTTACAACAAGGTCAATTACGTCCAGCCTATGTGATTGCCATGGTGTTGGCCAAGAGTGGCAGGGAGCACTGGAATATAGCCTTTTCTTTGGCAGCGGGGGAGATGATTTTTCGCTTGCCGATGCAATGGGAATATCCATTGCAGGAGTTGGCAAGGATGAGCGATGGCGTGGAGTCACAGCAGCGAGAAGAGTATCTGCGCGAGCGGGTCAGACCAATTCTTGTACCGTTCTTACAACGAGTGCTGCAACAGAGAAGTGTAGAATATTTGCGGCAAATAGTGGCAATTACCCAAGCCTGTATCCCCGATTTGCAGGAATCATTGTCTGGGCTGGAGAGCGGTGCTGCCGGGGAAGAGTCCCAAAACTCCCTTCTTGCGCAAGCTGCCTTGGTGTTGCAACGCTTGCAGGCATAGCGTTTTTGCAAATAGAGAAGATGACAGCACATGACCTTGGTAACGGCACCATCATTGACGATGCCAGCCGTGCCCATGGATCACCCCCAAAGATCAGAGATTTATTCACGGCAGGGTTATGGCCAGAGAAATTTTTCCAGATAACCGATCAATTTATCGTCGCTATACCATTGGTGGGCAAAAGCATGGCCTCGTTTGCGGATGGCATCGGCCTGTTCCGGCTCTTCCTGAATAAATTGGGCGATGGCTCGCAGTTCGGCCAGGGAGTTGAATTCCAAATAGTGTTCGCCAGGAGTAAAAAAGCGGTGCATGTCAGGAGTGCACTCCTGGATCAACAAGGCGCCACTGATCGGGGCTTCAAAACTGCGATGGGTGACAATACAGGTGAGATTTTGCTTGCGGGTAAAATGGAGACAGCAGGTTGCCTCCTGCAAACGCTGCAAATGCAGGGCATAGTTTTCCAGATGGGAGAGAGCGCTTTTGGTATAGAAATGCTCTTTGATGGTGACCGGTAGTTGCAGTTGTTTGATGAGGGTCAACCAGATGGTGCGGTGCCAATGGTCTGGATAGATCACATCACCGAGGTAGAGCATGTTTGTCTGGAACGGACTCTCTGTTGAACCGAGGAATCCGCCGTGCGGAATGTGGGCATGAAGGATTTTTTCAGAAAATTCAGGCTCTTCCCAGAGTGGCAAATTGGGGGAATCCGAACTCCAAATGGCATCGACTTGCGCCATGATGGCATGAATATCGGGTCGAAAGCGGGCTTTTTCCCCCTCTGCCAACCCCCAGCGGGTAGCCCAGGCATCACAAGAGACAGAGACCACCTTCAGATTGGGATTCAAACGCCGCAATTGGTTGATCAACAAATGATAACTTCTTGTTTGCGTGGGTGTGGCCACCAACTGGTCGGTATAGACAACCATCAGATCAACGGGCGAGCGGTAACATAATTTGATAATATTGCCAATATCTTCCTGTGGGTTGATACCCCATTCCGCTGTTCCGTAGAGAAGCACCTGCCAGCCATAGAGCTGCATGGCCTGGGCGATGCGGTGTAGAATATAAAAATCCTTCATAAAACAGAGGACATGACGATTTGGTCGTGGTTGTCCGACATCGGGCAAAGGTTGTTGGATGTGTGGACCCGACAAATTGGCCTGTTGTTGCTGGAGAAGTTGTGGAACCGGCAGGCAGAGGCTGTCCT
>NZ_RXIU01000259.1 GCF_004217665.1 Candidatus Magnetaquicoccus inordinatus | reverse complement strand
CCTCAGTTCAGTCCGCACCAAGCCCTGCCAATCCACTCCATCGTCAGCGGAAACATCTTTCATTTGCACAACCAAAGCCTCGCCATCTGCCACGACGGGGATCGCCCCCCGAAAGGGGAAACCAGGCTTTATGGTCGTGATACCTGCCAAAATCGTCTTCATTTTATGAGCACCATTGTTAATGATGTGATCATCATATCAACCTGCCATACTGACGTCAAGAAAAAAACAGCACCAATCAAAATGGTGCACATATCGTGATGACTCTTCTTCCGGCACTGGGACGCAAACAGCGACAAGACTCCCAAGGCTTCGTATTCCCGGCTGGCACACATATCACAAGAAATGATTGAATATTAATGGTTTTTTTGCATAATAAACGGATGTGATGGTGTTCAAAAAAAAACAATTTGTTTGGTTTTGTCTGATCTGGGCACGGGAAACCCTTCTCCTCCGAGCCTGAATGATGTAGACGGGAAACAAGCGTAAAACGCCCTGCAACCAATTGACTCCACATAGACGACACCGTGACACGAGAACACACACCAGAGCAGTTGAAGGTCATTGGTCACCGCCTGAAAATGGCGAGACAGGCGCTCGGCATGTCTCAACGGGACGTCTGCGCGTTGCTGAACGTTCACACCGCCACATGGAACCACTGGGAAACCGGGCGTCGCATGCCCGATCCCATGGTAATTGTGGAGTTTGCAAATTCCTGCAAGGTTTCACTCGATTGGGTTTACAATGGCCAGCAGGTCGGAATTCAATTCACGACTGAGCTATTGGTCGCCATTGGCCAGAGGTTGAGAACCGCTCGGTCTGCACTTGAACTCCATCCGGAAGAGATGTCAGCAACGTTGAGGATTGGCATGGACACCCTGGACAATTGGGAAAACGGCAGGTCTCTCCCCGACATCGGAACCATGATCCTCCTCGCCAATCGGTTCGCCATCTCCCTTGACTGGATCTATCGTGGCGACCCATCCAATCTGCCCTACCGGATTGCGGTAAGGGTACTCAAAACTGACGAATGATTCCATTCCTCGCGACGGGTTGGACGTTCTGGAGTTATCGAGACCAAAGCTGGCAGCAGAACAGTCTGGATCAACTGAGAAAAACCACTGAGAAAAGCCACTGAGAAAAGCCATGGAAAAGTGATGCCACATGATACAACACGCATGCGGGATACTCTGCAGCAATGCTTTCACAACAGTTCAGAATGATTGAGGAACACTTCCTCGAATAACAATCTCGGATGGCGTAAGGGAACAATCATACACCAAAATCTCCACGCCAGCAGCGCGGGCCTGGAGCAATGCTTCCGTGTAATCCGGATCGATTGCCGCCGCCGGGGCAAACCACTGGCAGTCCTCTCGCTGCACCACGAAGAGCTGTACTGCCCGTTTCTTATCGATAGCGGCCTGTTGCAGCAAGCGCAGGTGATTGCGCCCCCGTTTTGTCACGGCATCCGGGAAAAGAGCCCCATCGCCCTGCCGCAAGGTAACACTCTTCACCTCAACCCAGCAGTCGCGGCGGCCTGGGGCCTGGAGCAGGAAATCCAGCCGTGCATGATCGGTTGTCATGGCCTCCTGTTTGATCGACGAATAGCCGGACAATTCCGGTATCCGGTTGTGTGCCAGAGCTTCTGCCACCAAATGGTTGGTTCGACCGGTATGCACCCCCACCCAGCTTTCTGTCATACGCATCAGCTCCAGTGTCCAGGCTGTTCTTCTGCTCGGGTCCGTGGATGCGGAGAGGAGCACCGGAACACGGTGGGGAAGCAAGCCCATCATGGAGCCGGAGTTGGCGCAATGAGCGGTGACCAATCGACCATCCTCCAATTCGGCATCGACGAGGAAACGCTTGTAGCGGCGAACAATATTGGCGGCGGTCAACGGTTCAGGCAATAACATGAGAAATTTTCCTTGGCACGGGCCTTTTCTGGAGCATTGATGCCAGAAGTCGTTTCTTCTGCCCATTTCCGGTAGCGTATGCAAGGAAAATCTGTCAGCATGCCGTCTGTCGCTGGATTCCCCATCAGGGTCGAGTCCTGCGGCTGTGGACTTGGCACAATACCCAAGGACTCCCGGAAACGGACGCATGGAAGCGAATCAATGGGAGAATGCAGGGACGGCGGCGGCCCCGCCTGCGCCTGCCAATGATGGTGCGTGCAGGATTCCCTGGCAGCAGGTCGAGTCCAGCACGCCCCTTCGTTGCCCCACTGGTCAGTTGCCCCCTATTCTGAACGCATACTCTGCCGCATCCGCCAGCGACTGCCCCCCACCGCCAAACTGGTTCAATGCCGGGAATTTCATGAAGATCGTTTTGCCAGCAAGTGCCGGATCGTAGGCGTACCGGAAAATCGCCCCATCGCAGCGGACGAACCGGCTCTGGCTGGGGTGCGCCTTGATCGTTGATCCGTAAAGGCCACGCCGCAGGTAGCCATCCAGGGTGTATTGGTGACTGCCTGTCAGCGTGGCGGTGGAGTACGCGATAAACTCACCATCCACCCACGCCAGGGTGGCTCTGTTGTCCGCATCGGCGACGGTGCCGGAGGTGAGTGTGCCGCCAGATTCAGACAGATCGATCTTGCAGGTGTGTGTTGTATCTGGATCCGAACCGCTTGCCATCGTCTCAGTCAGGAAGCCATGGCGGGCCGGTGAGACGATCTCGCCTATTTTTTGGTAATTACTCCCGTCGGACGACAACCAGACCTGACAGCCGCCATAATTCTCGCCACCTGACACAGCCACCCAAATCTCTCGCAGTCCGGGTGTCAGTTCAGTGGGTGCATCAAACACCACCGGCGTGTTGATCGCGCCTGATGGTTTGTTGAAATCGGCAACATAGCCACCAACTTCCTGATGGGGATAGGTAGCCGTGCTGAACACGCCAAATGGGGCATCTTCCGCCTCAACAGTGAGCAGGCCGATTTCATCCTCTTCAATAGAGAGTATCCGCACCGGTGTTTTGTCCAACCCGGTGCCAGCGTCGGTGAGGGTGACAAGGTCTGTCGGTTCCAGAAGACAGTGCCGCCAACCCAGTTTGAACCCGTAGGAGTTGCGGACGTATTGCACCCTCTGGAGAATGTTCTGCGCCACCATCCTGGCCACTGCAGCGGACTTGATCTCGTGGAATTTGATAGAATCCATGGATCTCAAGCCAAAGAGATCGATGGAAACCATGTCCTTCGCCTCGGCCACTTCGGTGTTGAACTGGTTGCTGGCGTTCAGGAATTCTACTTTGACGTGGTTGTACACGTCAACAGACGGCTTTCTGGTGACTGTCACCGGATCTTCCAGTCCGGAGACGATGAAATCATCTTCTGTCAGCTCATAAGCCGGCGTCAAATTTGGTGTGAAGGTGACTCCGTTGCCGGTGACAAGCGCATCGCCAAGTGGCGTCACTTTCAGCACACCTTCCGAGTAGTAAACCTCCGAATTGGTGATCTTCATCAACCGTGCGATAATGGCACTCGCCTCCTCCTGGGCGGCATAGACCGGCGACAGGAAGAGGCCGCTGGCTGTGCAGTAACGGTGATATTGCGTCCAATTACCCATATTTGCCACAGGAAAACCCAACCCGTAACGGGTGTTGGTCAACAAATCGATGATGACATCCTTGGGATGCGCATCATAAATCCCGTTTGCTGCATCAAACGACAACTGGCCAATGACATCAAAATTCAGGTTCGGCAGTGCCGTGCCAGAACCCAACTGCCAATCCATGGAGGCGGCATAGGCGATGCCGGGGTAGTTCAATGCCTGCTCCGGATGGTTTGTAACCAGATAGGTCCATTGGCCTTGATCGGATGCGCCATTGAACACCGTCACCACGGAGGAACTGCTGTTGATGGCGTTGTAGTTGTAAGAGATCTGCACCTGGATGTTGGAAAACTCGGTTGCAAAATAGTAGGTGCCGCCATTCACGACAAAATCTGTCCCAAGCGTCAGTGGTGTTGTCACCTCTCCATCGATGGCCACACAGGAGATATGACTGGTCCACTGTGCGCCGTGCGCCACCGTGACCTGGTGCGAACCAGAAATAATATGCGGCTCGTTCCAGGCCGCTGATGGCGTCACCACCTCCGACAGATTGGCCGGGTCTGCCTTGTATTCCTTGTTGGACCAGATGCCATCAATGCCAACAATCGGCCCTTCACAGAGGCCAAAACAGAATGAAGCGGTGTAGGTGTAGGTTGTATTGCTCTCTGGTTTCGGGAGTAGCGGTCATGTCAATTGGCCAAGAGTTGGCGGATAATATTGGCCAAGACAGG
>NZ_RXIU01000258.1 GCF_004217665.1 Candidatus Magnetaquicoccus inordinatus | reverse complement strand
CTGCAAAGGTGCCGGGAGTGTCCGAGAAAGTGCTTACGCGCAACGGCCATTTGTATCATTCACGCTGAACCAGCACAATGTGGGAAGCACTCAGCAGGAACTCTGCTGACATATCATGACGATCCATCAACTCTCTTGCCCATAGGGCGGCCTGCTTGAGATCCCCACACTCCACATACTGGTCGAACAGGGATATGCCATATTGCGGTAATGATTCTCTGCGATAAAGATCCTCTGCCTCCCGCACAGCTCTGGGCAGATTCCCCAATAAACGTTGACACTGAATACGAATCCAACTTATCCGAGCTGGGGGAATATCGGAGAGAAGGCGCTCCCAATGCTCTTCCAGCAGTGTAAAACATTCCTGGTATGCCTGTCGGTTCCACAGAGCCACCGCCGCCAGTTTCAATGCGGCAGGTGTAGCCAACGTCTGCACCAACTCTTTGGCCAAATCGGCAACCCTTTCCCACGCCTTCTCTTGGGCAAAAATCTGGCAGGCGGAATAGAGGTGAGAACCATTGCCTGTAGCGCGGAACAAATCTAGCACCGATTCCGCAACAGGAAGCCACTTGCCGCTCTTGCGCGCCTCAAGCATCCGAATGTTGCATTTCAGTTCCAAAACAGCCTTATGAGATTCCAGAATTTCGGCCTTTGTTAATGCTTTATTTATCTCACCCGCATACGCCTCAAAGAAAATGTCCCAATAGTGCCAATTTTGCTCCAATCCAGCTTCTGTAAACAGAGTACGGGATTTATCCAAAATGATACGCAGTTGTTTGATCTTTGGATGAGCTTTTTGAAAGCGCAACCACAACAGTGTATTAACCCCCTGGACAGTAGCCTTGTGTTCCTCCAAATCACTTTCTAACAATTCCACTGTGCAGCCCATAGGGAGATTATAACCAGCCAACTTGTTCAGAAAAATGGCTCCTACATGATCAGGATTTTGCAGCAGCAATTGCCGACACAGATTCTTACCCTCTTTATGCCGTTCCGGGTGACTGGCCAGGGTTGCCAACAACCACGCCTCAATAACCCGTCGGCGAGATGGAATGGTTTCCTGATTGTTGCTTAAGCCACGAAATAATTCGGCGGCACGATCCAGATAGCTCAGGCTTTCACTGCTTTCTCGCAACATCTCTTTTCCGGAAGGATACGGGAAAAGAACGGGACGGTCTGGAATGAGCGATGGAGAAAGAGCCTGGCAGTAATAAATCGCTCCCAGGGCAAAACGGATCAGTTCATTTCCGGGCTCTTTTTCCAATGCCTTGGTAACATGCAGCTGTGCCTGGCCAAGATTTCGAGCAAAGAGACAGGAGAGGGCTAAAAGACGCTCGGTTTCGGCGCTTTGAAAAGAGTCCCTCCCTCCAGATTGGGAAAACAGCATCTGTTGGTGCTTATCACCTTGCAGCCACTGCCGTGCTGATTGATGAGAACCAAGCTCCAGAAGTAGAGTGGCATGAAAGTGACTCTCGAAAAGAGTTATTGGCTCCCCGAGAAACTCCTTGGCAGACTGCGCACCCTCCCTTGCGTCCACCAATCGTACAGCCAGCAGATGGTCGTCCTGATGGGGAAAAAGGGCCTTTGCTCGTGATGCCAAGGCTTCAATGACTTCCAGAGGCTCTGCCATCGACAAACGTAATGTTGCCTCAAGACGCAACAGACGGGACTGGTGAGATGGAGGAGTCCTGTCAAAAATCCGCTGCTTCAGTGCGTTGACCTGCTCCAGAGCCGAATGCTGCCGACCGGCACGAATATGCTCACGAATGACATCAATTTGCAGTTCTGCCAAATCGGCAAAAGCATCCCAATCGGTGGAATCAAGAGCTTGAGATGTGCTTGCTTGCCGGGCTAAGCCAGACTGGGACAGATTTTCCTGCAATCGCCCGGCGGGTGAATCGGAAGGTTGTGGAGCCGTTCTTCGCTCATCCTCCAACAATTGCGCCAGATCGCCCCTTTTGATAATCCCCAATGCCTCGGGGAGTTCATCCAGTCGATCGCGATCCTCCAGCCATCCCCAAAGATCCTCACACTCACGGCCTTGGCGAAAACGATTGCGCTCATGCCTGGGAATTTCCGGTTCCAAGACATCCGCCAGATCC
Organism: Candidatus Magnetaquicoccus inordinatus; assembly: GCF_004217665.1. GTDB lineage: Bacteria > Pseudomonadota > Magnetococcia > Magnetococcales > Magnetaquicoccaceae > Magnetaquicoccus > Magnetaquicoccus inordinatus. Next base: position 2,195 of record NZ_RXIU01000258.1, on the reverse strand, counting down.
TCCCAACTCTGATGGAGTCGCTGGCAAAATTGAAATTTTGTCCGCCCGGAAAACGGCCCGCTCATGGAGGCATCCTCACATCTCCCTATCAGGAGTCAAACAATTGAGCCAGTTCCTCTCGTCCGGCATTCCGCAAGGCGTCGGATAATTCGCTCAATCGCCCGCGAATCTCCAACCAGGTCCAAAGATCTTGACACTCATTACCCGGGCGAAACCGTCTCCGATCACTTGCAGGAACTGACGGATCCAGCGAATCTGCCACATCTTCCCAGTTTTCACCAAGTCGGCGACACAATTCCAGTTTTGTCCTGCCAGAAAATGTGTCTGGTTGATGTGGGGCGTGTGAGTCTGAGCCATGCTTGGCTGCAGGTTGGACAGATGCCTCGGAAAATCGACGCGGTATGAATGCTCCCGCAGCAAGCAGGTCAAACACCAAAGCAGCCGCAGCATCGACGGCATAGGGACGCCAACCATCATCGGCTTTTTTTGAATCTGCCCAATCGCAGATCCCCTTAACAAACAGAAAACGAACATCGGCTTCATAACTTCCGATCGCAGTACCGTAGCCTTCCATCTCCACGCCAAGCAACGGGGGAACAGCTTCCATTCCATCCACCAGTTCAGTCAATTTATTCAATGTCGTCTCGTCGGCCACCACTTTTTCTCCCGAAGCCACCGTACCAAAATGAACCATCGGAAGGATACGATGACTAGTTCCATCAGGACGTTTCATTTTCATTTTGGCGGTCCATTCGTTGCTGCTAGTGCGCTTTTTCACTGCGAGCAGCAATCGCTCATCACAGCGCAAGGGGGTAGAACGTGACTCGAAACGATCTGGGTGATTTTTGCCGCATTCATAGTTAACAAGCACCTCAGCCACCACAACGTCCCCCCGCATACGCTTTTCTTCTATTGGCAGGGCTATACTCCCCTCCCTTCCGCCAAGTAGGCCAATCAACACAACCAGCTCAGCCTGGGTTTCCTTTTGAAAAGCGACGCTCTTTGCCGCTGCTTGTGGGTTGCCCATATCCTGAAAACAGAAAAGTCCAATTTTCAGGCTGTCATTTTCCACGGCCAGGGTGGATTGCCACCAATTCTGATGTAACACCATGATATTTTGAGGATTGTTCATGTGGGATTTGACTCGCTCCATCTCTTCCTCCAAAGCGGTCAGAATCAGTACATCCAAGGGTGTTGCATTGGGAAGCATCATGATTTTTCCTCTATTTTTTTCCTCTATCGAGTTGCCCTGTTATCGGTCTGTACTCCGAATCCCTGCTGCCTTGAGAGATTGCTGCCATTGTGGCAACGTGTTCTTTCGTCTCAATAAAGATTTCTCTGATCTGTGCCATTTCTTTCGACTGGCGGTGGTATACTATCCCTGGGCGATTGCGATCTACAGATGTTCAGCAATATCAGATTACGGGTCGATCCCGAGCTGGATGTCATCCCAAAAATCGAGTTCGACCCCAAATTGTCCAACCTTCTCCCTTTCGTCCAGAAGTAACACATCAAAAGGGATCGAATGCATCAGAACAACTCCCATATCACTCATTCAGCAGCAACTCAGCCATACCATCCAGTTTGATTTTCACAGATTTCCATTCCGGTATCAACTGTCCCAGTAGTTGATAGTACCGATCACTGTGGTTGTGTTCTTTCAGATGGCAGAGTTCGTGCAGAAGGACGTAGTCTACACAATCTCGCGGAGCTTTCACCAGATGTGGGTTCAGGGAGATGACACCTTTCGGTGAACAACTCCCCCACTGTTTTTGCATCGGTGCCAGTTTCCAACAGGGGATGGCCGATAGCCAGGGTATATGCTCCGCGTGGATGGTCAGACGTTTGTGCAGGTACTCCTTCGCCCGCTCTCGATACCAACCGCGCAGCAGATCTTTCACCATACCGGGGGACTCCTTCGAACAACAGACCTCCAACCGTCCCCGTAGCAGTTTCACCGTCGCCCGTTCGTCTGGTGCCACGACCACCTTCAGCAGGTGGCGACGCCCCAAATAGAAATGGCTTTCCCCACTGACATACTGGCGGGCCAGCACATGCTCACGTTGCTGCCTGGCATCGCTGACGTGTTTCAGCACCCATCGGGCCTGTTTGCGCACTGCGTCCCGGATTTCACTGTCACCAGCCCCTTCGGGTGCGTCCACCTGCACCGATCCGTCCGGGTAGACATGAATGGC
>NZ_RXIU01000257.1 GCF_004217665.1 Candidatus Magnetaquicoccus inordinatus | reverse complement strand
CTTTGGGAGGGCGGATGCCCGACATGCACAGTTTCGCTTGTGGCAACAGTGAGGAAATTGGCAAATGCGATTGCCCTAGGTCTGTACTCAGGTCTGTACGGATTCGCCAGCTCTACCCCCATGGGGATGCTGTGCGGATTGGCGCAAAAAAGCGCGCCAATCCGCACAGCTTGCTTCCATTAGGCGCTTAAGCCGACGCAAAAAGCGCGTCGGCTTAGTGTGAAAAGCGCGCCAAAGGCAAAAGATTAAAAGATTAAAAGATTAAAAGATTAAAAGATTAAAAGCAAAATCCCAGGGATTCCATCCCTGGACCCGGCCAGGGAGGTGCCCTCCCTGGACCCGCAGTTGTTTTGGGTGGTGAATTGTTACCTTTATCGATAGATAAAAATCTGCTCCTGCTCTGCTTGGCGCTCCTGCACCCCTGGCTCTGACCATCCCTGCTGAACCGGGACACCACTCAACTGGGCCTGCAACTGGCGGATGGCATCCTGAGCCAAACCTTTGGAAACTTCGGCAATCATCCGCCCACGACTGGGCACAACTCGTGCTCCTGCCGACTCCTGCAGACGTACATCCGAACCTTCGCCCATGGCACTGAATGCCGCTTTCACCTCCCGGGTTTTGGTGTGCACCAAGCTAAACTCCACCACCAACTCCAAACTTACTGTATGAGAATAGGTTGTTGTCCCGGCAACCGGCGTCGCTTCATCCCGCACATCGATACTGCTAATGGTGCCAAACAACACATAATCAGCACCTTTATAATAGCCCTTCTTGATCCGATCCAGCAGATCAAACAGCTTATCCTGATCCTTGTTGCTGATCGGCTTGCCCTGCACCACCCGATAGCCAGCCTGCAAAAGCTCCCCTTTCAAATCAGCGGTAAATTTGTGCAGTTCGCCACGGTCGATTGAAATATTGACTCCCTCCCGCTCATCATAGAGAAAATCAGTCTGCTCACGACCACTACGCACTCCTTCGCGGCGGGTCTGCCGAAAATCAGCAGAAACCGAGCGGAAATAGTGTTGCACCTTCTCTTCATAGGTCAGATCGGTCACCGCAATCTTCGGCAAAGCCCGATCCGCTGCCACTGCCCACCCACTCAGAGTGAGCCAACTCAATAGTGCAATCCCGAAACGGAGCCACTTCATTGTTCTCTCCTTCTGCCGCCAATGTCTGCCCGTAACTATTCAAATTCGTGCTGGCTCGCCAGCTCTACCCCCATGGGGATGCTGTGCGGATTGGCGCAAAAAAGCGCGCCAATCCGCACAGCTTGCTTCCATTAGGCGCGCCGACGCAAAAAGCGCGTCGGCTTGTTGTGAAAAGCGCGCCAAAAGCAAAAGATTAAAAACCAAATCCCAGGGATTCCATCCATGGACCCGACCAGGGATGGAATCCCTTGTCCCGCAGTTGTTTTGTATGGCGAATAGCTATGTCTACCCTTGTCCTTGCTGCATTACTTTATCGCGCAGAGGTGGTTTTACGGATCTCCTTTTCGTCCGCCCACTCCACGACTCCAGACTCAATCTCGGTCAAACGCAAACTGAATTTATAATAGACATCATGAATATCCTGCGTGCGCTTGACGATGGAGCTGATACTGCCCACCAGACGAAAATCGGCTCCCTCCATTTTACCCATCTTCTTGCTGGAACTCTTTTTGTACAAGCCACTTTGATTTTGCCGCGCCAACTCCTCGGTCTGATCCTGCATATCTGCCGTATCCACCGCAAAACGCACTAGTCCACTCTTGGTCAGTTGGGTAAGAATAGAATCGGTAATGGCACGGGTATCGATATATTCACTGGTCTTGTTTTTGACCTCGTTGACGGTGATCAACGGTCGCCGTTTTCCGGCGGTCAGAGCCGGAGATTGCAACATCGAGCGGGTCATACTCTCGGCAATCATCTGCAAATCGGTAGAGCCAAAGGTGTTGGTTACCGTTTCTACCGCCTTGGCATCCCCATACTGTACATTTCCACCCACCAGCGGCGGTGAGCTTGGACCGGAACTCGTTGCACAACCCGCCAGCACTGTCACAGTGGCCAGCAACACTACCCGCCCCAACACTCTGTTATTTTTCCGCAGCATACTCAGCTCTCCTTGAAAACATTCCTGACCAAGAAAAAAAAGATCCACCTGTTTATTTGCCCCTTATTTCACCACATCACCCCAAGGCTGTCGCGGTTGATTGGCCGACAGATCCACGGGCACTGCATTGTTGGGGGAGTGCATCTCTAAACGAAAATCTTCCGCCTTCGGTGAAGGGGCTACCGTGCGCAAAAATTGTCGTTGCCGACCATGCAGCAACAGAGGTTTCCATGCCTCCTCATCCAACACAAATCCCGCTGCATCCACCCAACGAAAACGATAGGAGAGAGTCTGATCCTGGGTGGTGGGATTGATCACCTCTGCCTGTACATGCAGGAGATTATTGCGACGAACCACCCGGATCTCTCCTGGTTGCACATCCAGCATAACACCCAACTCCTCCACCTTGCTGGCAATGGCCGCAGAGCGTTGCGGCGGCGGTTGACAAGCTGTCAACCCCAATAGCAGCACTGCCATGCTGCCTGCCATCACTATTGTGCTGCACTTGCTATAGCTCTGCTTCCCCATCACTTACTCCTCCTTTGGCTTTTGACTGGCAATCGGCTCTTTGCTTTTCTTTTTGTTGGACTTTACCTTTGTCGGGGCCGAACCCTCTCTTTTTTCTTCCTGCCCTGCCGCAACAGGAAGAGTACCATGAGCAGAACCTGGCGTGTTGGCCACATAAAGGGTATTGCCCACCACGCGGATCGGTACAATTTGATAGCGACCAGAGATTTCAACAGGCACAGAGACTGGCATGCCGTTGGCTGCAGGAAAGCGCATTGTATACTTGCCCGGCTTCAGTGCCGCCCGTCCCAACTGGATGGTGGCCGGCAAGGTCCGCCAGGAGCGCTCATCGGCAGACTCCATGACCAGACCACCCAACATGATGGCCAGAGAGGCTAACTCATTGCCCTTTTTATTGGTCTGATGCTGCGCTACCCCTCTGGTTACCGCCCGCAACGTGCTGCGCAAGATAATCCCCGGCATATCATCCGCCAAGGTTCGACGCGCCATCGCATCCACATGGGTCACCGTGGCCATCGGTATCGATGTATCCTCCACCATTAGGGAGCTTAGACGGTAATCTGCAGTCGGATTGTTGGGAATTACGGGAAAAGAGATGCTCACCAAACCAACCGCAGGCACCGGCAACGGAATCATCAGCGAACTGCGGGCTGGCGCCAATCCTCCCTCCAGCACAAACAACACATCGCTCTTGCCTGCTGCCGTCCGCTCCTTGCGCTGATCCAACTGTTTCAGCCCCTCCTGCAAAAACGCAATATCCGGACGCAACTCGATTGCTTGTCGATAACCCGGTGCCGCCAGACTGGGTTCATTCAATGCCTCATAGACAAATCCCGCCAAATAGTGACTGAAGGCATTCTGATAGCCATTTTTCAAGGCGATGACCTGGGGATCATTCAAGGTATCCACCGGATAGCCCTGCAGATCCTTGACTGTGCGTGTCACCTGGCGCTTTTTAGCCTCTGTCTCCTCCTGCATCACCTTTTTGGCATGAAATTCGGCAATAATCGCCTCCCGTTCATGGGTTTTTTTGATCTCGGTGCGGGCTACATCCCACTCTCCCAAAGCCATATGGTCCATGGCCAACAACGCGGTCAGCAACACCTTTTCATAATCATAACCTTCATAAGGACGCACCTTGTCATTCACCAACAAACTGCCAATATCCCCCAACAATTTGCTGGGATTACTGCGCGCCAGATCCTCCCACTCCCGCACCCGCCGATCCGCCTCCAACCATTGATCGCGGCTTCCGGCAAACTCCCCCTGCAAACGCAAGAGTGTCCCCTTCTCTAAAAAATATAAAAGATCCTTCTGTTCGCTGGTATTGTTCTGCTCCAACACCTGAACAGCCAAATCAGGGCGACTGGCAGCGAGCAACTGCGTGGTTTCGCGCAGTTCGCTATTGTAACTGCGCATCGCTCCGGCACAACCCGCACTGATTAACATCACGATCACAATCCCTGCCCATCTGCCCAGCCGCATGCAGCTTCTCACCACAGATCCTCCCTTCTTCGCTCTCCCACAACGCAACCGTTTTATCCCCTCATCATGACTGGGCCACATCTGCCCATGGTAGCCGCGGAGCTTCACTTAATTCAAATAAAATTTACATGTAACTATTCACCACCCAAAACTATTGCGGGTCCAGGGAGGGCACCTCCCTGGCCGGGTCCAGGGATGGAATCCCTGGGAT
>NZ_RXIU01000256.1 GCF_004217665.1 Candidatus Magnetaquicoccus inordinatus | reverse complement strand
CAGAGCCGGCTGGTATGCCGGTTTAATCTTGACCAGTATGTTGCTCTATATCGTCATGGGCCATTTTAACACATTGGATATGGGGTTATCGGTGTGTCTGGCTCTGGCTGTTGGTTCCCTGGTCATGGCACAGACGCAGCGAGAGCGCAATCCTGTGGTCTGTCGCAATTATATGCTGTTTGGTTGGGCTGCCCTGGCTGGTGCCTGTTTGAGCAAGGGTTTGATCGGTTTGTTGCTGCCGGGGGCAACCATAGTGCTCTACTCTCTGTGGCAACGGGATTGGCAACTCTGGCGGCATCTCTATCTGGGACGTGGTTTGCTGCTTTTTCTGCTGCTGACTGTGCCATGGGTTTGGGGAGCCAGCCAAGCCAATCCAGAGTTTGCCCGTTTCTTTTTTATTCATGAACATTTTGCCCGCTTTACCAGCCAGGTACACGGTCGCGTCGGTCCCTGGTGGTATTTTATCGGAGTATTTATCTTGGGTTGCATACCCTGGACCCACCGGGCCTTGGCTGTGCTCATGCGACCAGGTTTTGCCTGGCGCAAAGGCGATGGTCAATTTGATCCCGTGCGCTTTTTGTGGGTCTACATTCTCTTTATCCTGTTTTTTTTCAGTATCTCCCAATCCAAACTGATTCCCTATATTTTGCCTGTTTTTCCTGCCCTTGCCCTTCTCATGGGACGCCAACTGGCTCAGCGTTTTCCCTGGCCGGATGTGGGTTGGGAAACCCGGATTCTGGCTCTTTTGTTTCCGCTGATGCTGTTGGGGGCTATGAATGTCGACCTCTTTATCGATGAACGCCATCCTGTCACCATGATGTCTGAGGCCAGACCATGGTTGCTGGCCTGTGGCACAACCATGGCTCTGGCCGTTGCTGCTTCCCTCTATTGGCGTTGTCGTGGTCAGGCAGCACTCGTCGCAATAGTGGTCGGCAATCTGTTGGCCTTGCAGTTTATTGCCTGGGGTGCCGATGTTTTCTCTTCCAGCAACTCCAGTCGCCATGCTGCTCGTGCCATAGATACAGTCGGTGGAAGCGAGTTGCCGGTTTATTGCATCGATTGCTATTATCAATCCTTGCCCTTTTATCTGAATCGCACCATTCGTTTGGTACGCTATCGCGGTGAGTTGGCGTTTGGTATCCAGCAACAGCCAGAGCTGTGGATTGCCACTGCGGAGGAGTTTCAGCGCCGTTGGTTGCAAGAGACCCAAGCAGTCGCTGTTTTTAATCGTCACCAATTGCAGAGTTGGCAAAAAATGGGGTTACCTATGCGGCTGATCCATCAGGATGAACGACGTACCGTCGTAGCCAGACGTTGACTGTACTTTGCATAGCCATCACTTGAAAATTATGTAACTATTCACCACCCAAAACCATTGCGAGTCCAGGGGGATGGAATCCCTGGGATTTTGTTTTTAATCTTGGTAACTATTCACCACCCAAAACAACTGCGGGTCCAGGGAGGGCACCTCCCTGGCCGGGTCCAGGGATGGAATCCCTGGGATTTTGTTTTTAATCTTTTGCCTTTGGCGCGCCTTTCACAACAAGCCGACGCGCTTTTTGCGTCGGCGCGGCGCGCCTAATGGAAGCAAGCTGTGCGGATTGGCGCGTTTTTTTGCGCCAATTCGCACAGCATCCCCATGGGGGTAGAGCTGGCGAGCTGGCACGAGCCTGAATAGTTACAAAATTATTATGGAAAGCAGTTTCCATGCCTTGGGAATATACCGCCTTACTCCTGCTTTATGGTAGTATCATTGGCAGCTTTTTGAATGTGTGTATCTACCGCCTGCCACGGGAGATCAGCCTGGTTCGCCCCCGTTCCAGTTGTCCGCATTGTCAAAAAATTATTGCCTGGTATGATAACATTCCTCTGTTGAGCTGGCTTTTTTTGCGTGGTCGCTGTCGTAACTGTCAGCAGTCGATCTCGCCTCTCTATCCGTTAGTCGAATTGGCCAGTGCTCTGCTGGTATGGCATACCGTTTGGCACTTTGGTTGGAATGGCAGAACTGCGCTGCTTCTTTTGCTCGGATTTGCCTTTCTGGTACTGATGCTTATCGATTTTTACCACTATATTCTGCCGGATGTAATCACTCTGCCTGGAATTGTGCTGGGTGTGGTCGCGGCTGCCTCTCCTCTGAGTATTCCCCCTTTGGCGACGCTGGAAAACTCCCTGCTGGGTCTGTTGTGCGGAGGAGGGGGATTGTGGATGTTTGTCTGGTTTTTTGAAAAAATAACCGGCAAGAAGGGTATGGGAGCTGGCGATATCAAGCTCTATGCCATGATCGGCACTTGGTTGGGTTGGCACAGTCTGCCCTTGACGCTCTTTTTGGCAAGTCTGCTTGGCTCTGTGGTGGGAATTTTGTGGATGCTATTTACCCAGCGCGACCGTTCGCAACCAATCCCCTTTGGTCCCTATCTGATCATTGCTGCCTGGGTATATCTGTTGTACGGAAAGGAGATTTATCGATGGTATCTCACTTGACCGAACACAAGAGGGGCCAACTTTTTCTGGTTGCGGTTACTGGTTCCCTGGGTTGTGGCAAAAGTCGGGTGAGCCATTGGCTGGCTGAACAAGGAGCCTTTCTCTTGGATGCCGATCAGGATGCCCGTGCTGTGCTGGAACCTGGTAGTGCTGGTTGGCAGGAGGTGGTCAACCATTTTGGCAGTACGGTTTTGCACAACAGCAGCCATCCGGCGGCTATTGATCGTCGTCGTTTGGGAGAGATTGTGTTTGCCGATCCCATGGCCTGTACAGCCCTGGAAGCCATTGTGCATCCTCGGATCTATCGGCGCCAGGCGGAACAGTTGCAAGAGTGGCAACGGTGCACACCCGTTGGACAAACATCTGTTGTTATAGCCGAAGTGCCCTTGCTTTTTGAAGCCGCCGTCGCGCATCGTTTTGACCGTACAGTTGTCGTGCTCTGTGGCGCGCAACAGATGCAACGGCTGCGCGAACGCAGCAATATGTCTGCAACCGTACAACAAGCAATAATTGCCCGGCAACTTTCTGAACATGAAAAACAACAGCGCGCCTGGTATTGCATCGATAATCAAGGAGAGTGGCAGAATACCCAAAGGCAACTGCATGCGCTCTGGAGCACAATTCAACAGGAGCTGACCACGCATCAGCAAGGCGCCTGGCCTGCCCGTTGGCCGGAACTGCAAAACAGTGTAGGGTAAATCGGTGCAGAGGCAGGGCAAGCGCATTTGCCAATTTCTTCACTGTTGCCACAAGCGAAACTGTGCATGTCGGGCGTCCGCCCTCCCAAAGAGTGCCCCTGCGGGGCACAAATCTGTGCGGCGTGCGCGAATGCTTAAGCATTCGCTTTTGTGAAACGCCGCACATTACCAGCAGGGTTTTGCCCTGCACCCACCAGGAGGAGATAATCTCCTCCCGGACCTCCATAATAGTTTTCTGATTTTTCAAATGCGATTGCCCCGGGTACAGAGGAGAGTGCTAAAAAAATTGATTGACTTTTGCAGTGAGGGTGTTTAACCTTCCTGAGGTTAGTGTGACTCCCCGGTTGAATAAGGCTTTCCCTGTCTCGCCGGCTGCGATCGTCGCTTTTTATAATCTGTCTGATGCCAGTGTGCTATTTCGGGTATTGCGAACAAGCTGACTCCCTTTCCCCAGTCATACAACAACGTTCCGACGACTTGATCCAACGCTTGCCGACGTTTTGATGCCGCTGGTGCTCACTTTCGTCTGAGTATCTTTGTACCCGGTTTGCTGTTCCTGCGTTTTTGTGGCAGGCAGATAGTGTTTGGCTTTGCTAAAGCCAAACTTCTGCCGCTGTTGTTCAACTCACAGCATTTGATCGAATGCCCCATGAACCTAAAAGACCTGAAATCAGAAAGCGTTTCTGCTCTGACCGCCCTGGCTGTTGAAAAAAAGATCGAGGGCATCAATGGTATGCGCCGCCAGGACTTGATCTATGCCCTGCTCAAGGCGGAAAGCACCAATAATGGCCAAATCTACGGTGAAGGGGTGTTGGAGGTGCTGCCGGATGGTTTTGGTTTCCTGCGGGCCCCCGATATGAACTATCTGCCTGGGCCAGATGATATTTATGTCTCCCCCTCGCAGATTCGCCGTTTTGCCCTGCGTACCGGTGATGTCATCGATGGGCAAATTCGTGCTCCCAAAGAGAGTGAACGCTATTTTGCTCTGTTGCGCGTAGAAAAGATCAATTTTGAAGAGCCCTTCAAAACACGCGACAAGATTTTATTCGATAACTTGACCCCGCTGTATCCCGATGAGCGTTTGGTCATGGAGGTAGAAAATTGCCCGGAAGAGGATATGGGCACGCGGGTGATCGATCTGATCTGTCCCATAGGCAAAGGGCAACGCGGTTTGAT
>NZ_RXIU01000255.1 GCF_004217665.1 Candidatus Magnetaquicoccus inordinatus | reverse complement strand
TGGACCTCCATAATAATTTTCTGATTTTCAAATGCGATTGCCCTGGGATTCATTCTGTTTCTGGGATCAATTGCTGCGTTGGCGCAGCACAGGTGCCGGTGCAGGAGGGGTTTTTTGTTCATTTTTGCTGGAGGCGGCAATGTTTGTTTTTTCGCTGTTGGCAGGAGTGGCCGCTGCTGTTTGTGGCGAGGGATGCTCCTCGAGCGGATTCAGGAGAAGGCGCACCTCTTCGACGCGATCAAAATCGACCAGGGGTTTGACGCTGATCAGGTGGAACATGCCGGTCTCTTCGGTAGCGGCGATGGCGTGGATGCGTCCGACCGGGATCCCTTTCGGAAAGATGCCGCCGATGCCTGAGGTGATGACCAGATCACCGGGGCGGATGTCGGCGCCTTTAGGGACAAACTCCATTTCCAGCAGCGGTTTATTGCGCCCGGAGACGATGGCGCGGATGCGCGAGCGTTGGATCATCACCGGAATGCGCGAGTTGAAGTCGGGCAGTGCCAGGATTAAGGCGCTGTGCGGGGAGGCTTGGACGATACGGCCCAAGAGACCGCCACCGGCCTTGGCGCTGATGCCGAGGACGATGGTATCGACGTTGACCCCATCATCCTGCCCAGCATCGATCAGGAAGGAGCGGGCGAAGGCGGAGGAGGAGTTGCCAATGATGCGGGCGACCAGCTCTTGCGGCGATTGACTGGGGCGCATGCCCAAGAGCAGACGCAGGCGTTGGTTTTCCATGGCCAGTTCATCCAGGCGCACGGTCAAGGAGTGCATGCGGTCCAACTCCAGCTTTAATTTATGGTTTTCCTGTTCGATATGCTGCATGCCCTGGATACGGTCGGCCAGCGAGTGGGAGGCGACAACCGGGGTTTGAAAGAGGCGGAGCATGGGGGAGACTCCTTCCAGGGTCCACTCTTGGAGCAGGTCGCGGCTGTGTTGCAGGAGGGAGTTGGCGGGCAGGTTGGAGGAGAAGGTGAGCAGAAGCAGGGCAGCGAGCAGGGCCAGGCTGACCAGAAGAAGTTGGCGAGGCGGCTGTTTGAGGAGGATCATGACTATTTTCGTAGGGCGCGTGGCGCTGCTCCGTTGGCTACGGAGCAAGGGCGACAAGCAAAACGGAGTGTGCAGAACATGATCAGCGATCCATGAGGATGTCGGACATGGTATCGAGCTCTTCCAGGGCGCGACCTGAGCCAAGGGCGACGCAGGAGAGGGGATCGTCGGCGACGATGACCGGGAGTCCGGTTTGTTGGGCAATCAGTTTATCGAGGCCGCGCACCAGGGCGCCACCACCGGTCATGACGATACCACGATCGACGATGTCGGCAGCCAGCTCTGGCGGAATTTGTTCCAGAGCGAGGCGGATGCCGTCGATAATGGCATTGATGGGGTCGGACATGGCATCGACGACTTCCGGGTTGGTGATGACCTGATGTTTGGGCACCCCATGCACCATATCGCGCCCTTTGACTCCGACCTCCATCTTGTCGGGCAGGGGGATGGCGGAACCGATTTGGATTTTGATATTTTCTGCGGTCCCTTCACCGATCATCAGGGAATATTTACGGCGCACATGATTGATGATGGATTCGTCCATCTTGTCGCCGCCGATGCGCAAGGAGCGGGAGTAGACGATGCCGCCAAGAGAGAGGATAGCGATTTCAGTGGTTCCGCCACCGATATCGATGACCATGGAGCCACTGGCGGTGGTCACAGGCAGTCCGGCGCCGATAGCGGCAGCCATGGGCTCTTCGATGAGGTAGACCTCTCGGGCGCCAGCATTTTCAGCGGAGACGCGGATGGCATGGCGTTCGACGGAGGTGGCACCACAGGGTACGCAGACGATGATGCGTGGCGAGTAGAAGAGGCGACGGCGATGCACACGGCTGATAAAATGTTTCAGCATGGCTTCGGTGATGGTCAGATCGGCGATAACGCCGTCACGCATGGGTCGAATAGCCTTGATGTTACCGGGCGTGCGGCCTAACATGCGTTTGGCTTCATTGCCGACGGCCAGCACTTTACGGGTGCCCCGTGAATTTTCATGGATGGCGACCACCGAGGGTTCGGAGAGCATGATTCCTTTGCCGCGCACATAGACCAGGGTATTGGCAGTGCCCAGATCGATGGCCATATCGGTGGAGAACATTCCTAGCAATTTGCTGAACATGAGTCCTGTTGCCTCAAAAGTTGCCTCGCTGATGTGCAGCGGGTCAGGGTATGCAAATGCACAACCTGTTGTACCCCTCAACCCAGCGAAGGTATCATGTAAATGGTTGCTTCAGCAAGGTTGCTGACGCAGACGATCCGGGTAAGCCGCCCATTATTCAATTGTCCCTTGCGGCTGCTGGCTTGGCAGCTTGGCAAAAAATACCGGAGTGTGGGTGCGAAACGTGCGTATTTTCAAGAAGACCGATTTGTTGGATGTAGAGAGCCTTGATCGCCGCTTGAACGAGTTGTGTGCTCCGACTGCCGGGACAGAAGCTGTCATTGTGGCAGAGGGAGGTGGGGAGGCGGATGGTCGGCGCCAGCAATTTTTGGCGCTATTGAAAGAGGCGTTGGCAACGGGTCGTCAGCGGTTGCACCGAAATCATCTGGATGGGGCATCCGGGCATCAGGTGGCCCAGGGTCATGCTTTTCTGATGGATATTCTGCTGCACCGGTTATACCGATATGTGCACGATGGCCGGGAGGATGGCAAAGGCACTTTCAGCGTGATCGCCACCGGGGGGTATGGACGCGGTGAGTTGGCCCCTTACTCCGACATTGACCTTTTGTTTTTGTTGCCAAACGATATTTCATTTGTACGACCAAAAAAGGAGACAACTCCTTTTCGTCCTGCCAAGGGAGGCGGCATGCCGTCTCCGGCTCAGGCTGCGCAGGGCTCGCCACAGGACCGTATTTCCCAACGTGTAGAGCGGATGCTGTACTGTTTATGGGATTTAAATCTGGATGTCGGTCATGCGGTACGCACTGTACAGGAGTGTGTGCAACTTGCACGCCAAGATGTAGAGATTCGCACTTCAATGTTGGAGTCGCGTTTTTTGAACGGCGATGCGGCACTGTTCAAAGTCTATTATGACACTTTGTTTGCCAAGGTGTTGGAGCGTGGACCGGAGGCTTTTTTACGGGCCAAGCTGGTGGAGCAGAGCAAGCGTCATGAGCGTTTTGGCAATTCGTTGTTTTATTTGGAGCCGAATGTCAAAGAGAATCCGGGAGGGTTGCGGGATTTACAGACATTTTCCTGGATTTCCAAATATCGTTATCATGTGCAGCGGGTACGGGATTTGATTCCCAAGGGTTTGATTACGGATGATGAATATCGCACCTTTGTACGCAGTCAATCTTTTTTGAAGCGGGTACGCAATGCGCTGCACTATCGGGCTGGGCGTCGTGATGACCGTTTGACATTTCAGCATCAATTGGATATTGCTAGTGAATTTGGTTACAAAGACCGGCCTGGGATGCGTGGTGTAGAGCAGTTCATGCGCCGTTATTATCAGGTTTCCCGGCAGGTGAGCAATCTCTCGTGGATTTTTTTGCGCAAATATCAGGAGGAGTATCGTTCGCTCTATTGGTGGAATCGGCGGGCTTTGGAGGATTGTTTTCATTTGCATGGTGACAAGGTGGTGGTGACCGATCCAGAGGCGTTTCGCCAGGATCCGGTGCGTATCATGCGTTTGTTTGAGGTGGCGCAACGCCATTTGAAATCGATTCATCCGGATACATTGCGTTTGGTGGGCAAGGATTTACGTCTGATCAACAGTCAGTTTCGCCGCAATCCAGAGGTATCGGCGCTGTTTATCAAGATGCTCAACGGGGAACGGGCGGTGGCCTGGGTGTTGCGGCGGATGAGCATCAGTGGGGTTTTGGGACGTTTTCTGCCGGAATTTGGGCGGATTATTGGGCAACCGCAGCATGATCTGTTTCACATATATACGGTGGATGAGCATACCATTTTGGCGGTTGAGGCGTTGCGCCATATCAAGTCAGGACAGTTCAGCAATGAGTTGCCGATTTGTACTGCTTTGATGGGGCAGGTGGATTTTTATGAGCGCGGTTCGGTTATATTGTATCTGGCGGTTTTGCTGCATGATATTGCCAAGGGTCGCGGGGGGGATCATCAATTGAAGGGAGCGATGATTGCCCAGCAGGTGTGTGCCCGTTTAGGGTTGAGTGATGCGGAGGGCAGCATGGTCTGTTGGCTGGTGGGGCGCCATTTGGATATGTCGCGTACCGCCTTTCGCCGTGATCTGTCGGATCCCAATACCATACGGGCTTTTGCCCGGCAGGTGGGGACGCAGCGCCGTTTGGAATTTTTATTATTGCTGACGGTGGCGGATATACGTGCGGTTGGTCCCAATGCCTGGAGTTCTTG
>NZ_RXIU01000254.1 GCF_004217665.1 Candidatus Magnetaquicoccus inordinatus | reverse complement strand
CTGCCGCAGCCGCCACAGCATCCTCATGCCGGGTAATTCCACACACTTTAATCCGTGTGGCCATCAACTTTACCAGAAAGAGCTGCAGCAGTGGCACTCAGCATCCGCGCCAACGCCTCTCCAGGTTGCCGATCGCGCATAAAAGCTTCGCCAATCAAAAAGGCATGTATATCCTGTTGCTTCAGATAGAGCAGATCCTGGGCATCATGAATCCCGCTCTCGGAAACCACAATTCGACCCACCTCCACCCGTTTGCTCAGCCTGAGCGAACATTCCAAGGAGGTGGCAAAAGTTTTCAAATCACGATTGTTGATCCCCATTAAGGGAGTTTGCAGCTCGTGGGCCTGCTCCAATTCCGCCTCATCATGCACCTCTACCAGCACATCCAAACCCATCTCCTGGGCGGCCGCTTCCAACTCCTTGGCCTGTTCTGTCGAGAGCACCGCCATAATCAACAAAATGGCATCGGCACCCAAGGCCCGCGATTGTATCACCTGGTAGGGATCATAGAGAAAATCCTTGCGCAAAATCGGCAATGCAATACGCTGGCGAATCGGTAACAGAAAATGGTCCTCACCCAGAAAAAAATCACGATCGGTCAAACAAGAGATACAGGTTGCCCCCCGCTCAGCATATTGCGAGGCAATCTGCTCTGGCAAAAAAGGATGCTCTGTTTCAGGATAGATAACCCCCTTGGACGGAGAGCCACGCTTGACCTCGGCAATAATGGCGGCCACCCCCTTCTGCTCACGACAGCTCTGCACACTTTCGGCAATTGCCCGCACAAACCCTCGTGGCGGAGAGATCTCCGTACACTGCTCCAACAAAGAGCTTGCTGAGCGTTCCCGTCGCGCCAAGGCCACCTCTTCGCGCTTGCGCGCCATGATGCGACCTAAAATATGGTTGGGTGAAAGAGTCATCTCTGTTGCGAACACGCAATCAAACGTTGTAAAACGGCAGCCGCTTGCCCCGAATCCACCGCTTCGGCAGCCATCTGCAACCCCTCGGCAATGGAGGCAGCACGCCTCGCCGCATACAAAGCTGCCCCCGCATTCAACAAAACAATATCACGTGCCGGACCCTGCTCACCCTGCAAAATGCGTCGGGTCAAGGCGGCATTGCTGGCAGCATCTCCCCCCAACAACTGCTCTGGACGGGCCAAAGGCAGGGCAAAATCTCTCGGATCCAGTGTGTAACTGCGTACCGAACCATCTTCCAACAGCTCTGCCACATGGGTTATTGTGGTGGTGGTGATCTCATCCAAACCATCCTCACCATGCACCACCAAGGCATGCTGCACACCCAATCGACCCAAAACCGAGGCAATCGGATGCAACCATTGTCGCGAAAACAAACCCAGCAGTTGATAGGGAGCCGAGGCAGGATTGGTCAATGGACCCAATAGATTAAACAAGGTGCGCACTCCCAGTTCCCGGCGTGGTCCGGCCACATGGCGCATGGCGCTATGATGTTTGGGAGCAAAAAGAAATCCAATGCCAACCTCGTGCAAACAACGCTCCACCACCTCTGGTGAGGCTTCAATATTGACTCCCAAAGCAGCCAACAGATCCGCCGAACCCGATTTGGAGGAGAGGGCCCGATTGCCGTGTTTGGCAACAATAACCCCTTGTGCTGCCACCAAAAAAGCTGCTGTCGTGGAGATATTGAAGGTGCCAGCCCCATCGCCACCTGTCCCGCAGGTATCCACCACCCGACCCGAAATCGCGAGCGTAAGCGCCTTGCTGCGCATTGCCAGTGCCGAACCGGTAATCTCGGCAACACTCTCCCCCTTCATGCGCATGGCAACCAGGTAGGCACCAATCTGCGCATCTGTCGCGGCACCAGACATGATCTGGTCCATCACCGCTTCGGCTTCACTCTGCGTGAGCTCCTGCTGATTGAGCAGTTGGGCAATCGCTTGTTGAATATTCATCGACAAGATCATCTAAATGGAAGGTTTTTGCGCTGTGCGCCAGGCGCAAGAGTATGCTGCGGGGCAATGAGACTGGCAATGCTTCATGAGCTGACACTTTGCAGAAAATTAGCCAGCATCTCATGGCCTTGTTCGGTCAGAATCGACTCAGGATGAAATTGCACTCCATGTACCGGCAGCTCTTTATGGCGCAACCCCATCACCAAACGGCCTGATTCACAAGCCGGATCGGTCCAGGCATTGATGAGCAGACAATCGGGGATACTCTCTTCGGCCACCACCAGGGAGTGGTAGCGGGTGGCAGTCAAGGGGTTGTTGAGACCTCTAAAAACACCGCTGCGATCATGATAGATGGCGGAGGTTTTGCCGTGCATCTGCTTGGGAGCCCGTACCACTTGCCCACCAAAGGCTTGGCCAATCGCCTGATGACCCAAACAAACACCCAGAATAGGAATCCGACCGGCAAAATGGCTGATGACGGAGAGAGTGATGCCGGCCTGATCGGGATTGCCAGGTCCGGGAGAAAGGACGATATGCGACGGTGCCAGGGTAGCGATCTCCTCCAGGGTGATGGCATCGTTGCGTACCACCTGCAGCTCTTGTCCCAACTCACCGAGATATTGGGCCAGGTTGTAGGTAAAGGAGTCATAGTTATCGATCAAAAGGAGCATAGCCCGCTTTACTCCAACCCCTGTTGCACCCGTTCGACGGCACGAAAGATGGCACGGGCTTTTTCACGTGTCTCTTCGTATTCGCGTTCGGGGAGAGAATCGGCAACGATCCCGGCCCCGGTTTGCACGTAAAGGGTGTTATTTTTGATGATGGCGGTACGGATGGTAATGGCCAGATCCATGTTGCCGGAAAAGGAGAGGTAGCCGACGGTTCCGGCATAGGGACCACGACGGGAGACCTCCAGCTCATCGATAATCTCCATAGCGCGGATTTTGGGGGCCCCACTGACAGTGCCTGCCGGAAAGGTAGCGGCCACCACAGCCAGAGGATCAAGTCCGGCCTTGAGCCGCCCCTCCACGTTGGAGACGATGTGCATGACGTGGGAGTAGCGTTCGATGACAAAGCGTTCGGTGACGCGCACGCTGCCATAGGCACAGACCCGTCCCAGATCGTTGCGCCCCAGATCGACCAGCATGATATGTTCGGCGAGCTCTTTGGGATCGGCGAGAAGCTCTTTTTCCAGGGCCAGATCCTGTTCAGGAGTAGAGCCACGACGTCTGGTTCCGGCGATAGGACGCACGGTGACCAGATCTCCCTCCTGACGGACGAGAATTTCCGGGCTGGAACCAACCAGGGAAAAATCGCCGAGACGCAGAATAAAGAGATAGGGAGAGGGATTGCTGGCACGCAGGGCGCGATAAAGAGAGATGGGCGAGTGGTGAAAGGGGGTAGAAAAGCGTTGCGAAAGCACCACCTGGAAGATATCGCCAGCCCGAATATACTCTTTGGCGCTTTCGACGGCCTGCTTGAACTGCTCGGCGGACATTTCGCAATGAAACTCCTGCTCCTGTACAGACGGAACGGGGGTCAGTTCTTGGCCAGGCACAGCCTGGAAAAGCCGTTTGACCACTTGCTGAATACGTGCACAGGCTTGTTGGTAGAGGCTGTCGAGGGGAGTCTCAGGATCGATAAAGGTATTGGCGACCACTTTCAGTTTGCCGAGAAGGTTGTCAAAGATGAGCACCAGATCGGCGATGAGAAAGAGTGCGTCGGGAGTATTCAGGGTATGGGGATTGGTATCCGGAATTTTTTCAAAGGCACGGATCATATCGTAGCCGAAGTAGCCGACAGCACCCCCGTGGAAGCGTGGCAGGTCGGGAACCGGGACGGGTTGATACTGGGCCATAAATTGACGCAGAAGCTGAATGGGATCATGACTGGTAAAGGATTGATCTGCCTGGCCAGGATATTGGATTGTGACCTGGTTGGCGGAGATGGTAAAGATGGCGGAGGGTTGGATACCGAGGATGCTGTAGCGCCCCCACTTTTCGCCGCCGTGCACCGATTCGAGGAGGAATGCATACTCTTCGTTTTCGGCGACTTTGAGGAAGGCAGAGACAGGGGTATCGAGGTCAGCCATGATCTCCTGGTAGACAGGGACCAGATTGCCTTGTTGGGCCAACTGCTTAAAAGTAGGAAGAGAAGGTGTTATCATAATGGTTAACGAGTCTAACATGGTGCAACCACAAAATCACCCCCTGTTCATGTCACTGGGATGATTTTTGCCTGTACTGGGAGACGGATTAAAAAAAGTTGGGAGCAGGGAGAAAAAGCAAAAAAAGCTCTTGACAGTGACCCGGCAGTTGGTTTAGATTTCGGCTTCTTCGATGGGGGGCCATAGCTCAGCTGGGAGAGCGCTTGAATGGCATTCAAGAGGTCGGCGGTTCGATCCCGCCTGGCTGCCGCAGCCGCCACAGCATCCTCATGCCGGGTAATTCCACACACTTTAATCCGTGTGGCCATCAACTTTACCAGA
>NZ_RXIU01000253.1 GCF_004217665.1 Candidatus Magnetaquicoccus inordinatus | reverse complement strand
TTGATCAAACCCAGTGGTGACAGCAAGGCAAGTATCTCTTTGGAGCCAGGCGGTCAACTGGAGCTCTCTGGTGCCCCTTTGCGTACCATCCATGATACCCAGAATGAAATCAACGAACATTTGCACCAATTGGGCGAATTATGTGCACGGATGGAGATTGCCTTTTTGGGTGTGGGTGTACAACCAAAATGGTCATTTTCTGAGATTCCCTGGATGCCCAAAGGGCGCTACCGGGAGATGCGGCGCTATCTGCCCTCTAAAGGGGCATTAAGTCTGGATATGATGACCCGTACAGCCACCGTGCAGGCCAATCTGGATTATGCCGATGAGACTGATATGGTCAATAAATTTCGTCTGGCATTGGCTCTGCAACCTTTGGCAACCGCTCTGTTTGCCAATTCGCCCTTTCTGGAAGGGCGTCCTAATGGCTTTCTTTCCTATCGTTCGGAGATTTGGCGGCATACCGATCCCGATCGCTGTGGTTGGCTGCCTTTTGTTTTTGCCGAGGATTTTGGCTTTGCCCGTTATGTGGAGTATGCTTTGGATGTGCCGATGCTCTTTTTGTATCGCCATGGCGGCTATCAGCCAGCGGGTGGGGTACCTTTTCGTGCCTTTCTGGAAGGCAAACATCCGTTACTGCCTGGAGAATATCCGACACTGGCCGACTGGGAGACCCATATCTCGACTCTGTTTCCCGATGTGCGCCTGAAACGCTATTTGGAGTTGCGTGGAGCGGATGCCGGTAATTCAGCAACTTTGTGTGCCTTGCCGGCCTTCTGGAAGGGTTTGTTGTATGATGCCGAGGTTCTCGCTCAGGCATGGGAGCTGGTCAGCACCTGGTCGTTGTCTGAGCGGGTGCAGATCCATGGCTTGGTGCCGCGCATGGCTTTACATACCCCTATCCCCGGTGGGCAAACATTGCGCGAGTTGGCGGAGGAGATTTTACCTTTGGCGCAAATGGGGTTACAGAGACAAAAACAGCGCAACAGCAAAGGGTGTGATGAGTCGATCTATCTGAAACCGCTTTTGCAAATAGTGGAGAGTGGCGTTACGCCCGCAGAACGTCTGTTGCAAGCCTACCAAGAGCGTTGGCAGAAACAGGTCGATCCCATTTTTCACGAACAGGAGTTTGAATCGTTTTATGCCGATTGTGAGTAGCTAATTTTACGACTGTATCATTTTAGCTGTACCATGAACTTTTGCTCTTTATTCCTATCAAAATATGGTATAAAAAGTCACGACGCGAAGCCAAACTGAGATCAGGCAGAAGGGTTGGGGACGCCTCTAATCCGGTGCATTCCGCAGTAATTATGACATTATGGATTATTCATGAGAAAGGTGTGATGTGTTTATGTCATCTGATTCCGTAATGGACCCACAACCATTCGGTGGCACATCGAAGCAAATTGAACAATTTGCGGAACAAATTGCTGAACGTCTGGGATATCGACCTGGTGACGATTTGATTCCACTTGTTCAACGATTGGGCGGTAGAATCGAATATCAAGAGTTGCAAGAGTTGGAACGTGATGACGGTTCAATTCGTGTGAACGGTTCGCGAGATTTTGTAATCAAACTGGCAAGTTTTACTGGACCAATGAGAGATCGATTTACGATTGCCCATGAGCTTGGTCATTTTTTTCTTCACTCGCTTTTTGGTCAAGTAAGAATTCTCATGAAGCGATCCAGGTCAGCTAATAGTATTTTGGAATGGGAAGCAAATTGGTTCGCAGCCGGATTCTTGATGCCAGAAACTCTTTTTCGCGACAAATGCATGGAGTATTCTAACAAAATAGTTGATGTTGCTGCATTTTTCCTTGTTTCAGAAGATGCGGTTCGTGTGCGCATGAAGAAGTTGCAAATTGGCTAATTCCAAGAAAAAATGCCTCATTTTATTTTTGAGTGCTGACTTGAGTGGTTCTACAGCATTAAAGCATGCTGTTGAGAGCGATAGGCCGCCGCGCTGGTTGCGCACAATAAATGACTTTTATAGTGATTTTAAGGTCGAGTTTTCAAATTTTTTAGCAACCAGTGAAATCAAAAAAGCGTTTAATTGTCAGCATTTATCTCCAAATTATAGTTTATGGAAAGCGTTAGGTGATGAGTTAATTTTTAAGGTTGAAATATCCCATGAAAGAGAACCTGCATGGTACGTAGCTGCTTTTTCTAAGACAATAATGAAGTATTCATGCGAAATATATGAAAAACATAGTTATTTAGAAAATGGAAATCAAGGGCTTCGCCGCAAATTAGGAGTAAAAGGTACAGCATGGGTAGCTGGGTTTCCCGTTACTAATGCAGTTATTTCTGTAACTTATGGTGATTACGAAAGAGATGACTATATTGGTCCGCAAATGGATGTTGGATTTCGACTTTCAAAGTTTTCTGATCGAAGAAAACTAATAATATCAGTCGATTTAGCATATCTATTAACCGAGTTTGTCACTGAGTTAAAGTTCTATTTTGACGGTCGTAAACCATTACCTGGCGTGTTGGATGAACAGCCTTATCCAATTATTTGGGTCAGCTATGGGGAAACAAGATTTTCTACAAATTTTAAACATTGTGAATCAGAAAATTGGACTGATAGAGAAAATGACTTGTTTAAAGATTGCGATGCACATAATGTCCATGTGGTCTGCAAGGATTTTATAAATGAAATTAAAGAGATAAAAAGTGGTGGTTACTGGATGCCTTTTATTCCAACTGGTGATGATGGTAAAGAAAACATCATTTTTCCAGAGCCAGTTGAATATAAAGTAGAATATGAAAAAGTTAGTCCAGTATGGCAAAGCAGTGAAAAAAATTGGGAAAATGCAGATGATTTTATGGATACTGACCACTCCATTGGGAAAGAAAAATTTCAAAACATGTTAAATTTACTATCCTCTACCTCATCCGCTCTTCCAACACCGACAGACGCCGATCAATCTTCTTGAACATCTCCTGACTGCCTTCCAGGGCGGTGACCCGTTGGGTCAAAGTTTCCAATTGATACTGATTTTTTTCCAATAGGGTTTGAATAGCCCGTAATTGCTTGGTGATTTGCGTCAAGGTACCGCTGCCACCGCTGTTATTGCTGGCAGCAGGCGCTTCTTTGCGCGAGTTGTCGATCAGGCGACTGGAAGCGGGGGGGCGCTCGCTTTTGCTCTGTTGCAGTGAGGCAGAGGAGGGCATGGGTGTAAAAGGTAGTAAACGGCGTTGCGTGAGCGGCTTTTTCCAGTCTGCGATATGATCCATGCGCAGCGAACGGGCCTCTTGTGCGGTGAGTTGTGCCATCTCTGTTGATGTGGGAATGCGCAGCATGACACCGCTTTTTAAGCCATTCATGTTCTGCAAAGTAAATTGTTGTGGATTGGCTCGCCAAATGGCGGCTTCCACCTGCAGCGGATGCAAACCGCTCTGTTGAGCGATGGTGCGGGCAATACTGGTTAAGGTCTCTCCGCGACGTACCGGACCATATTGCCGATCGGCAGAGGTGGGCAAAGGTGTTTCCAACTGGGTCGCTGCGGTGTTGCGTTTTTCCACTTGCTGGGGTGCATGGCTCTGTTTTGGTGGAGCCGCGTCAACTGTTGCCGGACGGTTGCTGTTTTTGCTGGCGCTGAGCCCTTCTTTGCGTCCTGGCAGGCGAAAAAAGGGTAAATAGGTACGTTGATTGGAGGAGATGTGCAGAAGAATAACTCCCTCGCCTCCCTGCAACGGTTGACTACCCTGCAGCCAGATCAAGGTCTTATCACCTTGTTGCTTGATTTTGGCATGAACCTGGTCAGCCAATTCAGGACGGGGGATTTTGACCAGAGCATAATCGCCCACGGAGCCAATGCTTAAAGAACGGATCTCCTCACCCTCTTCCAGAAACAGCTCTGTACTGGCCTGAAACGGCAATCCTCCAGGACTCAAAACCCGCAATTCACCCAATGACAAGGCATGCGCAGCCACCGGTAGGCCAATGCCAAGCAGGGAAAAGAGAAACAGGCGAGAAGAGCGCATGGGCCAAGCCGCAGCAAAAGGTGAATAAAGGGGAAAAATGGTGGTTAAAATGTGCAGTCACCACTCTTCAACCAAAGAGGCAGTGTAGTATGGCTGGCAGGAGCAAACAAGGGTTGCCAGACAGTTTTAAGAAGCAGGATTGTTAGCTGCCAAAGCCCGATTTGCTTTGTTGAGTGTCTGTTGCCAGAGTTGTGCTAGCGCCGGGGGAACTGTTTTGTCGGGAGCCAGGGCTTTGAAGGAGCGACGCCGTCCCGTGATAAAACGCCAGTCAAAGCCTTGGCCGTAGATAATGGTTTCCAGAGTTGATTGTAATGGAGAGTGAAAGCCCCATTCCAAGGCATCCAGGAGTGGCATCGCCAAATCCGGATTGGGCCCTTGCGCCAAACAACTCTGAATCTTTTGCAGTTGCGGCAAAAAATCCGCTACAAAACGCTCATTGCCCAACAGTTGCCGGCAAGGATCAAC
>NZ_RXIU01000252.1 GCF_004217665.1 Candidatus Magnetaquicoccus inordinatus | reverse complement strand
GTTTTACCGATTTTCAGTTTCACGGAAGTCATGGAAAACTGGCGCAAAATAACCGAATGGCTTGCTGATTCACCAAGGAAACGAAAGCGTCAGATGGCAACTCTGGGGATGTTAGGTTAACGCTTATGGGGCTTTGCCCTGCACCCACCAGGAGGAGATAATCTCCTCCTGGACCTCCTTAATAATTTTCTGGTTTTTAAATGCGATTGCTCTGCCCTGCCCGTTTTCAAAAAGAGGAGGCTTTTGGCAAGATCAATAATATGTTTAATCTGTTATGCAGAAGGATACGGGCGATGCGAAACCAGCGCCGGTTGCGTATCGAGGAGAGCAAAGCGGTTTTGCCCGGAAAATCAAGGAGCATAATTGCGAGAGCAATAAAGATAAATCCCGGACCTGGTACGCCGGGAATGGCCAAAACAGTGCCGACAATCAGGGAGAGCAGACCGAGGAGTTGCCGTTTGAGTAGCGCCAGCAGACCAATATGCTGCGGTGGCGTAACATAAAAAAAGAGGCGTGTGCGCAGGCGAAATCGGGAAAGATTCATGGCAGGAGAGGATGTAATGTTTCCCAAACATTTTCCAAAACTTGGCGATAGCCAGCAGCGTTGGGATGAATGCCATCGTCAAGATTAAGGGTTGCCTCACCGGCAACCCGGGCTAACAAAAAGGGCAACAGGGGAATTTGATGTTCCTTGGCTAACTGGGTAAAAACAGCAGCAAACTCATCGCTGTAGCGGCGTCCATAGTTGGGTGGTACACGCATCCCCGCCAACACCGGTCGTACTCCTGCTTGTTTGAGCTGACGAACTATTTCGCTTAAATTATGTTTCATCTCTTGCGTACTGAGACCACGCAAACCATCATTGGCACCAAGGGCGACGATGGCAAGCGTTGGTGGTTGTTGCAACAATCCAAGCAAGCGGCGCAACCCTCCGGCGGTGGTCTCTCCGGAGATGCCGGCATTGATGACCCGATGGGCAAAACCCTTTTCGCGCAGACGTTGCTGCAACAGACTGGGATAATCGGCCCCGGAGGCCACGCCATATCCGGCAGTCAGGCTATCCCCAAAGCAGAGTATACGTGGCTCGGCAGCGGCTGGATGAGAAAAAGAGAGCATTAACAAAACCCAAAGCAGAAGATGGAATAATGTTCCTCTCGTGCCCACTCTGGGCAGGTTTGGAAATGTGTGCAACCCAGGGATTCTCCCATTCATGATTCACCTCGACAAGGTTTCCTATTCAGTGGCCCATCTTGGCCAACCTCTGACTCTGTTGCAAGAGATCTCTTTTCATATTCCACCGGGCGAGGCGGTCAGTTTGTTGGGCCCCTCTGGCAGCGGCAAGAGTACCCTGTTGGCTCTGCTGGCCGGAGTGGAACGACCGGACCGGGGCAGTATCCGTATTGATGGTGTCGAGCTGACCGCGTTGGGCGATGATGATCTGGCCCGGTTTCGTCGGCAACGAGTGGGAGTGGTGTTCCAGGATTTTCATCTGCTGCCCACTTTGAGTGCCTGGGAAAATGTGGCTTTGCCTCTGCAACTGGCTGGCAAAGGAGAGGGGTATAATGAGGCGATGCAGTTGCTGGAGCAAGTGGGTTTGCGGCAGCGCAGTCAGCATCGTCCTGCCGAGCTCTCCGGTGGCGAACAACAACGGGTGGCTATCGCCCGTGCCTTTATCCATCGGCCACAACTGATTCTTGCCGATGAGCCAACCGGCAATCTGGATCAACACACCAGTAAACAGATTATCGATCTGCTCTTTTCCTGGGCTGCCGAATGGGGGATTACCCTCTTTTTGGTAACCCATGATCCGCAATTGGCCAGCCGTGCCGTGCGTTCCCTGGCTCTGATGGATGGGCGCCTGGCGTCCACAAGCGTCTGATGATCACTGCCGGGGCCAGAGTGCCATTGACACTTACCCAGAGCAACAGCCGTTATGTTGCGGCCACCATTTTGCTCTGTGTGACCATTCTGGTGGCCGTGCTGGCCAGCGCCCAAATGTTGCAAGGCGGCATGGCGGCCAATGCCCGCAACCTGTTGGGTGCGGATCTGCGTCTTCAGGCAACCTGGCCTCTGCCTGCCGAAGAGGGTGGCGCCGGTCTGCCCAGTGGCCTGCTGCACTTTGCCCAACAACAGCTCTCTGCCGCCAATCGCCACTTTTCGCCCAGTCTGGAGTTTAATGCCATGGCGCGACCGCTGGCGAGCGAGCACTCTCTGCTGGTCGAGGTCAAAGCGGTGGCTGCCAACTATCCGCTGCGTGGCCAGGTGCAGTTGCAGGATGATCTCTCCCTGGCGCAGGCGTTGGCGGGGGATGGTATCGTGGTGGAGGCCAGCCTGCTGCACCGACTCAATCTCAGCATCGGGCAGAGCCTGGTTTTGGGAGAGGCGCAGTTTACTATTCGCGGTGTGTTGGCCTTTGAACCCGATCGTATTACCCGGTTGTTTCGTCTTGGTCCAGGGGTGCTGATGCCGTTGCATCGGGTGGCCGAAACAGCCCTTCTGCAAATGGGCAGTCGGGTAACCCAGGTGGTAGGCGTGCGCTTGGCAGCGGGGGAAGAGGCAAGCAGTGTCGCCAATAGTGTGCGTGCTCTGGCACAGCAACAAGGGGTGCGTTTGCTGACTCCTGAACAAAGCCAACCTTCGGTACGCCGTTTTATCCGCCGTTTTATCCTCTTTTTGGCCATTACCTCCTTGTTGACCCTGCTGCTGGGCGGTTTGGCCATTCACAGCGCTCTTGCCTCCTGGTTGCAAGAAAATCGTCAAAATATCGCTATCCTCAAGCTGTTGGGTGCAGACAACTCGCAGCTTACCCGTCTTATTTTGGGTGCGCTATGGCGTATGAGTGGCTGGCCTGCTTTGCTGGGAAGCCTGCTGGGCAATGCTGTACCGGCCCTTTTGCCCTATGTTGTGCCAGAGATTTTTCCTGCCGAAACTCTCTATCATCCCTCATGGGGTTTGGCGTTGGGAGGATTTTGTTTTGGTGTTCTTTTCAGCTTGAGTTGTGTGTTGTTGCCACTGCGCCAGAGCCACCATCTCTCCCCAGTTCTGCTCTGGCGCCTCTCTGCGGGCAGTGTGGCTCCTGCAAAACCGCCACGACAGACTTTGCTGGCGGTGACGTGGCTGGCTTTGTTGATGGTGCTTTTGGCTGTCACTCTGGCTGTCTGGTCGGGAGAGAGTCGAGCAGCGCTGTTTTTTGTCGCCGGTTTGCTGGTTGCCCTGGCCGTTGCCTGGGTAGTGGCACAAGCACTGCTGTGGCTTGTGCGCCGCTGGCAGCCTCCTCCGGGAGCCTGGCGCTTGGCCTGTCAGGCTCTGCTGCGCCGGGGTGGGGGGCAAGCGGCTTTGTTGATGGCGCTTGGCAGCGCTTTGGGAATGGTCAATGCCCTCTTTTTTTTGGAAGAAAATCTGAACCAGCAACTGCTTTCGCGTCTGCCGCAACGCATTCCCAGCTTTTTTTTTATTGATCTGCAGAGGGATCAACTGCAACCGTTTCGTGCCTTGGCAAAACAATATGCTGTGGCAGATGAGGAGGCGCTGCGGCTGTTTCCCACCGTGCGCGGACGCCTGCTGCAGGAGCATGGACAACCCAGTGTGGATGAGGCCGATCCCAGCCGCAATTGGCGTCAGGCCAGAGAGTATGTGTTGACCTTTGCCGAACAGTTGCCCAGCGGTAATCGTCTGCTGCAAGGCTCCTGGTGGAGCGATCCCACTGTTTTGGAGGCCAGTGTCGAGGGGGAGATGGCCAAGGAGATGGGATGGCAGTTGGGAGATCAGATCCGTTTTATGGTGCATGGAGTGGAGGTGAGCGCACGCATCAGCAATTTGCGGGTGGTGCGCTGGTCCGATTTTAGTTTGAATTTTTTTGTGATTTTCTCTCCGGCGGTCCTGCAGCAGTTGTCGCACTCCTGGTTGGCTTCGCTGGTGAGCATCGAGGGGCGCGAGGAGTCATTGTTGGCGGAGTTGAATCGACAGCTTCCCAATGTGACTGCGGTTGCGACCCGTCAAGTGCTGGAGACCATTCATGGTCTTGTGCAACAGGTGGCCGTCGCTGCCCGCACTCTGGGTGTGGCGGCAGTGTTGGCTGGACTCTTGTTGCTGGGGGTGCAGGTGAGTGCTGCTCGACGACAGCGGGTGCGCGAGATGGCGCTTTATCGGTTGCTGGGGGCGACCAGAGGCGAAGTGGCGCGGATTTTGGCGGCAGAAATGGCGATTGTGGCTCTGGTTGCGGCGCTGTTGGGGCTGTTGATTGGTCAATTGCTGACCTTGCTGATAGTGCGGGGAATATTTAACGATCTGGCCATTTTTGCGCCGTTTTCTCTGTTGTTGGCGGGATTATGTGGCGGGAGTGTGATCTTTGCCGCTGCCTGGTGGAGCAGTCGTCGCCATCTTGCTCTATCCCCCATGCAGGCGTTTGCCGCAGGTCTATACCAATAAAGGAGTACAGAGATGTCCAAAAGTACGGCAAAGCTGGCTGGCGAGATCATTGAGCAGGTGGTCAAGGCCAAAGAGATTTTAGACTATTTCCAGGTGCAAAACCTGGATGGACGTGGCGAGTTTGCTGATGGAGCCACGGTGCGT
>NZ_RXIU01000251.1 GCF_004217665.1 Candidatus Magnetaquicoccus inordinatus | reverse complement strand
CGCGCATCTCGGTCGACACCTCGCACCAAGGCTGTAAAGGAGGCTCTTGCTTGGATCGGGCTTTCTTCAGGGGACTCATTGTTCTGCTCTAATCAGTGAAGTGAAGTGGCAATCAATATTGGCTGGATGCAGGCATTGACCGGGACAACAATCAGCGGACAAAACAACGCGCCTGAGAGCCACTGTGTGGTCACGGCACCAGCACTGCACCAGCCAGAGGGAACGACCGAGGGGCGCGTCATCTTGTCGGGGTGTGATGGTGGAGGCATCAATCCTGGCCGGAAACGGCTTCACCGTCCAGTTGGCGGCGCGGGTACGGTAGACTGTGGAGCGGGCAGGCGCAGTTCTTGTGCAGGCGGTTGATACACAACTGGCGGGGGCTGATTCATGCGCATAACGGCGAACATGGCACCGAGGATGAGCGCAGTTTGCGCAGCAAACATGCCAGCGGTCCATTTGATGGTGTCGGCTTTTGTTGCCTCTATCCTGGCGTCAATGGCGGCTATATCCCGCTTCAATTCGGCTTTTGTGGTTTCAATCTCCTTTTGCAGGCTGGCTTTTGTTGCTTCCACCTTGGCATCAATAGCGGCAATGTCCCGTTGCAGCATGGCAATATCGTGTTTCGTTGCCAAACGATCTTCTGCCATGGCCATAAAGGTCTCTGCCTGGATGGCAGCCTGTTGTTCGTCCATTCCTGCATCGCGCAAGCGGCGCACATAGGCATACGAATCAAACGCGAAGGTTGCGCCTTTGTATCCGCTTGCAACGTTTGCCTCTGTGCTCATGATGGCATTCCCTCCTGACTGGACGATTTCCCACATCATCGCTTTTTCATCCTGGCAAAGTCAACAGGCTTGTCATTGAACCCGTTGGACGTGGGTAATTGCATGGCCATCATTGGCGTGTGATGGGCGGGGCGACAAGAGGGCAGCAAAACGATTTGGCGGTATGTGTTTTGTATCAATAAAAAATAAATAATAATAATAACAATTTATATCGTGATTCGATTCCATCTCTGGCACCAAATTATCTTCCGAAGAACACCGAAAAATACCGAAAAGCCAATAAATTCAATGTTTATTGGCTTTTTTTTGCCTTGTTGCAGCCCCTGGTTGGGAGCGCAGCCTGTCAACGCGATCACCGCAAAGGATGTGCTGACCGTCTTGCGGCGCATCGCGGGGCGGGGGCGTTAAAACGGTTTACCGGACAAGGTAGAATATCGGGCAGATGATCCGCCATGCCATCGCATCTCTGGTAGGCAAAGAAGGGGCATCACGTTGACCCACTGGCCGTTGGCGGGAGAGATGCAGCTATTGGCGCATACAGAGCATTAGCTCTATCGGCCAGGAGGCACGGCAGGTGCTGGAGTGGGCAGGCGCAGTTCTTGTGCAGGCGGTTGCAGGTAGATCGGCATTGGGGGAAACATGCGGTTGATGGTTGCCAGACCACCAAGGATGACAATACCGGTTGCGATGACCCATTTAATGATTTCGACCTTGGCGCTTTCGATCTCTTTTCGCAACTCCAACTTGGCAAGCTCAATATCCCCTTTTGTTGCTGATTCTTCCATGCGATCGTCCCGGATTTCGCGTAGTGCTGTTACAACCTCTTCAGCTTGTTGCTCTGTGAATCCGGCGGCCTTGAACCGCTTGGCATAGGCCATCGTATCAAAAGTGGTGGTGGTCATTGCCATCTCTCCCGTGAGTACCCAATTGGCCCCATCATCGCTTTTTCATCAAGGAAAAGTCAACAGGCTTGTCATTGAACAGCGTGGAGAGAGGCGATTGCAAGGCCATCATCGGTATGCGATGGACGGGGCAAAAAAGGGGCAGCAACATGTCTTGCCTCTTGTCGCTGACCAGGATGCAAAAGGGCTTTGACTTGCCGGCAGGGAGGAGGTATTTTTTGCTGAATGCGGCGCCAGAATTTATGGGCAATGTTGGTCAGTTACGAATTGTTGTGTTTTCCTTTCTGCACCTTTCTGATCGTAACCTCGGTATACCGATAATCAACCCGTAACGAGCTGGCTTGCGGGTTTTTTTGTGTCCGAAAAGAAAGACGCTCACGCTGTGCTCAAGAATAAACACCCAGGGACGGTTTGTAGCAGGTTACAATGATCGCTTTATCTGCCCTTCCCGGAGGACGACAATGAAATCGCTTAAGGGACGCTCGGAAACAGAGTTGACTGGAGATGCTTTGGAATTTCTGGATGTTGAGGAGCGAACCATAGCCCAGGCCGGGGCGCTGTTGCAGGAGAGTGGGGTCTCAGAACAACGCTGGCAGGACTCCTTTGCCACACTGCTCAAAGAGTATAAACGGCTCAATCGGCAGTTGGATCGGCTGAATCGAATCAATGATCGCAATCAACTCCTGTTGCGGCGGCAACATGCCAAATTGGCCGCCGATCAGGGGATCGTCGAAAAGATTTTGACCAAAATGCGGGCCGGTGTACAGTTTGATGATCGGGGTATCCGGCATCTGCTGCTGCCATTGGACAACATGGCGGGAGACCTGTTGTTCGCCATGAATCGGCCAGATGGTATCCGGCATATTTTGCTGGGGGATATTACCGGACATGGCTTGCCAGCGGCTATCGTTGGTCCAGAAGTCTCCAATATCTTTCATGCCATGACCCAAAAGGGATATGCCGCAGGCGTCATCTTGGCAGAAATTAACCAAAATTTGCGGGATCGTCTGCCGACGGGAATCTATCTGGCGGCCACTCTGCTGGAGTGGGATGAAGACAATCATCTGCTGCAGGTCTGGAACGGAGGCTTGCCAGAAGGGTTGATTTTTCGCCAGGGCCACCTCTGGGAACGTTTGCCATCGGGCGGGTTTCCCTTGGGCATCGTTGGCAATACCATGCAAAACTGGTGTCGGCAGGTGATCCTTTTGCAACCGGGAGACCGCGTGGTGCTCTTCTCGGATGGGATCATCGAGGGCAGCAATGAGGCGGGAGAGTCGTTTGGTATGGAGCGTCTCGGGGATCGCCTCCAGCAGATGTATGCCCTGCAGGAGTCGTTGCACGACGTGATCGAAGCCGCACGGCAGCATATCGGGGGGCAGGGGCGTTTTGAAGATGATATTACCATTGTTGAATTGACGGTGTAAGGAGGGTGGATCGACATGATCAGAAAGCGTGCAGAAAAAGGGAAAAAAAGAGGATGACTGCTCCCTTGCCTGCCGTTTTGGTCGTGGATGACAACCCAGCCAATCTGTTGGCCTTGCGCAGACTGTTGCAGCCTTTGGCAGTCGATGTGCAAGAAGCGCTGACCGGTGAAGAGACGTTGCAAAAGGTTTTGGCCTGTGAGCCCGCCGTGATCCTGCTGGATGTGGATATGCCCGATATGGATGGCTATGAGGTGGCAGAGACCCTCAAAGAGTTCAAGGAGACACGCCATATTCCCATCATCTTTCTTACGGCCGCTTTCAAGGATCATCCCCACCTGCTGCAAGGCTATCGGTCGGGCGGTGTGGATTATCTGGAAAAACCAATCGATGAATTTATACTGCTCTCCAAAGTGGGGATCTTTCTGGAACTGTTCCGAGCCCGACGCGGACAGGAACAAACACTTTTGTTGTTGCAACGCAGTGAAGCCAAATTTCGGGCGATGGTGGATCATGTCGGCATCGGCATGGCCTGTGTGGATCTCAAGGAGAGGCGTATTCTGGAGGGGAATCAGGCTTTTGCCAAAATGTTGGGGTATGATGCGCCAGATGAGTTGTATGGCATGTGTATTGAGGATTTTTCTCATCCTGAGGATATGCGGATACAAAACGGTTACATCGAGCAATTGCGGACGGGCAAGATCCCTTCCTTTCAGATGGAAAAGCGCTACTCAGGCCGGGATGGCAAGGAGCTGTGGGGGCGTTTGACCGTGAGTTTGATTCCGCGCATTGGCGATGACGCGGAATACATGGTGGCGGCGGTTGAGGAGATTACCGAGGTTCGTCGTTTACATGCACAACTCGCGGAAAGTGAAGCCCGTTTTCGTGTGGTGGCCAATTCTGCTCCGGTGCTGATTTGGATCGCGGGGACAGACAAACTCTGTAACTGGTTTAACCAACGCTGGTTGGATTTTACCGGGCGAAGCATGGAACAGGAGATAGGCAACGGGTGGGCAGAGGGGGTGCATCCAGAGGATATGTCCCGTTGTCTGGCCGTCTATTTCAGCCATTTTGACCGGCGTCTGCCCTTTGTGATGCACTATCGTTTGCGTCGTCATGATGGGCAGTGGCGGTGGTTGTTGGACCATGGTGTACCCCGTTATGACGAGCAGGGGCAGTTTTTGGGCTATATCGGCTCATGTGTCGATATCAGCGAACAGCGCCTGGTGGAGAGCGACTTGCTGCGCGCCAAAGAGGAGGCGGAAACAGCCAATCGGGCCAAATCGGAGTTTTTGGCCAACATGAGTCATGAAATCCGCACCCCAATGAACGCCATTCTGGGCATGGCCGATCTGTTGTGGGAGAGCGATCTTCAACTGGAACAGCGCAAATTTGTTCATGTTTTCCGGTCTGCGGGCGAAAATCTGCTCAGTATCATCGGAGCCGGCACATGAGAGCGATCAAAAGGCCACTATTCCGACCATTGATGCCCTGGAGAAGCGTGACATCAAACCCG
>NZ_RXIU01000250.1 GCF_004217665.1 Candidatus Magnetaquicoccus inordinatus | reverse complement strand
GAAATTATTATGGAGGTCCAGGAGGAGATTATCTCCTCCTGGTGGGTGCAGGGCAAAGCCCTGCTGAAAATGTGCGGCGTTTCACAAAAGCGAATGCGCAGCATTCGCGCACGCCGCACCGATTTGTGCCCCGTAGGGGCACTCTTTGGGAGGGCGGATGCCCGACATGCACAGTTTCGCTTGTGGCAACAGTGAAGAAATTGGCAAATGCGATTGCCCTGACAGATACTGAAAAATGGCTGTTCATTTTTTATAAATGATGCCATCCTATTGCAGGTTTAGTTTAAGAGGGAGAGGCGACTGCGATGAGTACAAGAGGTGTTCTGTGGGCGATTTTGCTGCTGGCAGCTTTGGCGTTGGTGGTGGGCGTCTGGAAAAGGGTATGGCCGGATGTGGAGATGGGCAAGCGGTTGGCAGAGAATAATTGTGGCATATGCCATGACATGACAGATACGCATCGCAACCGTAAGGGCCCCTTTTTATGGGGTGTGGTCAATCGTCCGGCGGGTGCGGTCGATTTTCCCTACAGTGCGGCTTTTATGGCTACGGTCAAGGCCAAGCCGTTTGTCTGGGATGAGGCCCATTTGGAACGCTTTATCACCGATCCAGGCTCTTTTATTCCGATGACCCGCATGGCGCAACGCGAGACTGGGCATCCCTTGGCTTTTGAGGGGATCGACAGCGCTGCCAATCGTCGCGATGTCATCGCCTATTTGAATACCTTGAAATAGAGCCAAATTGCCCCATACGGATGAGGGAAAGAGTGTCATGAAACCCTATTATGCGCCTGTGCTCTCGCTCATCCGGCAGCGGCAGATCCGCACCATTCTCGATGCACCAGCAGGAACCGGCTGGTTGGCGGCAGCATTGGGTAGCGATTATCAGGTGGATGGACTGGATCTTTTTTGTCAGCCGCCAGCACATTACCGTCAATTTGCTGCCCGGGATCTGAATGAGGCGATTCCGGCAGAGTGGGGGCTCTATGATTGTATTGTCACCTGTGAGGGTATTGAGCATCTTCTCGATCCGGTTATGTTTTTGCGCTCTGCAGGCGCGCATCTGCAGCCCAATGGTTTGCTGATTATCACTACACCCAACGTGTGGTATCCGGCAGCGCGCTTGCAGTATCTGTTCAGAGGTTTTTTTCCCAGTTTTCCCAATCTGATAGGCAAGGTGCGGCCTGGTATGCACATGCACCTTTTTCCCTGGACATTTCCGCAACTCTATTTGGTACTGCATCTGCTAGGCTTTCAGCGCATTCAACTGCATACTTCGGCCTGGCCGGCGCCCAAACATCTCTATGAACATCTTCTGGCCTGGCCTCAACAACTCTATTGCCGCGCCAAGGCCAAACAGGCAGTGGATGCAGAAGAGCGGGCCTTTTGGCAAATGGCGGCTTCTCCGGCAGCGCTCTTGGCCAGAGGGTTGGTGGTCAGCGCCGAAAAGCGCCAGTAATTGGGTACAAGAGCGCCTGGTGCAGCGCCTGCTAATCAACAACAGGTTTTTTTAGTCAAGCCTAATGGATGGGACGGATAAGCAACTGTGGGTAAAGGCAACAAACAATCTCAGGCGGCACGCATTGGTACGGTAGTACCGGCTGTGGAGTTGGACAATCGGCAGTTGATACGACGTTTTTTGCGTCTGGTCTTGCCCTATTGGTTTTATCTGCTACCGGCCTTTATCTGTATGCTGATTTTGGCGGGAACCAACGGAGCCATAGCCTTTTTGGTGCAACCGATTTTGGACAAGGTCTTTATCGAGCAGGATACGGTGATGTTGGCCAATATGCCAATGATCATTCTGACTCTGTTTGTGGTGCGCGGGGCGGTCTATTTTGCACAGATCTATCTGATGGAAAATGCCGGGCAGCGGGTGGTGCGCAATCTGCAGGTGCAGTTGTATGGTCATTTGATGGCCATGGATCTGGCCTATTTCCAGAATAATGCCACCGGCAACATCATGTCGCATATCACCTATGATACCAATATGCTCAAGGGTGCCGGCTCTTCTGTGATCACCAATCTGTTGCGGGAGGGGTTTACAGTCATCTTTTTGTTGGGGGTGCTTTTTTATCGCGATTGGCAGATGGCTTTGGTCTCCCTGATTGGTTTGCCGCTGGCAGGGGTGATGATCTACCGTTTTGGGCGCCGGATGCGCCGTCTGAGCCAGACACGCCAGGAGTTGATGGGAGAGATGACCTCGCACCTGGAAGAGAGTATTGCCGGACAGCGGATTGTCAAAGCCTTCGGCATGGAGCGCTATGAGCGGGCACGCTTTCGCTTGTTAAACCGCACCATCTTGATCAACACCTTGCGTACTGCCAAAGTCAAAGCCTTCTCTTCGCCTTCCATGGATTTAATCGCTGGGGTGGCGGTGAGTGCGGTGATTCTTTATGGTGGGCGGATGGTGATGAATGGTCAAACCACCACGGGAGCTTTTTTCTCTTTTATTACCGCATTGTTGATGGCCTATGATCCGATCAAAAGCCTCACTACGGTCAACAACCAACTACAGGAGAGCATGGCGGCTGCCCGACGCCTGTTTGCCGTGATGGATCTGCAGCCAGCGATTCAGGATCATCCTGATGCCGTGGCTTTACCCCCTTTGCGCCAGGAGATCCAATTTGAGCAAGTTGGTTTTCGCTATCGTCCTGAGCTGCCCCCGGTTTTGACGGGGATCACTCTGCGTGTGCGTGCCGGTGAGCGGGTGGCTTTGGTGGGTCACAGTGGCAGCGGTAAAACCACCCTGGTCAATCTGGTACCCCGCTTTTTTGATGTCATCGAGGGGGCTATTTGCGTTGATGGCCAGGATATTCGTCTGGTAACGCAGCGCAGCTTGCGCGCACAAATTGCTGTGGTTACCCAGGATGTGATTCTGTTTAACGATACGATTCGCAACAATATTCTCTATGGCGACCGCAACCGTTCCGATGCGGAGGTGCGCCAGGCCGCCCAGGCGGCCAATGCCTTGGAGTTTATCGAGGCGATGCCGGAGGGGTTTGCGACGGTAATCGGTGATCGTGGCATTCGTCTGTCGGGAGGACAGCGGCAACGTCTCTCCATCGCCCGCTCTTTGTTAAAAAATGCGCCGATCTTGATTCTGGATGAGGCGACCAGTGCCTTGGATACCGAAAGCGAACGTCTGGTTCAGGAGGCGTTGGAGCGTTTGATGGAGGGGCGCACCAGTCTGGTGATTGCCCATCGCTTGTCAACAATTCGCAACGTGGATCGGATTGTGGTGTTGCGCGAGGGCAGGATTGTCGAAGAGGGGAGCCATGCCGAGTTGTTGGCCAAAGGTGGAGAGTATGCGCGCTTTCACTATCTGCAATTTCAACAACAGGAAACGCTATGTCCGGTAGCGGGGTAAAGGAGCCAGCCCGGATTTTGGTGATCAAATCCCGGCATATTGGCGATGTCTTGTTGACCGGGCCGTTGCTTTCCACCTTGCAGCGGCGCCATCCTGCTGCGCAAATCAGTATCCTGGTCAAGGCCGATTGTGCGACCATCATGGAGGGCCATCCGCACCTGAGTAAAATTTTTGTTTTTCCACAGCGCCAAGCCAACGAAGGGAGTATTGCCTTTTTTTGGCGGGCCTGGTGCTGGTTGCGGGAGTTGCGCCGCAGCGCTTTTGATTGGGTGATCAATACAACCGAGGGGGACAGGGGGGTTATAACCGCTTTTCTGACCGGGGCTCCGCGTCGTTTGGGGTTGCGCAGCAAGCGGCGGCGGCGTGAAAAATGGTGGCGTCGTCCGCTCCTGACCGACATTGTCTATGACATACCAGGCAGTCGGCACCGGGTGATACGTAATTTGGATCTGATTGGGGCCGGAGAGGAGAACAGAGGCCACCGTGTCGAGCTGACCACTACTGCAGAAGATTGGGCAGAGGTGCGCCGTTTGCTGTTGGCACAGGGATGGGATGGTCAGCAGCCTTTGGTGCAGGTGCATCCGCCCTCGCGCTGGATGTTTAAATGTTGGAGTGATCAGGGGATGGCCGGGGTCATTACCCATCTGCAGGCGCGCGGTTATGCGGTGGTTTTGACCAGTGCACCTCTTGCTGTGGAAAAACAAAAAAATACTGAGATTATAAAGCTGTGCAGCTCTCCCCCTTTTGATCTGAGCGGTCAATTAAGTTTGGCACACTCGGCTGCTTTGACCGCCCATTGCCAACTCTTTTTTGGTGTGGATACGGCGCCAGCACATATGGCCGCCGCCTTGGATATACCGGTAGTGGTCCTTTTTGGTCCATCCGGTGTCCAATTGTGGGGACCGTGGCCCAATGGCTGGTCTGGCCAGGGCACACCCTATCCGCAGCTCAATGGTGTGCAGTGGGCGG
Source organism: Candidatus Magnetaquicoccus inordinatus (assembly GCF_004217665.1). Lineage (GTDB taxonomy): Bacteria > Pseudomonadota > Magnetococcia > Magnetococcales > Magnetaquicoccaceae > Magnetaquicoccus > Magnetaquicoccus inordinatus. The sequence continues at coordinate 292 of NZ_RXIU01000250.1, read as the reverse complement.
AGCCACATGTGGTGATCCAGAAAAATTGGGATTGTGTGCCTTGTGGGCGTGATGGTTGTGAAGGTTCCAAAATCAGCCGCTGTTTGCAAGAGTTGACTCTTGAGGAGGTATTGCCGCATCTGGAGCGGGTTTTGGAGCAGCGTGCGGTGGCACTCTCTGGATAAGAGCAGGAGAGGTGCATGGGCAAGGTGCATCTTTTGGCGCCAATCCGCACAGCTTGCTTCCATTAGGCGCTTAAGCCGACGCAAAAAGCGCGTCGGCTTCGTGTGAAAAGCGCGCCAAAGGCAAAAGA
>NZ_RXIU01000025.1 GCF_004217665.1 Candidatus Magnetaquicoccus inordinatus | reverse complement strand
GCGCCTAATGGAAGCAAGCTGTGCGGATTGGCGCGCATTTTTGCGCCAATTCGTACAGCATCCCCATGGGGGGAGAGCTGGCGAGTCATCGCAAACCGGGTAGACCTGGCAAGCCAGCATGAACCTGAATAGTTACGAATATTTTACGGTAGCGCAGATCAGGCACAAGCTCAGGGGCCATCAAGAGCTGCCGGTTGGGAGAAGAGAGCGTGAGTTGTTACGTGTGTAACATGTTCAATAGTGCTTGCGTAACAGAAAAAGAGCAATAAAATCATCTATGTTACACATGTTATGTGTGTTATGTATATATAATATATAATAGAGATAAACCTTTGCAAGCCGCTTCCTCAGGGCAAGCGCATTTGCCAATTTCTTCACTGTTGCCACAAGCGAAACTGTGCATGTCGGGCGTCCGCCCTCCCAAAGAGTGCCCCTTCGGGGCACAAATCGGTGCGGCGTGCGCGAATGCTACGCATTCGCTTTTGTGAAACGCCGCACATTTTCAGCAGGGCTTTGCCCTGCACCCACCAGGAGGAGATAATCTCCTCCTGGACCTCCATAATAATTTTCTGATTTTCAAATGCGATTGCCCTGGCCGCTTCCTCGGTGCACGCGCTCTGGTGTTTGCACTCTTACAAAAAGTTCACGTAACGGCGTAACAGTTGTTAACTTATTGATAAAAAACTAGAATGTTGTTACGTGTGTTTTTTTCCTCACGTAACAAATTTTCGTGTATGATGTGCAAGAGAGTAAGGGAGAGGGAACAGACTTGCTGCCATCAAGGGGCAAGGTTAACTACGGCCGAAAACGACCCTGTGCGGTAGGCCGATCTTTCAATGTGGATTAACAATTTGTGGGAGGCTTTTCATTCAATGAAAAAATTAATCTTGGCATCGGTTGTCTCAATCATGACACTCGCTACCACGCAAGTGGCCGATGCAAAACGGGCTGTTTCGCCAGATATTGATTTTGGGCGTTATACCTGTCAGCAATTTTTGGAAGAGGTTGCCAACTCTGGTGAAGATGATGTAGGAGCATTATTGCTGTGGTTGGATGGTTATCTGAGTGGGGTGACCGGTGATACCGTATTAAAATGGAAAGAGTTTGAGCAATTTACCGAAAAGTTGGTCAATCGTTGCAGCTCTCGTGGGGGAGAAAAATTGTTGGATGCTGCGCGTAAAGTAGGGGTCCAATAGAGCAGGATGGCTTTGGTCGGCAACAGGGATGTTTTATCATGAGCAGGATGAACTCTTTATTCTGGTATAGTTACGGGAATTGACCTCTCCAAGTGATGCACCCTGAAAAACGCGCTGCCGACGGCACTGTCGGCAGTCGCACCGAGCAGTAGCATTTTAATGGGTACAAGATTATTGCCGAAGTATAATAGTGATTGATTTGTGATATGTTAAATAATTAAGGTGATTTATATCATGAGTGTGAGATTGAGATGTTGCCATATAGGGTTCATGCTGTTGCTGTGTCTGCCCTCGTCACTGTTGGCCGGAGCTGCGGCAGTCATACCTCCAGAGTTGGATCGGCAGATTGTCAAACTGGCTGATTTGTTACGGGATGCCGTGGCAGAAGAGAACAGAGAAGGTCGGATTGTGCAAACGATCCGGAATGTACCCGGAGGGGAGTTGGTGTTGGTGGTGCTGAGTGTGGGAGGTTTTGCGGGTGGGAACATGCACACCCAGTATCTGGCGGTATTTTCTTGGGATGAGGATGCGCAAGCTGCCCGCTATTACACTTTGGTGGATGTGATTGCGATTGGCGGACGCGGTTGGCGGAGCATCAGCGCCATTTCGCCGCAAGGCAGTTATAACATGAAGAGCGGGGCAGTCTGTTTGCATTTTGAGGCGATGATCAATCAGCAAGAGGATGCCCCAAATTTTCCCAGCAGCAAGGGCAAGGTACAGTTTTTATTGCAGGCCGCCCGCCTGCAGGAGATTCAGGAGAAAAACAGCCCTTGTACCAGCAAGATGCAGCGTTAGCTTTGTTCTGCCGATGCCAGAGATCCTCAAATCGTGAAAATCTATCAAGATTCACGGCTCGACAGTGATCAGCCCCTGCATCTTGGTCGCGTGCGGTCCACAATGGTAGGGATAACTGCCGGGTTGCTGGAATACAAATGACCAGCTCTCATCCGGGAAAAAATCGGGCGATTGAAACAAACCCTCGCTATCGCTGACAACCGAGTGATAGGTGGCTCCCGACTCGGCGTTTTTCCATACCACCTTGCTCCCCGCTTTGATCGTCAGATTTTGCGGCTGAAAGCGCATCTTTTGGATGACTATCTCGACAACCGGTTCCGCCAGCGCCGTTGCTTGCACTGCAAGCATAAATATTGCCAGTAGGAGTGCTGTAACCATTCTATAGTATAGCGTTTTTGTTGCTGATAGCCGGTCGCAAGGCAGTTTTTCCTTGCCTCTGCTGCCCCTGCTTCCAGCAGGTGAGTCTGCACACAGATTAGCCTGCGTTGCTCTTGCTCCCTGTTGCCCGGCTCCTTGCCCTTTGCCGATAACCATTGCTCACCTCGTTCGCCAATGATGAGAGAGTGAACTCTCTTGCTGACCTGAAAAAAAACGGCAACTCTTTGTTGCTCTGCTGCCCCTGCCTGGACGCATGGTTGCCCATTTTTCTCACCGTTGCCACACGCTTGCACCGTGCAGGTCGGGCTCCGCCCTCCCAAAGAGTGCCCCTGCGGGGCACCGATTGTCGAGGCGTGCGCGAATGCTTCGCATTCGCTTCTGGTGAAACGCCGCTGCATGCAGGACTCCGTCCTGCACCTGCCAGGAGGGGATAATCCCCTCCTGGACCTCCATAATTCTTTTTTGTTTTACACCTGCTATTGTCTGTCTCTGCTCTATTTGATTATGTTATTGATTCTGGCTCGGCATCAACTCCAGAAGTTGTGCCGCCAACGCTTTATCGCCTTTCAAAACCGCTTCCTGCAAAAGCGGCAGCAACAAAGGCGTCATCTGCTGTTGATAAAAACTCTCTCTCTCCTCCACAGTCAGTTGCCCAATAGCCTGCTGCAATTTCTTCCGACCATACTCAGCTTCATTGCGGAAAGAGAGCTTGATCCCACCAAGCGCCAAAGCCAAAGCAATATGGCTCTGCTCATGCAACGCCTGCTTGACCCCAAGAGCCAACACAAAGGCAAAATCCACCTTGTTCTCAGCCAGCAGATCCTTGACCACCGCCAGAACCTCCTCCCCACTGGCACGTACCCCATCCTGCTGCAAATAGCGACTCATCTCCTCCAATTGATTGTTTTGCGCAAAGCGTGCCACCACCTGCGCAAAGCTCTCTCTCTCCTCCCGCTTCATGAGCACAGTCACGGGGGTATGAATGGGAAAATATTTTTCCCAACGGGTCGAGGTAAAATAGCGTATGGAATTTTGCAAAGTGTGCGATTGCACGCCCATCGAATTATGATAACAAATGGCCGCAATCACTACCGCTTTTTGTCCCTTGTCGCGATAGGCACAGCATAAATCGGTTGCATATAAATGAAATCCCAACTTGGGATCGGTTCCGGGATAACCACTCTTGCGAAAAGCAAACAAACACTCATCCAAAGAGTGAACCTCATAGGGAAAGATTCGGGAGTTGTGAAACAATACCCGGTCCAGCACATAGCCGCTGCTGTAAGGACGCTCGCTGGCTGAATTGACACCATATACCCCATATATGCCAATATCAGCAATCTGCTGATCCGCCTGCCGGACCTTGTGACAAAACATCCGGTCCCACCCCTCAGGCAAATAGACATCTTGATGCAGATAAACAATAAAATCATTGACCGCATAATGCAAACCAGTGGCAATGGCATCAGCCGCAGTCCTGGGCTCCAATATCGGAATCAGTTGATGCGGATGCCCCTTCTGCAATACCGGCGACGAGAGAAGATAGTCATTGAAAATGCGCTTGTTGTTGACGGCCACTACAAAGGAGATCTTGAAGGGGGGCGGCAGCTCGGCAAAATAGTCTTCATTGAGCGTGCATTCAAAGAAAAACTCATAAATCGATAAATATTCCGTCATCAAGGGTTCATTAAATTTTCTTAATTTATAATAATCCCTGATCGCCTTGACAAAATCGCTGTCGATTTTGTTGATGGAAAAACAGTGTTTGCCAGAGATCCAGCCACTGTCCAACATCAGCTTGATAAAACTGGCATAGGTATAAAAACGAATCTGTTGATGGTCCACCAGGACCGAGCGGGTATATTGAAAATCACCACAGGCAATCTGCTCCATAATGCCATGGTATTGGATATTTTTTACCGAACAATAGAGTTTGCCCTCTCTGTTGAGAAAGGCAGCAAGGCTTTTCAAGATGCTTGATGGTGAATATAATCTTTCAATCAGCCCGGAGACGATAATGCAGTCATAGCGGCCTATAGGCAGACTGTTTCCCTGGCTATCGCTGACCAGTTGTTGTGCGGTAATCGTTTCGGCAAAGGGCGGAAGATCCAATAGATGAAATACCGCATCGGGAAATTTTTTCTGCACCTCTTGAATGATCAGGGCAGCATCCAGAGATAATACCAAAACATGTTTGGCCTTTACCGATATTAAGTTGACAAAATCGGTATATTTATTTGTATATTCCTTCACGTTATCATCCTTGTCCAAAAAACGGCCTCTCGCCGATCTCTGCAATGCCTGTCAGCGCCTCTTTTTGATGATGCAGCAAGCCTGTATGGTGCACAGGGCTGTCGCGGTCAGTCGTCCTGACAGCGCATGATTTTGCCTGTTTCTCTTTGTCTGTTCTGTTGTGTTCTCACCGTTCTGTTCGCACCAGGAGAGAGCTACTCTGGCGGCTGATGCTGCAAGAGCCTGCGGGCAATTATTTGCCAATACATTGGTTTTGTCAATTTTTTTGCTATTATTTCTCAGTGTTAACCAGCACACTGTAACGGTCAAGCAGTTGCAGCAGCTCGCGTTTTTTGATCGGCTTGCACATATGCTCATTGCATCCGGCGGCAAAGCTCTCTTCTCGTTTATCCTGGGAGGCATGGGCGCTCAAGGCCACGATCGGCAGAGGGGGGAGTGACAGCTCTTGCTCACGCTGGCGAAGCAGACGTACCGCCGTATAGCCATCCATGAGCGGCATTTGAATGTCGGTAATCAGCAGGTCAAACTGCTGCTGAGCGATGGCCGAGACCGCCTCCGCGCCATCGCTGACAATCACCAATTCATGGGGACTGTTTTTCAGGAACAGTTGCACCAGCAGTTGATTTTCCGAAGAGTCTTCCGCCAAGAGAATGCGCAGTTTTTGGCCGGGCAGGGGGCTGCTGCTGCCCGCATCCTCATTGGCCGCCGCTGCAGGCAGCGTGGTGGCGCGGGCCGGCAGGGTAAAATAAAAACAGCTCCCTTCTCCCACGCTGCTGTTTACCCAGATGCGTCCGCCCATACATTCGATCAACTTGCGGCAAATCGCCAAGCCCAGACCGGTCCCACCATAGCGGCGGCTGATGCCGGAGTCTGCTTGCGTAAAATCTTCAAAGATCATCGCGATTTGCTCGGCAGCAATGCCAATACCGGTATCACGCACGGCAAAAAGCAGACTCTCTTCCTGTTCGGGATCGGCTTGCACCTGCAGAAAAATCTCCCCTTTTTGGGTAAATTTAACGGCATTGCCCAACAAATTGATCAAGATTTGTCGCACCTTGCCCTCATCGCCGACAATGGCTTCCGGCAGGGCAGGATCAATCTGTACCCGCAAGAGCAAACCTTTGCCGTGGGCCACCACGCGCATCAGATCGGCGCTCTCTTCCACCAGCAGGCGTGGCGAAAAGGGTTCCGCATCCAAGGGCATGCGCCCCGATTCGATACGCGCAAAATCCAGCACATCATTGATCACCTCAAGCAGACTTTTTCCAGAGCGATAGATGATCTGTGCCAAGCGCTCCTGCTCCTGGTCGAGAGCTGTCTCCAGCAACAGCTCCGACATCCCCAACACCACATTCATCGGTGTGCGAATTTCATGGCTGATAGTGGTGAGAAAACGGGTTTTGGCCTGATTGGCCGCCTCTGCGCGATCTTTGGCCAGACGCAGCGCCTGTTCCAGCTCTTCACTCTCTGTCACATCCAGAGCCATGGAGAGGACTCCATGCACCTGATTGCTGCTGTCTTTCAGGGGAACGTTAAACCATAAACAGGAGATGATTCTGCCATCTTTGGTAATATTATTGCCCGGTTGCGAATAGCCTGCCTCGATTCCGGCCAACAGATCGGCCATGGCCCCTGCAACCGGCTGCAACGCTGCCTGTGGTACAAACAGTTGCAGCGGGGTACGTCCCAAAGCCTCGGCTTTGCTGTAGCCAAAAATTCGTTCGGCAGCCGGATTCCAGTCGGTGGCGCAAAATTGAGTATCCCAGACAATAAAGGCAATGGGCATGCGTGCTACCGCTTGCGCCAACAGATCATTAAGCTGATGCAGTTTGCCTTGGGTCAGTTGCAAGGAGAGGTGTGACTGCTGTAGATCGGTGGTTTGTTTTTGCAATCTGCGCAGCAACAGTAGATAGAGGGAAACCACCGCAAAGGACATGATCAGATCGGTAACAAAGCCGGTCAGCAAAAAATCGAAACGGATTGTATGGTGAAAATACCAGGAAAAAAGAGTGACAACCGCCAGCGTGCCCAGCTCAGAGAAAAACAGTGTCGCCAGTAGGATGCGTGCAGGAGACCATGTGTGCAGAGTATGAATCATGAATGTTCCCGGCCAGGGGGGAGCGTGGTCTGCTGTCTGCTGCACTTTTGCCAACGAGCTTGCTCAAAAAAGAAAAATATCATCCTCTTCGCCTTGTTCATCCGGATCGACCATCCCTCCCGGTGGTCGTAAAACACGTCGATCACCCACGCGCCGATCCAGCCACTCCGCTTGCGCATAGATCTCTTTGAGCAGGGGAATGCACTCCCCTTCGATACAGTTGAGACGCAGGGCCCAGGCGGCCACCCAGGCATACCAGAACAGACGCCGCAACTCCCGGTAGCGCTCCTCATCGGCGGCTTGCCAACAATCCTGCTGCAAGTTGCGAATCAACTCTTCCAGTTGTTGCCCGGGATCTTGCGCCGCCATCAGGGTATCGATACGCTGTTGCACCTTCTGCAACGAGCCCACCGCCTGCAGGGTGCTTTGCAGCGAAGAGAGCAGACGGTCCATGTGTGCGGAATTTTCCAGAGAGCGTGCCAGCTCAATATAGCGTTGCGCAAAGTTCAAGGCGCGTTCGGCAGCCTGAAAATGTCCCGGTCCCACATTGCCGGGGGGATCCAAAAAGACCCGAAAGGCGTCGCGCAAGGTTAAATAGCGCAAGGCGACGAGAATGGGATCTCCGGGTTGAAACGGGGCCATCCCTTGACTGCGGCCCACATCCCGTAACAAGTCTGCTTTCAAGGATCCGTTGGCACGGATCAAAGAGGAGATGATCTGTCCGATGGTATCGCCCTGGCTCACGTTCCAGATCCTTACATTTTGATAAATGTTGGAAAATGATGGTGTTGGTTGCTGTCGGCACAAGAATCTTTTTCGCGCCCTGCCAAGCGCTATTTGTTACAGGACATCCCTTGTGCTGTCAATCCGTTCTGCATATTTTGCGGCACTTTTTTCTCTGTTTCTCCTTCCTCTTTCAGGAGGGAAGGGCTGATTTTTCTGTCAGAGCAAGCGCATTTGAAAATCAGAAAACTATTATGGAGGTCCAGGAGGAGATTGTCTCCTCCTGGTGGGTGCAGGGCGAAGCTCTGCTGAAAATGTGCGGCGTTTTACAAAAGCGAAGCTTTAAGCCTTCGCGCACGCCGCACAGATTTGTGCCCCGCAGGAACACTCTTTGGGAGGGCGGACGCTCGACATGCACCGTTTTGCTTGTGGCAACAGCGAGGAAATTGGCAAATGCGCTTGCCCTGTTTTTCTGTTTTACAACCTGCAAAACGCGCAGTAAACTGCAAGATTGTACCAGCAGGAGCCAGGGGGTTTTTTTGGTTCTTGTCTCGCCTCATCCGTCCAGGGAGTGTTACATGCTGCGCGCCATGTTTCTGCTAGGGATAATGGGAATGGTTGTTTTGCCGGTGTGGGGGCATGAAGAGCGGCTGATGACACCCTCGCATGTTTATGCCGAGGCGCTGCGTCTGGAAAAAGAGGTGGAGATATTAAAAAGCCATTTTGGCATCACCGAGGTGCGCCAGACCGAACCGGTGGTCGCCCAACTGCAACCGCGTCATCCCTGGCAAAAGAGCTATTTGATCTTTCGCAAGATCAATCTTTTTCGCCGTCAGCACGGTTTTCCGGAACAGGCCGCCCAGAGTTTGCAACCGGTATTAAATCTGGAGCCGCATTTGGTTTATGAACAGACGCAACGCTTGTTGACAGAGATGCAGTTGCTTAAACTGCGTTTGGGCATTACCAAGAGCGTGCCTCCGCAAGAGCTGATTGCCGATAAGCAACCTGCAGATGTCTTCAACAAACTGCATTTTATCTCCGTGCAGTGGGATCTGCTGTTGCGCGCTGCTACGACCACCAATGAGCTCTATGCAGAGGTCAAACGTATCGATGCCGATGTTGATACCATTATGGATGCGCTGCACATCAGCGACCAGGCCTTTCCTCCAGCCAATAGAGGCACGGTCTCTCTCTCTGAATTGCTGGCAAGCAGCTTTACCCTGTTGACGGAAGTGCAACGATTGCAACAACTGGCTGCGATACCCAGAATTGATTTTGAACCGTTCCGCCATCCCAAGGAGATCTCCTTGGCGGATGTCTGGAACATGATTGGCTTTATTCTGGCAGAGTTGCAGACAGTCAAAGCCAGTTTGGGGTTGCACAAACATTTGACCCCGGTGGCTGAATATTATGAAGAGAAGAGTCCGGCGGTGCTCCAGCAACTGCTGGGCTATGTCACCCATAAATTGCACTTGATTCGTGCTTTCTAACGGGAGATTGCTGATGCGCCACTCTCCTGCCCGATCAGAGACTACTCCTCCCTGGTACTTTCGCCTCAGTTTGCGCAGCAAATTTGTATTGATATTTTATCTGGTGACCCTGACCTTTCTCGCAGTGATCGGTCACTATGGTTACCATAATGCTGCGACTGCTTTTCGCGGCAAAGCCATGGAACGTGTGCAAGGACAGATGTATCGGGTGAGCAGCCAAATTGGTGATAAATTGCACTCTGCCCGCTCGACACTGCACTATTTTTCCGACCATTTCAGCCTGAAACATCTGCTCTATTGGCAGGATATGGAGGATAAAAAACGTCAGGATCAATGGCGGGTGGTGACACGCAATGAGTGGTTGGGTTTTGTCAATAATGCAGATATTTATTATAAAGTAAGTTATATCAGCAACGATGGACAGGAACGGTTAACCATTCGCCGTGATCCCCTGAGCCGTGAGGTGAGCGCTGTTGCGGAACGCGAGCTGCAGGATTGGAGTGGCGATGTGCACGTGCAAGCTGGTTTGTCGCAGGAGGGGCGCTCCCATATGGTGTCACGTATGGATTTAAGCCGGGAGCAGGGGCGTTTGCAAAAGCCCCTGCTGCCAGTGCTGCGCTTTACCCAACCGGTGTTTGGCGATAATCGGGTCAAATATGGTGTGGTGATGGTTACCCTGTTTGCGGAAACGCTGTTTGATACCTTGCGTGAAGCCAATAAAAACAATGAAAAGAGTGAATATTTTTTATTGGATGTCAACGGTTTTTACCTCTTCCATCCTGATCCGGAAAAGCGCTTTGGGCAGATTCTCGGTCATGGCGAAAATATTGGTAATCGTTATCCCGGTCTTGTCCAGCGCTTGCAAGCGCATCCGGAAGGAACCTTTAGCGAAATGGGGCATGTGATCGGTTATAAACGCATTTTTCCCCAGCCAGGCGATTTGAACCGCTATTGGATCGTTTTGAGTGTCACCCCGGAAAAGGAGATCCTGGCAGAGTTGGACCATTTTCGTCTGCTCTTTTTCTCTTTGGTGATTGTGTTGTTGTTGGTGGTTTTTGGGGTGGTACAACGCTATATCGACAGCTTGATGAAGCCGTTGGCCCAGGTCACCCAGCAGTTGCAGCGTTTGAGCCAGGGGCAGGTGGAAAGGGTGACTCTGCTCTATCGGCCGCAGGATGAGATTCGCACCATGTTGGATTCGTTGGAACGGATGATGGGCAATCTGCAGTTGTTGGTCAACCATGCCGATACCATTGCCCGAGGCGATTTGACACGGGAAGCGCCTCTGCTTTCGGAGCATGATCGTCTGGGGCAGGCGCTGAACAATATGACCTCCATTTTGCGCAGCAGTCGTCAGAGCGAACAGCAGCAGCTTTGGTTAAAAGATGGGATTGCTCTGCTGCATCAGGCGCTCTCCAGCGAACTTTCTCCCGCAGAGATGGGCGAGCGGGCTTTGCATTGGATTGCCCGCTATCTGGCGGCAGGTCGCGGGGCGCTCTATGCCTATGATGCCGAACAGGGCAGATTGAATTGGCTGGCTGGATTTATGCTGAACGCGCAAACGGTGGTGAACAGTGTGATACCGCTTGGTATGGGTGCAGTCGGTCAGGTGGCGCTGGAGCGCAAACCTTTGCTGCTCAGTTGGCCGGAGGAGAGAGTGCATCCCGAACTGCGCTCTGCCACCGAACTGCGTCCGGCCCGTTATACCTTTACCTGGCCGTTGTTGCGCGAAGGGGAGCTCCTGGGGGTCATGGAGCTCAACAGTCTGTTGCCACTGGCGGAAATTCATCGGGAGTTTTTGGAGAGTGCCACCCAGGTGACCGCCTATTTTCTCTATATAGCGCTGCAAAGAGAGCGCATTCACAATCTGCTGCGTCTGGCAGAGCAGGCGCGGCAGGAGGCTTTGCAGCAGTCTGCCCATTTGGAGCTGGCCAACGCCCGTTTGCAGATGCAGCAGCAGCAGTTGCAACAGCAGACCGAAGAGTTGCAACGGACCAATACCCACATGGAGGAGCAACAGCAACAACTGCAGCAACAGACCGAAGAGTTGCAACAGACCAATAGCCAGATGGAAGAGCAGCAGCAGATGTTGCAGCAACAATCGGTCGTTCTGCAAAGCCAGAATGAGGAGCTGCAGCGTTCCCAACAGGAGCTGGATCTGCGGGCGGGATTGTTGGAGGAGACCAATCGCTACAAGAGCGAATTTTTGGCCAATATGTCCCATGAGCTGCGCACCCCACTCAATTCGATCATCCTGTTGGCAAAAATGTTGATGAGTAACGAACAGCAGGAGCTCTCTGAAAGCAGCATTCGGCAAGCACGGGTGATTCATGATGCGGGCAATGAGCTGTTGCGTTTGATTAATGATATTCTTGATCTTTCCAAGATTGAGGCGGGGCGCATGGAGCTGCTCTGGACAACTGTTGCCAGCCGCAGCTTGCTGGAGGAGTGGCAGGAGCTGTTTGCGGCCATGGCGCGTGAAAAGGGGCTGCAGTTGCGGATGGAAGATCGTTGGCAGGGTGAGCTCTATACCGATCAGCACAAACTGTCGCAGGTGATGCGCAATCTGCTGGCCAACGCCATTAAATTTACCCATCGCGGTCAGGTGGAGCTGCTGATAGCAGCAGTGCCAGAGGAGGCTGGCTGGCTCAGTTTCAGTGTTCGGGATAGCGGTATCGGCATCGCCCCAGAGCAGCAACAGCGTATCTTTGATGCCTTTCAGCAGGTGGATGGCTCCATTTCCCGTCAATATGGGGGGACTGGTTTGGGGTTGTCGATCTGCCGACGGCTGGTGGCACTGCTGGGTGGTCGTATTGAGCTGGTCAGTGCTGTCGATAAAGGCAGCACCTTTACCGTACTGTTGCCGCTCTCTGCTCCGCCAGAAGCGGAGGGGGAGAGAGCCAAGGAGAGTCTGCCGCTGTCCCACCAGGAGAGCTTGCGTTGTCGTGATGATCGCGACTCTTTGCAGAGGCATGAGCATCCGATTCTGATTGTCGATGATGATCCGATCTATTGCGAGGCACTGCTGCTGCGTACCCATCATTTGGGATACAAGGTGTTGCTGGCCGGCAATGCCGCCGAGGCGCTGGCTCTGGCTCAAGAGTATCGACCGGCTGGCATCCTGCTCGATTTGGGACTGCCGGATCAAAACGGTTTGGCGCTGCTGCATCAACTCAAGGCAACCCGCGAATTGAATGCCATCCCTGTCTATATCGTCACCGGCAAGATAGATCCCTTCTCTTGGCAGGAGGAGGGGGCGCTGGGACTGTTGCACAAACCGGTCTCTACTGAAAATCTGGCTGAGGTGATAGAAAATTTTCGTCGCCTGCAAAGCCAGCCGTCGCGGGTTTTATTGGTCGGGGGAAGCACGGAGTGCCGGGATTGTGCGCTGGGCCTGTTGGATAGGCAGGGGATAGATGTGGTCATGGTGCAGGGCATCGAGGCCGCGCTGGAGGTTTTACAGCAGGCAGCAGGCAGGCCGTTCAATGTGGTGGTCAGTGATTTTCGCCTGCTTGGTGAGGAGACAGCGATTGATCTGTTTGCGTTGCTGGATCAGCACCATCCCTTGGTACCGGTGGTGGTCTGCAGCAACAGTGCGTTGAATCCGGAGGAGGAGCAGGCGGTACGTGCCTATACCGATGCCATCATCCAACGCAGCCCGCAAGCGGATGTGCGGCTGTTGGCCGATGTAGAGCGCTTTTTGCGGCAGATTCGTACTCCGGTGCAAAAGATGGGTGAGTGGGCACGGGATGGTGCTGCCGGGGTTATCCCTCTGCTGGCGGGGCGGACCATTCTGGTGGTCGATGATGATCCGCGCAATCTCTATGTCACCACCTCGGCTTTGGAACAACAAGGCGCGACTGTTTTGCAGGCGATGAATGGGCGCAAAGCTTTGGAGTGGCTTGCTCGCCAACAGGTGCACCTGGTGTTGATGGATATCATGATGCCAGAGATGAGCGGTTATGAGACCATCGAGGCGATTCGGGCGCAACAGCAATTTCAACACCTGCCGATCATCGCCTTGACCGCCAAAGCGATGAAAGAGGATCGGGAAAAATGTTTGGCAGTGGGCGCCGATGATTATCTGGCCAAACCGGTTGATTATGAGATGCTGGTCAATATGGTACGCATTCGCAGTGATCCGCTCTCATGAGTGTGATTTTGATCGAACAGCTTGGTGTGCGCCATCTGATGATCCAGGGGGAGCGTTTAACCCTGGAGCAGGAGGGACAACTGGCTGCCCAGTTGCCGATGTTGCTGGAAAAGCCGTTGGAGGTGCGCTGTTATGATCTGCAGTGGCCATCGGCACAGTTGGTGGCGCTGTTTGGTCAATTGATGAATGAGGGGCGCAACAAAATTTTTTGTTATAAATTGCCCCTGTTTCGCTATCTGAAAAGTCTGGGTCTGCCGGCACGTTTGGTACAAGAGCAGTCGTTGCCTCGGGAGGAGCGTGACCCTTTTCGTGCCTTGGTGATTGGCGGTTCTGCGGAGAGTCTGGACAAAATTATCCAGTTGGTGGAGGGGTTGCCGTTGCATGATTGGGTGGTTTTGATTGTCCAACATGTCTCCGAGGATCGATTGCACCTTTTGGATCGCCTGCTGCAGCAGCGTACACCCTATAGCGTATTGATGCCCCATCATCTGACCCCTTTGCAAGCGGGAACGATCTATATTGCCCCCCCGGGATTGCAGATGCGTGTGGCGCACGGTCTGCTCTATCTGACACGGGATCGGTTGCTTCAGGGAGCCAGACCCTCTTTGGATGCGCTTTTTGCCTCGGCCGGTGAGGAGTTTGCAGAGGCAGCGTTGGGGGTGATTTTGTGTGGTTGGGGAGAGGATGGAGTTGCCGGAGGCAAACAGTTTGCGGCGTGCGGAGGCAAGTTGCTGCTCTTGGAGGCAGAGGATTGTCCGACCGCCCGTTCCATGCTGCTGCATGCCCGCCAGGAGATCAGTCAGGCGCTGACTCTGGGGTGGGAGAGTCTGTTATCCCTGCTCTGGGCGGCGGCGCTGGGAGCAGAAAAAATCGTACCCGAGCAGGCAATCGATGCCTTTTATGCCGCGGTCAATCGCCAGTATGGGTATGATTTTCGTGCCTATCATCGCGACATGTTGGCGCGTCGCCTGGAGATAACCCGTCAGGCTCTGGCCGTCGATAGCCTTTATGAGTGCCAACGAGAGGTTTTGACCTCCCCTTTGGCCTGTGAACGTCTGTTTCTGGAGTTGTCGATCAATGTTACCGCCTTTTTCAGAATGCCGGCACAATTCCATTTTTTGCAACAGAAGATATTTCCCTATCTGGCCTCTTTTCCGCACCTGAAAATCTGGATTGCCGGTTGTTCCAGTGGTGAAGAGGTCTACTCTTTGGCCATTCTTTTGCACGAGGCCGGACTATTTTCCCGTTGTATTATCTATGCGACCGATATCAATCCTTTTGTCTTGCTGCAGGCGCGCAATGGCCTGTATGCCAAAGAGCAGCTCATCACGCTGCAACAATATTATCAGGAGGCTGGCGGACAAAGGGATGTTCAGGAATATTTTGTCGATAATTCTTTGACTTATGTAGAAATTCAGCCATTCTTGAAAGAAAAAATTCTTTTTTATCGCCATTCGCTGGCCGGAGATGGGGCCTTTAATGAATTTCAATTGATTCTCTGCCGAAATTTATTGATCTACTTCAATCAAACCTTGCAAAAAGAGGTGATGTCGTTGTTTGATCGTTCCCTGCATCGGGATGGTGTGTTACTTTTGGGTGAGAAAGAGGGGATCCAACAAGGCGAAGGGGAGCGTTATTTTACCGCCTTGAAAAAGGGGACAAGTTTTTATTCCCGCCGGAGCTGGATGGTTGATGGCAATGAGGGATGAACGATTCACCATTTTGTTGGTCGATGACAATCCGCACAATCTGTTCACCTTGCGCAGCTTGTTGCAGCGTATCGATCTGCTGCGGGTCGAAGAGGTCAGCAGCGGTGAACAAGCCCTGTCCGTGTTGCTGGAGCAAAGCGTAGACCTGCTGCTGTTGGATGTGCAGATGCCGGGGATGGATGGTTTTGCCGTTGCCCAACATCTGCAGATGACCTCACGCACGCGCGATATTCCTATCATATTTATCACTGCTGTTTATAAATCTGCCGAGTTTGTCCGCCATGGCTATGCCGTGGGCGCAGTGGATTATCTGACCAAGCCAGTGGACGACAACCTGCTGTTGAATCGGGTGCGGCTCTATATGCAGCTTTCGCAACGTGAACGCAGCCTGCATGTGGCGCTGCAGGCTTTGCGGCAGCGGGAGAGAGAGCTGGAAAGTGCCAATCGGCTGTTGGAAGAGCGCGTGCGCGAACGCACCAGACTCCTGGAACAGCAAAATCTGGCCTTGCAGCAGGCCAAGGGGGAAGCCGAACAGGCATCACGGGTGAAAGGGGAGTTTTTGGCGACCATGAGTCATGAGATCCGCACCCCGATGAATGTGGTTTTGGGGATGTCGGAGCTGTTGCTGGAAAGCGAACTGGATCAAAAGCAGCGTCGTCTGTTGGAGGTGATGCACAACTCCGGCACCGCCTTGCTGGGGATCATCAACGATATTTTGGACTTTTCGCGCATTGAGTCTGGTCATTTTGAGTTGCGGGATGAGCCCTTCTCGCCGCGCAAACTGATTGAAGAGATGGTGGCGCTGTTGCGGATCACCGCCGAGCAGAAAGGGCTGCTGCTGGAAGCGCAATTGTCTGCCGATTTGCCACAGAGCATCCTGGGCGATGAGGGGCGGTTGCGGCAGATATTGCTCAATTTATTGGGCAATGCTCTCAAATTTACCGAGAGGGGACGGATCGACATCCAGGTGACTGTGGATCGCCAGAGCACAGAGAGGTTGTTGTTTCAGGTCAGCGATACCGGCATTGGTATCCCTGGCGAACAGTCGGAAAAAATTTTTGAGCGTTTTACCCAGGCCGACAGTGGCATCACCCGCCGTTTTGGTGGGACCGGGTTGGGGCTGTCGATTACCCGGCTTTTGGTCGAACGGATGGGTGGGCAGATCTGGTTGGAGAGTGGTGTGGGGGAGGGCAGCCGTTTTTTCTTTACGCTGCCGCTGCGGGAAGCGGCCTTGCCAGCGCAGTTGCGCGAGGATAGTTCGTTGCCGATGAACAAAACAGAGATTCCGTCGTTGCGCATTTTGCTGGCCGAGGATGTGGAGGAAAATCAGGTTTTGTTTGAGGTCTATCTGCAGGAGACCCCTCATCGCTATGTGATGGTCGGGGATGGTGCAGAGGCGGTGGCGCGGGTGCAGCAGGAGGAGTTTGATCTGGTGATCATGGATGTGCAGATGCCGCGCATGGATGGCTATACGGCTACCCGCCTGATTCGCCAATGGGAGAGCGCCATGGGAAGGATGCCGCTGCCGATCATCGCCCTGTCGGCGCATGCCATGGAAGGGGAGTTGGAGCGCAGCCGGGCTGCCGGATGCAGCTCCTATCTGACCAAACCGATCCGCAAAAAAAATTTTTTGGCAGCGTTGCAGGGGCTCTCCTGGTCAAGAGAGAGTCTAGATGCCCAACCAGCGCCGAGCCACTGCCAGGGGGCGACGGCTGAGCAGAGTGAACAGTGAGACTGTCTGATGGTAGATGCGGGCCGAACCGGCCAAGCCGATACGTGGCAGTGCGCGGGTATCACGAAAGCGTGCCTTGATCCGATAGGCGAGTAGCGCTTCTGCAGTCACCTCTGCCTGATAACTGGCATATTCCAGTACCGCTGGCAGGGGATCCTGGGGATGAATGTGCAGAAAAAAGGCAATTTCTGCTCCAGGCTCCAGGGTGATGGCATCGGCAACCGGCAGATGAATCTCCAACTCCACCTGTTGCGGATCCGCCAGCAGCAACACCCGCTCTCCCACCTTTACCGGGCGTCCTATCCAGTCGTTGCTGTCGGAAAAGATGGCCACGCCAGCCCGCACAGCCCGCACATCCACCCGGCTCAAGCGCTCCGTCAGATATTCCACATCGGCATTTTTCTGCTCCCAACGTTTTTCCTGCAGGGTGGTTTGCACCATTTTTTGGTTTTCACGGGTTGCCTTTTGCACCGCTTGCCGATAGTCGGCGGCGGCCACCTCCAACTCTTTTTTTGCTGTCTCCAACTGATTGCGCAGTTGCGTATCCTCCAGACTGAAGAGCAGTTGTCCGGCTGTGACCATGGCGTTGGGCGCGACATGAAAACGATCGATCACCCCGGCCAGGGGGGCACGCACAATGACCGGTTGTGCCGCCACCACCACGGCAGGCGCCAAAGCCGATTGTCGTACCGGGAGCAAGAGAGCCAGCAGCGCGCCTGCCAACAGCGCCATACGCAGCAGACGAGCGCCTCCCCAGGGCTGGGAAAAAAATATTTCGTTGCCGCGTGTCCACAGCGAGCGCTGCTGCAAGAGTGGCTGCCAGAGCAAGGCATAGCCAGCCACCAGCTCTTCCAAAAGCTGGCGTTCGCCATTTTCCCAGGGAAAATCGCGAGCCAGAATGATGCCTCCCAACTGTTGCCGGGCCTGTTCGGGCGGGCCAGAGCGGTACATGGGTAACCAGAGGGCATAATCAGGAAACCATTGACTCCACTCCTCTGCCAACATTGTGGGCAACATTGCGGATACGGGATGATTGCTCAACACCTCCTCTTGTGCGGGCAGGGGCTGTTGCGCCAGTTGCAGTGAGCCTCTTTTGCTGCTCTGTCGGCTGAGGTGTGCCAACACCCCCTGCAGCCACAACACAAAGGGCGACTGCTGCTCCAGCAAGGCCAAGCCGGAGAGCGCCTCCACCTCTCCCTCTCCGGGAGCATGGCTGCGCCACAAGGCGGCCTGACGATAGGGGGAGAGTTGCTTGGTTTCGTTCACCATTAGAAAGGTCAAACTGACCGCATCCTGCAGCTCGCGGGCCTTGCGCAGCAGTCCAAGCAGGGTAACCAGTTGGCTGGGGCCGATGTGGGCAGAGGGATGGTTCATGGCAGGTGGCGGGGGTTGCCGGAGCCTTCCCGTCCCGGCAGACGTGCATAACCGCTCATGCCAGGCAGCAGCTCGTTGAACTGGCCATCGATGGTGGCAAAGAGCTTGATCGATTGGCTGACCGAGTCAATCATGGCGCCAAAGGCGCTGATTTTGGCGGGATAGCTGCGCTGGGTTTCGTCAATTGTGATTTCGATCGGCTCGCCAAGACTGAACTGCGGCAGTTGCCGGGAGGGGAGCAGAAAGAGCAGCTCCAGATTCTGTTCGTCGAGAATCTCCAGCAGGGGATCCCCAGCCTTGACAAACTGGTGCTCCTGGGCAGAAACATTAATCACTCGGCCAGCATAGGGGGCATGGATCTGGCAGTGGTCAATTTTGACCTGGATGATGGCCACTTCGGCACGCGCTTGTGCCACCTCTGCCTGTGCCACTTTCTCTTCCAATTTGCTGGTGGCCTGCAGACGGGAGAGTCGATCATTGACCTGGGCTTTGGCCTCGGCAACCTCCAGGAGTGCCCGTGCCCGTTGCAGTTGCGCCTGTTCCAAAGCGCAATCAAAGGCCACCAGCAGCTCTCCTTTGGCAAAACGTCCCCCTTCGCGCACGCTCAAGCGGGTGATGCGGGCCGCCATTTCGCTGGAGAGTTGGGTGCGTCGTTTGGCATACAGCTCTACCCGCCAACTGGCGGTTGTTTCGGCGGTTGCAGAGGAGGCAAGAGCGGGATGTTGCGCTCTGCTGCGCTCTTCAGCAGCGGTGAGGGGAGAGCCTGGGCAGAGAACAAGTGCGCCAAGCAGCAGCCAGAGCAGCTTCGGTTTATCGATCGCCTTCCGGCTCTTCGCTATCGCTTTTGTTGGCTTTTTTCTCGACCACATTCTTGACATCCTTTTTTGCTGGCGTATTGCCGGGCGATTTTGGCGCAACAAGAGGCTTCTCTTTCTCTGGAGGGGGAGCGGTCGGGGCCACCTCGGCGACACCCTGCAGATGTTCTGCTTCGGCCGGGACGATCACACTCTCCACACCGGTGGCCAACATCAACAGCCAACGATAAAAAATTGCCTGTTCGCGATTGCGCATGTGGGCCAAGCGTACCGAATGGATGGGGCGCTTGCGCTCATCGAGCGCGGCGATGGCCTGGGCAGCAAAGCCTCGCTTTTGCCACTCTTCGGCCAGACGACGACCGTTATCTGCCCCCTCCATGGCTGCCACCTGAATGGCAAATCCGGCAGGTTGTTTACTGCCTGGGATGGCTGGGGGCAAGGGTGCCTCGCGGAAGATTTTCCAACCATCAGCCTCTTTGCCGAGAATCATCAGTTTCCGGGAAAAATTTTGCAAGTGATTGGAGCGATAGGATTCACGAAAAGTGATCTGGCGATAGTCGATACTCCCTTTTTGCAACAGGGTGGCCAGAGGGGCGGGAATTTCCCGCACCATCTGGATCTGATCCACATCGACCTGGAGAAAGGAGAGGTTGTGCAGGGTCTCCCGGGTACGCTGTTTCCAGGCTTCCAGCGAAGGTTGCAGGAAGGGTTGAAATTTTTCCCCGGCATAAAAGGACCAATAGTGTTCGGGAATCCGTTGTGACCAGGCTTTGGCCCATTGCCGCAACAGGGTGATGATTTCCCCAGGAGGCTCCTGTGTGTTTGCCGGAGTTTGGGCTGTGGTGGGGGGATGCTCAATTTTTGGCGGCTCTTTGCCCTTTTCTGGGCCGCTGACCTTTTTGTTGTTTGCCGCCTCTTTGTCGGTGTTGCTGCGGGCTGCATGGCTGCTGGCAGCCGGTGCAGAGGCGGCACTGGCCGAGGCAGTGGCTGCGGCTGCCATGGTTGCTGCGCTTGTTGCAGTGGCTGCCGGGGCTGCTGCCGGAGTGGCTGGAGCTGCACTGGCCGGAGCGGCTGGAGTAGCCGGAGTGGCTGGAGCGGCTGCCGGAGCTGTACTGGCCGGAGCGGTTGCGGCCTTGGAGAGGGGCTCGGCTGCCGGAGCAGGCTTGTGGGCCACTGGCGGAGCCTGCTCTGGGGCATATTGTTTGTCCAAACTCTCTTCATCCATGAATTGCGGATCAAGAAAATAGTCGGGAATGGCCGCTTTTTCCGCCTCTGGCGGGGCAGCGCTGCGCATTTTTTTGCGCCGAGAGTGCGTCGCCGATTGCGCCAGGCTCTCTTCTACCTGATGCAGTGGGGCCAGTGAGATGCCTTCGTTCCAGTTGTTCAGAGAGCTGCGCACGGTCTCGGTCAGTTGTGCCAGATCTTCATGGCGGCTGGCTTCGGAGGAGAGATCAACCCCCAAAGTGCCAAAAATCCGTCCCAGGGAGTTTTGCGCATCAGCATAGGCTTGAAAGAGTTGCAGGCGGATCATCAGGGCACTGGCGGCGGCAGTGATATATTCCAGACGGCTTTGTGCATCGTTGTGGGCGCTCACCCCATAGTTGGTAAAGAGACGCTGCTCTACGGCATCCAGCTCTTCCACCGCCAGCAAACGGCGCTGGTCGCTCAGATATTGCCGATAGGCCAGATGCACCTGACTGATAATGGCCATATGCAGGGTCAGACGACGCAGGCGTGCCAGCTCCTCCTTGTTTTCGGCCAGACGAATCGCGGTCGGGCCCTGCAACAGATTGAGAATGTTCCATACCACCCGTGTTCCTGCCTCTTCCCACTGCGAATTGAGCGTATAGGAGTTGCTGTCCCAGTTGTGCCCGATTTGAAACTCTAAACCGGGCAACAGACGCAACATTGCCTTGCGCACATCGGCACGACCGATCCGAACCTGATACATCGCTTCACGCAGATCGGGGCGATTATCCAGAGCCAAGGCTTCCAGCTCATCCAGGCTTAAACGAATCTCTGGAATGGTCAACACTGGATCATCGGGAATAGCCAATTGAAAGCTGCTGCCAGGCGGCAGATTGATCAAGGCGGCAAATTCGGTTTTGGCCAGACTCAGTTGATGTCGCAGATCCTGCATCTGTTTGACAATCTCCAGCAGGGTCTTTTGATAACGGAGAATTTCCACCTGTGGTTTCAGCCGTTCCTGTTCCACCTTGCGGGCATCCATCAAGGCTTGGCGGGCCTGTTGAATGATGGGACCGATAGCATTTTCCAGCTTTTGCGCTCCGGCTGCCTTCCAATAGGTGGAGCGTACATCCTGCAGCAGTGCATGTACCGCTTTGCGTTGGTTTTCAGTGCTGATATGGGTGCGGTCAGCCTCTTGTTCGGCTTGGATGGCGCTGATGCCAAAATCGAGGAGATTCCAGGTAGCGGTTAATTTGGCGCTCTCTTTGACCTGATCCTGGGAGGTGGAGTAGGAGCCGGAGCTGATTTGATCGGTGAGGGAAAAACCCTTGGCGGCATCGGGATTGCTGCGGGCACGCAGCTCAGTGCTGGCGGCAATTTGCGGCAATAGATCAAATCGTCCCAGCTCCAGTTGTCGTTGCGCCACCGCCTTTTCCATCAAGGCAACCCGATGGGTCAGATTATATTTCAAGGCGCGAGCCATCGCCTCAAAAAGCGAAATCGGATGGCTAACCGGCTCTTGTTGCTGGAAAAGAGAGCCGCGATCCTCGCTGAGAATATCGGTACGTTCCAGGGGGGAAATGGGCAAAAGGGGATAGTTGCAGGCGGCCAAAAGAGAGGAGGTGCCCGCTACCAACAGCAACAACGACAGGCGACGCCGACGGTTTACCCGACGGCTCTGGCCTGGCTGTAGCGGAGGGAGCGGATCATGGTGCGACATGGTGTGCAACTCAGTTGGGAGATCTTTCCGGTGCAAGAGAGAGTGATGCAACCGCTTTATGCAAAAAAAAGGCCGTTGATAATGATTGCAGGGCAATCGCATTTGAAAATCAGAAAATTATTATGGAGGTCCAGGAGGAGATTATCTCCTCCTGGTGGGTGCAGGGCAAAGCCCTGCTGAAAATGTGCGGCGTTTCACAAAAGCGAATGCTTAAGCATTCGCGCACGCCGCACAGATTTGTGCCCCGCAGGGGCACTCTTTGGGAGGGCGGACGCCCGACATGCACAGTTTCGCTTGTGGCAACAGTGAAGAAATTGGCAAATGCGATTGCCCTGATAATGATTGCGTTGGCGCCAGTAAAAGAGCTAACATTCAGAGAATGATGGGTGAGTTGTGGCTGTGCAGAGCTGTCAATGGTTTGCCTCTTCTTGGGGAGTGGGGAGCATGGCGGAACGGAGTGAAAATCGCTGGTGGCAGGCTTGTCGCGCCCTGTGGCAACGGTGGCGTACCTCTGTGCTCTCCCCGCCCGCACTGACAGAGGAGGAGCAGAAGGGTGATTTTTGGGCTCTGGAAGCGCGCCTGATGTTTGACGGTGTGGGTTTGGCCGAGAAGCATCCCTTGGCGGAGCCGTTGCTGCCGCTGCTTGAGCGTGTGGCGGCGGCGCCAGAGAAGGTGGTTGCCGAACAGCAGGAGCTTGCTCGGCAACGGCGGGAGATTGTGTTTATCGATAGCCGGGTAGAGCAGTTGCAGAGCTTGCTGCAGCATGCCAAGGCCAATGAAACGGTGGTGGTTTTGGATGGTGCCCGTGACGGGGTGGAACAGATTGCGCAATTTTTGGCAGGCAGTCAGGCCAAAAGTGGCGGGCAAGGCTATGATGCCATCCATATCGTCTCGCATGGGCAGCAGGGTGCGCTGTTGTTGGGAAGTGCCGTGTTGTCCAATGACAATCTGCCGCGTTATGCCGAGAGGTTGCGGCAGTGGGGAGAGGCGCTGACTGCACAGGGAGATCTGTTGCTCTATGGTTGTCAGGTGGGCGAGGGCGAGGGAGGGCGTCTGTTTCTGCAACATCTGGCCGAGGAGAGTGGGGCCGATGTGGCGGCCTCCCAAGATTTGACCGGCGCGGCGGCCCTTGGCGGCAACTGGAATCTGGAGGTCAGCAGCGGCTCTATCGAAAGCAGCATCGCTTTTACCAGTGAGGTGCAAAAGAGCTATTCCGGGGTGTTGGCGGCTTTGTCGGTGACCAATCTTAACGATGATGGCTCCGCCGGTTCATTGCGCAATATCATCACCAGCGCGCAAACGAATGGGCAAGCCGATACCATCTCTTTTGACTCCTCGTTGTCGGGAACAATCTATCTGCAAAGTGTAATTAGTATCACCCTTACAGATGGTTTCTCGTTGACCATCGATGGCGGTCAGCGGGTTACCTTGAGCGGTGATGCCCAGCAAAATGATTCCACCAACTATCCGACTACTCTGGATACCAGCAATAAACAGATTTTCTCCATCGGTTCAAGCAGTACCGTTACTCTGCAAAATTTAACCTTCACCCATGGCTATGCCACAAATGGAGGGGCGATCTATGATAATGGTACTCTTGTTGTCGATAGTTGTGTGTTTGACCATAACTATGCCACCACTGCAGGTGGCGCTATCCTGGTCAATAATAACAGATCTTTAACGGTAAGTAATAGTGTCTTTATCTATAACAAAGCGACAGATGGAGGAGCCATACGGACCAACCCCGGCAGTGCTTTGAATATCTCTTCATCTTTGATAAGTAATAATACGGCCACAAGTGATGGTGGTGGTATTTATGTCAGTAGTGGTGGTAGTACAACCTTAATACTCAATTCAAGCACAATAACAGATAACACAGCACCCACCGATACAGATTTGCGCCTGACTGGCACCGCGTTAACGACTTTTTCAGGGAGTGCAAATTATATCACCAGTACAACTGGATTGCCTGCAGGATTTTCCGCCACCTCCAGCGATACAATTGCCCCCACTAAAGGCACTATCACGGCTGCCGGGGTAACAACGGCCGGAGCAACCGCCTACTCTTTTTCTGTGGTATATAACGACACTGGCACCGGGATTGATTTGACCTCTCTTACTACAGGTGATGTCACGGTTAAAAATGCGAGCAACACCGCTTTGACCGTTACTGGAGTGCAATACAGCTATAGCAATACCACAGCGGTCACCGCCACCTATACAGTGACGCCCCTTGGTGGCAGTTGGGATTATACCGATAATGGCACCTATACCATTGCCATTGTCGGCAGTCAGGTCAGCGATGCGGCGGCCACTGTGCATTATGTGGCGGTCGATGCGAATGCTGCCACCTTTACGGTCAACATTCCCCACAGCAACAGCTTGCCCACTGGAGCGGTGAGCATCAGCGGTACGACTGCCCAAAACAGTACCTTGACGGCCAGCAATACCCTGGTCGATAGCGATGGTTTGGGGACGATCAGCTATCAGTGGCAGGATTCGGCGGATGGGGTGAGTGGTTGGGCCAATATTGCTGGGGCCAGCAGCGCAACCTATGTTCCGCCGCAGGCGTTGGTGGGTAAATATCTGCGTGTAGTGGCCAGTTATACCGATGGTTATGGCACGGCTGAGAGTGTGGCCAGCAGTGCCAGCACGGCAGTGAGCAATGTCAATGATGCCCCTGCCATCACCTCTGGCAGCAGTGCCACGTTGGCAGAAAACAGTGCCAATGGCAGCTTGGTCTATACGGTCACCTCCAGTGATGTGGATAGTGGCGATACGGCTCTCTACTCTCTTGGTGGCGCGGATGCTGCCGCCTTTACCATCAACAGCAGCAGTGGCGCGGTGACACTTAATGCGGCAATCGATTATGAGAGTAAATCCAGTTATAACATTGCGGTAACGGTGACCGACAGTGGGGGGTTGACAGCCACGCAGGCGGTCACTGTTGCGATCACGAATGTCAACGAAGCGCCGAGTATCAGCTCGGGGGCGGTGGGCAGTGTGGCCGAAAATGCCGCCACCTCGACCGTGATCTATACGGCAACGGGCAGTGATCCCGATGCGGGCGATACGTTGAGCTACACTCTGGGCGGGGCGGATGCCGCTTTGTTAAATATCAACAGTGCCACGGGAGCGGTGACTCTACAGAGTTCTGCCAATTATGAGAGCAAAGCAAGCTACAGTTTTACGGTCATTGCCACAGATGGAGGGAGTTTGACCGCCAGCCAAGCGGTCACCATCAGCGTCAATGATCTCAACGAGGTACCAGTATTGACCTCGGCGGCGACGGCAAGTGTCAATGAAAATGCCGCAACCTCCACCGTGGTCTATACGGTTACCTCAACGGATGTCGATGCCGGTAGCGTGCGCAGTTATAGTGTGAGTGGAACAGATGCGGCCTATTTTAGCATCGACAGTGCGACCGGTGCTTTGACGCTCAACACTTCAGCCAATTATGAGAGCAAGAG
>NZ_RXIU01000249.1 GCF_004217665.1 Candidatus Magnetaquicoccus inordinatus | reverse complement strand
GCCAGGGTTTGCACAATGCGGGGAGCCTCTTTGAGTTGGTTGAGGGGGAGATAGCGACAGTCGCTGCGTGGATAGGTGATCACTTTATGGGTTTCGTAGAGCGCTTGCGCCACTTGCAGGGTGCGTGAAGCAGCCATTTTCCAGCGTTTGGAGCACTCCTGTTGCAGTGTCGAAAGATCCAGGGGCAGTGGGGCTGGCTCCTTGAGCCGTTTTGTTTCCGCTGAGAGTACTGTGGCGTTTGCTTGAACCACCCGTTGGGCGACCGTTGCGGCCCAAGGTCGATGCAGGCAGCGCCCTTCGCTATCGACCTGCTCTTCCGGGGGTTGCCACTGTGCCCGCAAGGCTCCTTTTTGGCTTTGCAGATCGACCCAGAGCTCATAATAGGGCAGGGGTTGAAACTGCTCAATCTGCCGATCACGCTCCACAACCAGCTTCAAGGTTGGGGTTTGTACGCGACCAACACTCAAAACCCCCTCTTGGCCCCTGTGTCGGCCAAACAAGGTGTAGGCACGGGAGAGGTTGATGCCGACCAGCCAATCGGCGCGAGCTCTGCCGATGCCCGCACGATAGAGGGGCTCTGTGCTGGCGCCGGGGCGCAGCTTCTGCAGGGCTTGGCGAATGCTCTGGGCATCGAGAGCAGAGAGCCAGAGGCGGCTGACAGGACCGCGATAGGCACATTGCTGCAGCAGTTCGCGTCCGATGGTCTCTCCTTCGCGATCGGCATCGGTGGCGATGATCACCTCTGAGCTGCAGCGCAGAAGCTGTTGGATCACCTGAAACTGTTGGCCAACCTCTTGGCGCACCGCCAATTTCCACTCTTCTGGCAAGAGGGGCAGCGTCTCCAGGCGCCAGCTTTTCCACTCTGCATGATACTCTTCTGGCATCACCATTTCCAACAGATGGCCCAAACACCAGGTGACCCGGCACTCTGTGCCCTGCAGATAGCCGTTCATGCGCTGTGTAGCGGCCAATACTTGAGCAATGTCCCGCGCTTGCGAAGGTTTTTCACACAAAAAAAGGCGTTGGCTGGCGAGCGAATGGGCAGAAAAGCGGGCAGGTGATTTTTTCATTGTCAAGGCAGCAGCACTCCTGTTGGAATGGTTATTGCAAATATTGAAGAAACCTGCTAACCAGGCAGTTGAAAGGATAAGGGCAGCGGAGCGGCATGAATAGACTCAGGCAAAAATGGATCGAGATCAAGGAGTGGCTGACAAGCGGGATATTCCCGTGGTTGCACCGTCTGTTCATGTCGGAAGAGGAGGTTGTGCGTTCGCTGTACCAGGAGTGGCAACTGTTAAACCAACAGTTGGTGTTGCATTGGCAACAGGGCAATCAGCAACGCGCTCTGCAGTTGGCTGAAAACGCTGCGCAACTGGCTCTGTCTTTGGGTGCGGTGGGCAGTGCGCCATTGGCCAGCAGCCTGAATAATCTGGGCATGCTCTATCGGTTTCATGGTCGTTTGCTGGAGGCTGCTGCCTGTTACAAACAGGTTTTGCGTTTGTATGCAGAAGGAGCAGAGCTGGCATCTTCGTCCGTGGCCACCACCTTAAACAATCTGGCAACATTGTATTATAGCCGTGCCGAATACAGTCAGGCAGAGAGTTGCTATCTGCAGGCTGTGCAACTGTTGGAAAAAGAGCCTGCCGCAGAGGCTTTGCAGTTGGCTGAGCTGTTGGCTCAGTTGACGGAGTTGTATCGCATTCAGGGTGATTATGCCCGGGCGCAAACGATAGCGGAAAGAGCATTGCAACTGCGCGAGGAGCAGTTGGGGGTCGATCATCCTGATGTTGCAAAAAATTTAAGTGTTTTGGCTGAGTTGTATCGTGTGCAGGGCCAACTGGAGCGCTCAGCCCAGATCCTGCAGCGTGCTTTATCCATTCGGGAGATCCATTTGGGAGTCACCCATCCCGATGTGCTTGCCGGCATGCAGGTTTTGGCAGAGATGTATCGGGTGCAGGGTCAATATGGGCAGGCCGGTGCTTTGCACCAGCGGGCTCTGGAGTTGGCAGAGCAGTCAGTAGGCAGGGAACATGTCGATTTGCTGCCCTCGCTGAGCAGTTTGGTGGCGCTGCACCGTCAACAGGGACACTATACCGAGGCTGCTCAGTTTTGTCGGCGGATGATGACGATTCAGGAGCGCACGCGCAATGTTGGCGATCCTGAGTGGCTTGAGACCTTGGGAGAATTGGCGGAATTATATCGTCTGCAGGGGCAGTATGCCCAGGCAGAACCTTTGTACCAACGGCTTTTGGATCATCGGGAGCGCCGTCTGGGGGCAGGTCATCCTGATGTTGCCACCAGTCTGCACAATCTGGGCACCATCTATTATGCGCAAGGCAAGTATGGTCGGGCCGAACCGATGTTTCGTCGTGCGTTGGAGATGCGTGAGCGCATGTTTGGGCCGGATCATGCCGAGGTGGCGCAGGTGTTGAACAATTTGGCTCTGTTGTGCGACAGCCAAGGACAATATGCGGTTGCCGAACCGATGTATGAACGGGCTTTGGCGATTCGCGAGAAGCTGTATGGCAGCGATCATGTGGATGTTGCCAAAAGTTTGAACAATCTGGCATCGTTTTACAACGCGCGTGGGCAGTATGCCAAGGCTGAACCGCTCTTTTTACGCGGTTTGGCGATTCGCGAAGCGTTGCTGGGCAGTGAGCATCCCGATGTGGCGGGCAGCCTGAACAATTTGGCGTTGTTGTATGGGGCACAAGGTGAACATCAGCGTGCGGAACCGCTTTATGTGCGGGCGTTGGCCATTTTTGAGCGCGCCTATGGGCAGGAGCATCCCAATGTGGCAGCGGCATTGAACAATCTGGCAGAGATCTATCGTATTCAGGGCCATCCAGAGCGCGCCGAACCGTTGTATCAAAGGGCTTTGGCGATTCGGGAAAAGGTGTTTGGTCCGGTGCATGCGACGGTGGCGGGCAGTCTGAACAATTTGGCTTTGCTCTATCGGGCAGCGGGCAGGCTGGAGCGCGCCGAGCCGTTGTATCAGCGGGCTTTGGCCATTTTTGAACAGATCTTTGGTGTGGAGCATCCCAATGTGGCGACCACAGTGACCAATCTGGCCGCCATTCATCATGCACGTGGTCAGTATGCCGAGGCAGAAATATTGGTTGCGCGCGCTTTGGCAATCCGGGAAAAGCTTTTTGGAGCAAACCATCCCAGTGTGCAAACCAGTCACTATCAATTGCAGGAGTTGCGCAAGCTGCAGCAAGCTGCTGTGAATCCCGTCAATAATGGGCAGGCAGAGGCCGCAGGAGGCAACATGCAGGCGAGTGCCGTCAATGTTGCGCATGCAGATGCCACAGATGGCAACCGATGATCGGGACGATACTGGGTTCGGGAACCGGGATTCCTTCCCTGCAGCGCCATGCACCCGCCTATCTTTTAGAGGTGGCGGCAAAAAGGTGGTTGATTGATTGTGGCAGTGGCAGTTTGTTGCAGTTGGAACGGATTGGCAAACCTTTTTCCACCCTGGATGGGTTATGGATCACCCATACCCATGCCGATCATGTAGGGGAGTTGTCGGCCTTGCTGCATGCGCTGCGGATGCCTGGATTGCAGCGCCAGAAGCCTTTTCATCTGTTTGGACCTGCCGGATTTATCGCTTTTTTTCGGCAGATAGTTGTGCCGGTAGTGGCCGTACCGGAAGCCTTTCCTTTTTTTGTCAGTGAGGTCACGGAGCGCCAATCATTGGGGGAGTTGCTGGTGCAGAGCTCTGTTGTCAGCCATTCCGAGCGTTTTGAAAGTCGCAGTTATCGTTTTGATTATGCTGGCAAGAGTATCGTTTTTTCAGGAGATTGTGACTATGATCCCCGTTTGCGGCAGTTGGCGGCGGGAGCAGATCTGCTGATTATTGACTGTTCTACGCTGCATGCAGGCAAGGTCAAAGGCCATTTGTCGGCAAGAGAGGCGGGAAAACTGGCTGCCGAGGCAGAGGTCAAACGCCTGATACTCAGCCATCTCTATCCGATTGATGGCAGAGAGGATGAGCGTATAGAGGAGTGTCAAAGCCAATTTTCTGGTCCCCTGGCTTTGGCCACCGATTTAATGGAGTTTGCTGTATAGGGTTGTTGTTCGCGATCAGGGCAGCACCCGTTTGAACGGTTTAATGGTGATCTGCGCATAGACTCCGGCAGAGAGGTAGGGATCGGCGTTGGCCCACTCTTGACACGCCTCCAGGGAAGCAAAATCGGCGACAATCAGACTGCCGCTATAATTGGCCAGCAACTCACCGTTGTGCATCACAGGGAAGGGACCGGCGAGCAGCAGGCGTCCCTCCGCGTTGAGTTGTTCCAGACGTTGCAGATGGGCCGGACGTACCGCAAGGCGCAAGGGTAAGCTGTCGGGCACATCCTCGCCGATAATGGCAAAATACATGATGGATTCCAGTCTTTATTCTCTACATGCGCACGCGCAGGCGCTCGGTTGTTTTGTTCAGACGCTCGATCAATTTGGTGATGATCTGATCTTTTACCTTTTCGCGAATCTCCGCACTGAGCCGTTTCATCAGATCCTGATCGACCTGCAGGGCCACCACCGAATCATCTATTGCCACCACGCTGGTCTGTCTGGGTTCATTGGTCAGAAAGGCCATCTCGCCAAAAAATTCACCCGTGCCCAGGTTGA
>NZ_RXIU01000248.1 GCF_004217665.1 Candidatus Magnetaquicoccus inordinatus | reverse complement strand
AGATGGAATCAGTGTCTTGATCCCCTTGCCTTTTCTCAACCAACTGACTCCCGCCCCCTTTGAGTGGCTGGTTCCTGGTTTGCTGGCCAATAAAATATTGGCCCTGCTCAAGGGATTACCCAAAACCCTGCGCCGTCCTTTGGTGCCCTTGCCGCAGACCCAACAGTTTTGTCTGCAACAGATCTCTGCTTATGGGCAAGACAAACCGCTTGGCTCGGTATTGGGACTGATTTTGCTGCGTCAATATGGCTTGACCATCCCTGGTGATGCCTGGCGGCATGAAGATCTGCCAGAGCATCTACGAATTAATTTCAAGGTTATTGCTGAAAACAGCGACACCCTCCTGGCCCAAGGTCGTGATTTGCGTGCTTTGCAACAGGAGTGGGGTGCGGTGGCAAAAAAGCAGTTTTCCGCACTGCCCAAAAGCGCTTTTGCCCAAAGCGGCTTGACCAGTTGGAGTTTTGGCAATCTGCCGCAGCAGGTGGTGGTGGCGGGAGAACGGCGTAACAGTTTTGGTTTTCCGGCCATTCATGATGACGGCCAGTCGGTCTCCTTGCGTCTGGTGGAGGATGCGGATGAGGCACGACGCATCAGTCGTTGGGGATTGGTGCGTTTATTTGCGTTGCAGTTGGCGCCGCTACTGCAACCCTTGCAAAAAAAATGGAGCCTGCCTCGTGATTTGCTGGGCATTGATCCAGCCTTTGGATCTGGCAAGGGATTGTGGTGGGAGTGCACCGCCTTGGCCTTGGCTAAAATCTTTTTGGATGGCCATGCGGAAGAGATTGAAAACGAAGAGCAGTTTTTACAGCGTTTGGCCAATGGGCGACCGTTAGTGGGACAGACGATCCTAGAGATGCAGCAGTTGATCAAAGAGATTGCCTTGCGTCAACGTGCTGTGCAGACAGTATTGGCGCAGGGAGAGATTCCTGGCCTGCCGATGGTGGAGGGTGATATACGCAGCCATTTGGCCAGTTTAATCTATCCAGGCTTTTTGCGGGAGACCGCACCGGCTTGGTTGAAACACTATCCACGTTATTTGCAAGGCATCCTGTTGCGTTTGCAACGCCGGGCACAAGCGCCATTACGTGATAATCAACGTGCTGCCGAGTTGCAGCCCTACTGGAAACGCTATCTGGAGCGAGCCAAACAGCATGCGGCAGCGCGCATCCAGGATCCAGAGTTGGCATACTATCGTTGGATGGTGGAGGAGTTGCGCATCTCCCTGTTTGCCCAGGATCTGCGCACTCTCTTCCCGGTCTCTGGCAAACGCCTGGAGCAGCAATGGGAAAAGATACTCCCTTAAATCAGGCCGTCATGCTCTCATTGACAAAAATGCACAATCGATCCGCTGACCCGAGATCAGTATAAATCAAATGTGGGGATAACATACGCATTGCCCGTTGGAAATAGGTATGGTGTCCCCAGATTTCAGAAATGGATATACTGTCTCCCGGTTTCCCACAGATTTCAGAAATGGATATACTGTCCCCCGATTTCCCGGTTTCTCAGAAATGGATACACTGTCCCCCGATTTCCCGATTTCCGGAGTTGTAATGGCGTCAACAGCTTTCCTTTGGCTGGATGTTGGTAGGGTGGTGGGAGTTGAACTGGAGTCTGGATTTTTTGGATCGCATGGTGTTTTCCATTTTACATCGGTTTGTTTCTTCTGATAAAATCACCGGCACTGGTTATGTTGTATTCGTTATCATTGTTTTCAGTGGCGTGTAACGCCGACAAAAGGCATTTTACTTGCTGGTGGTACACCCGGCTGAACACGCTGGCATTGTTTCTTGTCGCATTGGCGGGACGAGAGACGGTTGAGTCGTTGGTGGCCGTGGTAGAGCCGTTCGCTGTCGCATTGGCCGGACGAGAGACGGTTGAGTCGCAAGTGGATGCTGGCGCGTTGTTCGGTGGTGTGGGATCAGGAAATTTGGACGGATTGCTTGGAATTCATCTTTTTTGTGTTTTTTTGGGTTTAGTATGAGTTTTTTGCAAAACTATATTCTTTTTCCTGTTAAAGCTGGTGGAGCGATCCTTGCGAGTTTCGCTTCCATTGCGTCATTTGTCTTTATTGGTATAGCAGACGATGTCCATACATTAATCAGGATTCTTGTTTCTATCGTTGTTTTCTTATTGGTTATGTTGGTTACAACTATTTACAGACAATACAATGATAACGAAAAGCTTCCTATTGATCTATCGGTGATTGACGTAGAACGAAGCCTTTCGCAAGATATCACCGATTATGGGGATCTGCTTATAACGATTAGCAGATGAAATCGGGGGACAGTATATCAATTAACCGCATTAACTGGTGACCGATGGAAATCGGGGGACAGTATATCAATTTCCCACTCGAAATCGGGGTAAATCGGGGGACAGTAAATCCATCCCGTTACACACATCTTGACTTTCGGTAATATTGCTTCTTTTCCGACAGTCAAGGAGATGGCAGATGACCTGGGTAGAAGAGGAGTTTGAAACAGTCGATCTTGGTGATAAACGTTTGAATGACCGTCTGATTTTGTTGCTGCACGATTGTCTGAATCCCCAACAGCAAGCATTCCGGGGGCGTGTTCTGGCTGGGCAGAGGTTCAGGGAGCGTATCGCTTCTTGGCTCAGGAGGATGTCGGATGGGAAGATATTCTGGCACCTCATTTCGCCTGCTCCACAAGGAGGATGGCCCAGCATCATGTTGTACTGTGCATTCAAGACACCACGGAATTGGACTTCAACGGTCAACAGATTGAAGGTATGGGTCCCCTGTCCTACGACGCCCAGAGAGGCATGTATCTGCATCCAACCTATGCGGTAAGTGTTGACAGAGAACCTCTTGGAATATTAGATGCTTGGATGTGGTCTCGCGCAGTAAAGGATGAAAACGGCAACCCTCAACACAGTATGAAAGAGAGCCTGCGTTGGATCGAAGGCTATGATCGACTTGCCGAGTTGGCACAAAGTCTTCCCGATACACGGTTGGTTTATGTGGCTGATCGCGAGGGCGATATTGTCGAGTTGATGCGCAAGGCGCAGGAGCTTGGAAATCCGATTGATTGGCTGGTGCGCTCTCAGCACAACCGATCTCTTCCGTCTGGAGAAAAATTATGGCAGTCAGTGAAAAACACTGATTTTGTTGGTGAAATTAAGTTTTTGTTGCCATTACGGAAAGCCAAGAAAGGTCAGCAAGCACAAAAGGCACGTACAGTCAGGCAGCAGGTACGCTGCCATTCGGTGAAGGTGTCTGATGGTCGCAGAGGTCGGGTTGATGCGTACTGCGTAATTGCATCTGAGGTAGACGCTCCTCCCGGCGTGCAACCGATTGAGTGGCGTCTGTTGACAAACCGTAAGATAGAAGACTTTGAAAGTGCAACAGAATTAATCGATTGGTATCGGGCACGATGGGAAATAGAAATGTTTTTCCATGTGCTCAAGACTGGCTGTCGAGTGGAAGCACTGCAATTATCCACGGTTGACAGGGTGGAACGGGCCTTGGCAATCTTCATGGTGGTGGCATGGCGTATTGCCCATTTGATGAGGTTGGGGCGAAGTTGCCCAGACTTGGACGCGGAGTTGCTGTTTGACCGAGAAGAATGGCAGGCCGCCTATCTCCTGATGAAAAGACCGCTTCCAAGACAGGCACCACGTCTGAATGAAGTTGTCCGGTTGGTCGCCATGGTTGGAGGTTTTCTTGGTCGTAAGGGGGACGGGGAACCAGGGGTCAAGACCATCTGGCAAGGGCTACAGCGCGTGATGGACTGCGCACAAGGGATTCGATGGACCCGTGAAAACCAAGTCGTTTGAGATGTGTGTAATGGGATGCAGTAAATCGGGGGACAATATATCAATTAACCGCATTAACTGGTGACCGATGGGGAAATAAATATACTGTCCCCCGATTTCAAAGTGACCGATGGGGAAATAAATATACTGTCCCCCGATTTCCGATTTCCAACGATGGGAATATACTGTCCCCCGATTTCAAATAAATATACTGTCCCCCGATTTCTGTCCCCCGATTTCCAGTAACAACGTTATGTCGAAAAACAAGAAATACGTATGATGTCCAACGATTTCATGACAAACAGCCGCCAAGCTCTTTATCAATTTGTTAAATCCAGTATTGCTTTTTCAAGAGCCCCTGTTGAGTGACAAACAATTGTCTCAATTTTATCTCCGTTTGTGAAATCCGAAATCGGGGGACAGTATATCAATTAACTGCATTAACTGTCAATAGCCGCCCATTGAAATCAGGGGACAGTATATCAATTAACCGCATTGATTTGAAATCGGGGGACAGTATATCAATTTGTTTGGAAATCGTGGGACAGTATATCAATTTGGCCTAAAATCGGGGGACAGAAATCGGGAAATCGGGGGACAGTATATTTCTCGGGAAATCGGGGGACAGTATATTTCGAAATCGGGGGACAGTATATCAATTAACCCATGTTTAACATGCTACAAAATTTTTCAAGCAATATCAGTGTATTGTGATGCTGATTTTTCGCAAGTGGCACTACAAAGTTGATGTCTTGGCCATTTTTTGATCAAGCGATCATCTTTTTTACTCCACCGGGGTTGGGGTCGATGGCAAGAGCTTGGTAAATCAACTTCTGGTTTGGCTCTGCTTTTGTCGCTTTGCGCACGTGCAAGACC
>NZ_RXIU01000247.1 GCF_004217665.1 Candidatus Magnetaquicoccus inordinatus | reverse complement strand
GGGGTAGAGCCGGCGAGCCAGCACCAACCTGAATAGTTACAAAATTATTAAGAAGGTCCAGGAGGAGATTATCTCCTCCTGGTGGGTTGCAGGGCAAAGCCCTGCTGAAAATGTGCGGCGTTGCACAAAAGCGAATGCGCTGGCATTCGCGCATGCCGCACCGATTTGTGCCCCGCAGGGGCACTCTTTGGGAGGGCGGACGCCCGACCTGCACCGTTGCGCTTGTGGCAACAGTGAGAAAATTGGCAAATGCGCTTGTCCTGCCTTTACCCAGGTCGGCTATTGACAAATCCTGCCGCTGACTGTCCAATAAACATATTAATCAATCTTCTATTTTTATTGAAACGAGGTACACACAATGGAAGTAATGGAAACCCAAGAGCAGATCCATGAAGCTGCCCATGGCCATGGCGGGGAGCATGGAGAGCATGGTGCCTCAGGTGGACATGAGGGCGGCAGTAAAAAATATGTGGCTATTCTGATTAGTATTTTAGCCTGTCTGCTGGCATTGATTGAAACCGGAGTCAACTCTTCGCAGACTTCGCAAATTGCCCACAATATTGAGGCTTCCGATCTCTGGGCCTTTTATCAGGCCAAAACCATCCGTAAAACCACCATGGAGACCGCTGCCGAACTGATGGAGGCCAGCAAACCGATTAATCTCAGCCCCGAACAGGAGGCGGTGTGGAAAAAGCGGATCAGCGATTGGCGCACCACCGCCCAACGGTATGAAAGCGAGCCGGAAAAGGGTGAAGGACGCAAGGAGCTGCGCGAACGGGCCATCAATGCACAAAAGATTCGCGACAAAGCATCCGCCGCCCATCATATGTTTGAATATGGTGCGGCAGCGTTGCAAATTGCCATCGTCATGGCCTCTGCCTCGGTGGTCACCAATATGCTGCTGCTGGTATGGGGAGCCGGATTTTTGGGAGTGCTCGGGATAGCCTTCGGTCTGCTCGGCTGGCTGGCGCCGACCTTGATTCATCTCTAGGGGAGGGCCGCAACAGGGACTCTTCCTCCCTGCCAAAAAAGAGCGTGGGGCCGTAAACCACTCAACGACCCCACGCATCGCCCTACAAATCTTTCAAAAAACGTAACTATTCAGGTTCGTGCTGGCTTGCCAGCCCTGCCCGGTTTGCGATGACTCGCCAGATCTACCCCCATGGGGATGCTGTGCACATTGGCGCATATTTTTGCGCCAATCCGCACAGCATCCCCATGGGGGTAGAGCTGGCGAGCCAGCACGGACCTGAAAGTTACACGTAACCCAGGCGATGCGCAATCTTAAACCAGTTGGGCAACCCGTGCGGGCGCTTGATTGGCCTGCACATGAAACGCCTGTGCAGCATTGCCGCGAATCAAAGCAGCAATGCGACTGGCCGCCTGACTGGCCTCTTGCTCACTGTCAATCCGTGCTCCCATACCGGTACGCGCCGCCGCCCAAGAGGACAAGCCAGCAATGGCCGTCACAAATTCACCCTCTTTGGCTGCCATCTGCCGCTGCAACCCCTGCACCATACTGACATCCTTGGCCAGAGAGCTCTCTCCTGCCTCGATACCCGCGGTACTGCTGGTATCCACGGGAGTCAGCGCCTGACTTAAATCTTTCAAGGCAATTGTATTCTGCACACCACTTTCGATACCAGCCTGCAACAACATCGCCCGCGTACTGGCCAACAAAGGAATCTCATTATAGCGGGTTGAATGGATTTTTTGTTCAATGGCTGCCTGCAACTTTCTGGCCTCTTCCTGCAGATTTTGCCGATCCTCGGCACTTAGCGAACCGCTGCGACTGGCCTGCACCAGCTTTTGCATCTCGGCCAGATCGGCATGAATATCATTCAGGGCCGCACCACCAATCTGGGTGATGGCAATGCCATCGTTGGCCTGCAAAGTGGCCTGATTCAAAGCCTGCAGATCGACCGACAAGCGCCCTCCCAAAGAGAGCTGCGAGGCTCCGGTTCGTCCCGCCTGCTCTTCATCCTGGGAGAGATCCACCCGATACCCTTCGGCAACACTCGCGGCATTGCTCATGTTCTCTTTCAGGGCAACCAGCGCGGGATCCGTCAGCGCGGCATTGACCATATTCGACAGACCGGAAACGGCAGAAAGGATAGTAGCCATGGCAGCTCCTTGCGTGCATGCAGCAAAAAAAGGTCAGAGCGGTCAGATTTTGCCGCTACAAACGGCTATCTGCACCTTGCAGAACCAATATCGCAACTTGCATTCCAAGTTTTTTTATCTTATTATTCATATAGTTAGATGCTTACACCTCGCACTCATCCCCGCATGCAGGCATTTTTTGCAAACCCACGACGGAACATTTTGCCCATGAGACGCAGCAAAGCAGCCTGCAGCAGCAGCAATGGAAACGACAAGCTGCACATATGTAAGGAAAATATCTTCACCGCAGCGCTTGGCATAAAAATTGATCTAATACAATCTTGATTTTGTAACACAGAGTAAAAATTCTTTATCTGCAGCAAGATAGGGAATAACTCCCTCCCATAGGCCAGATACGCAAGGAGAATTTCCATCATGGCAGTGGTCGAAGTGCGCTGTCCGGAGTGTGACAGCTTGAATGTGGTCAAATATGGTCGCCAACCCAACGGTGCCCAACGCTTTATCTGCCACAACCCAGCCTGTAACAGACGGATTTTTTTGCTTAATTATCGCAGCAAATCCTCTTCCGCGACCGCCCGCCAGCAAATCATTGACCTGGCCCTCAACGGTGCTGATGTCGAAGAGACCGCTCGACTGCTCAAACTGCCCACCCAAACTGTGCTGGAGGTGTTTCAAATGCTCTCCCGCTTCTCTCTGCCCGCCGCCACTCCCCGCAGCAGCGGCAGACGATCGGCTCCACCTCAGGCAGCAGCAGGATAGAGCCTTCCATGTTTAAGACCTCGGAAATCCGCCAGCGCCTGATTACCCTTAAAGCACAACTGGATCGCATTACCCGGGCCTGGAGCGGTCGCGATTATGAAAATTTAATGCGCTTTTTTGTGGCAGTTTTTCCGCCGTTGGTACAGGCCGAACGCTGCAGCATCTTCATTTACAGCGCCGAATCGGATAATGTCTGGCTCAAATTTGGTACCGGAGTACGCGAAAAAGAGATCATCGCCCCCAAAGAGGGCAGCATTGTCGGACGCACCATCGCCGATGGTGCCACCATCTTCAGCTCCAATCTTGAGCACCACAGTGGCTTCCATGCCCAGGTCGATCAAAAAACCGATTTTATCACCCGCAATCTGATCAGCGTGCCCATCTTCAGTCTGGCGGAAAAGCGCTGTATCGGGGCGGTCCAGGTGCTCAACAAACGCAGCAGCGAAGGTTTTACCCAACAAGATGAGATCCTCCTGCAACAGGTGGTCCGTTATCTGGCTCTCTCCATCGAACACAACATCATCACCGAGGAGATGATCAGCATCTCCAAGCATATGCACGAAGAGATGGCGCGCAGCGATTTCAAAGCCTCCGAACGCCACAAATTTATCGCCGAAAGCCCCTCCATGCGCCAAACCCTGGAGATTGTGCGCCAGATTGGCT
Organism: Candidatus Magnetaquicoccus inordinatus; assembly: GCF_004217665.1. Taxonomy (GTDB): domain Bacteria; phylum Pseudomonadota; class Magnetococcia; order Magnetococcales; family Magnetaquicoccaceae; genus Magnetaquicoccus; species Magnetaquicoccus inordinatus. Next base: position 1,147 of record NZ_RXIU01000247.1, on the reverse strand, counting down.
CGCTACCGGTCAATGTCTTCATTACCGGCGAAAGCGGAACCGGTAAAGAGGTCATTGCCCGCATGATCCATGAACAATCCAACGATCGGCGCAGTCGTCCTTTTGTTGCCGTCAACTGTTCGGCCATCCCAGAAAATTTGATGGAAAGTGAGTTTTTCGGCTATGAAAAGGGGGCCTTTACGGGTGCCGTCTCCAGCCGCATGGGTCGTTTCGAGGAGGCCACGGGTGGCACCCTTTTCCTCGATGAAATCTCCGAAATGCCCCTGACCATTCAGCCCAAATTTTTGCGCGCCATTCAGGAAAAAGAGGGGATGCGTCTGGGCGGCAACCGTTTGCACCGCTATGATTTTCGCATCATCAGCGCCTCGGCAAAAAATCTGCAGGATGAGGTCAAAAAGGGACGTTTTCGCGAAGATCTCTTCTTTCGCCTCTTTGCTGTCGATCTCAATCTGCCGCCGCTGCGTGAACGCCATCTGGATATTCTGCCCCTGGCCATGATGTTTCTTGATGAGGTCAATGTCCGCTTCAACAAAAAGGTTCTCGGCTATTCCCCGGAGATTCTCTCCCGTTTTGAAAGCTATGCCTGGCCTGGCAATGTGCGCCAGTTGCAACATGAGGTGGAGCGTTTAGTGGCTCTCACCAATGATGGAGAGACCATCTCCGCACAACACTGCTCCCTGCCGATGCAAGGCAGCGGCCACGCCCTGACCGCTCAAGAGATGTTGCCCGACTCCTTCTCGTTACCGCAACAACGGGAGCGTTTGGAGATCCGTCTGATTCGTGCCGCGTTGGCAAAGACCCAAGGTAACAAGCTGCAGGCTGCACAACTATTGGATATTACTCGTCAATCACTGCACAATAAACTGCGCCAGTATGGTATCGACGATTAAGCTGCAAAGCAGACAGGCGCATTCTTTGCTGCTGAAAAATCAGCCGACGAGAGTGGGCCTCAGGGCAAGCGCATTTGAAAATAAAAAAATTATGTAACTATTCACCACCCAAAACTATTGCGGGTCCAGGGAGGGCACCTCCCTGGCCGGGTCCAGGGATGGAATCCCTGGGATTTTGTTTTTTAATCTTTTGCCTTTGGCGCGCCTTTCACAACAAGCCGACGCGCTTTTTGCGTCGGCGCGGCGCGCCTAATGGA